>WJMN01000051.1 GCA_014727925.1 Microcaldota archaeon
ATGCTGGAAATGCAGAACAAGAAGAAGGGGAAATAGATGGGAGTTGAGCTTGGAGACCTCGCGGTAAAGCACAGGGCAGAGATATCTGATTTTTCAGGAAAACCCATCGCAATAGACGCAATGAACATGCTTTACCAGTTCCTCGCCTCAATAAGGCAGGAGGACGGAACCCCGCTCAAGGATTTCAAAGGAAGAGTTACCGGGCACCTCTCCGGACTCTTCTACCGCACCGCAAAACTTGTCTCCGGGGGGCTGAAGCCGGTTTATGTATTTGACGGGAAGCCCCCGAAATTCAAGGAAGAGGAGCTTGCGGAAAGAAGGGAGGCAAAAAAAGAGGCGGAATTCAAATGGAAAAAGGCGCTTGCTGAAGAAAAAATAGAGGAAGCGAAAAAATATGCACAGGCAACCTCCCGGCTCACTCCGGAAATGGTTGAGGAGAGCAAAGAACTGCTTTCAGGGATGGGAATTCCCTGGGTGCAGGCCCTCAGTGAGGGGGAAGCAGAAGCAGCCTGGATGGTTTCAGAGGGGGTTTGCTTTGCTTCGGGCTCACAGGACTATGACTCCCTGCTCTTTGGGTGCCCGGCACTGGTGCGCAACCTCTCCATAACCGGAAAAAGGAAGGTCCCCAGGCAAAACAGATATGTAACTGTTTACCCGGAGATAATACACCTAAAAGAAACCCTGGAAACATATGGGATAAGCCGGGAGCAGCTGGTGCTCATTGGGCTCATGGAAGGGACGGATTTCAATGGGGGGGTAAAGGGAGTAGGTCCCAAAACCGGGCTGAAAATAGTAAAAGAGTACGACACCCTTGAAAAAGTAAAAGAGCACCTAAAGGAAAAATATGATTATGAATTTGAAGAGCGGATTGATGATGTTTACCGGTTTTTTCTGGACCCTCCGGTGGAAAAGGAACTCGGGGAGCTTAAATGGAAGGAGGCAGACGGGGAAAAAGTAAAGGAACTGCTTGTTGAAAAGCACGATTTTTCCGAAGAGAGGGTTTCGGGACCACTGGAAAAAATGTCCGGCATAATAAAGGAAGCCGAAAGCCAGCATACACTAAAAAAGTGGTTTTAGGATTTTTGATGCAAACCGGTGGGCAATCCGACGGATCTTGGAGCTCCTTACCCCGTGTATCCTTCCTTTTTTAAGCGCTTTTAGGAGCTTGGTTGGCTCCAGCTCATCAAGCTCAAGCTCCACATATGTTTTTCCGAATTCAAAGAGAAAATGGGCATCGCTTCCCGCGGCCCGCAGCTTGTTTTCTTTTTGGGCAAACTCCTCTGCCTGCTCATCAAACCTAGAGAGACAGTGGGAATTGAAAACCTCAATTACCTGGATTTTTTTAAGGATCTCCTCATCCTGCAGGCCTGCCCTCATCGGGTCAAAGGGGTGGGGGGCATAGGTTAGGGCACCCTGGGCTTTAAGGCGGTCAAGGGCTTCATTTACTTCTGTTCCTTTCTCAATCTCCTCATTCATAAACAGCCCGATCAGGTCTGCATATCCTAGGTGGGTAGAAACCCGCAGCTCCTCTCCTGGAATAAACTGTGTGTTTTCTTTTTCCATGGGGGGGATAGCAGACATTGAATAATGGTCAGTAATTGCCGGAGTTATTCCCAGAGATTTTGATTTTTCCGCAAGCTTGTGGACAGGGATGGTTGCATCAAGGGAATGGGTGGTGTGCACATGGAAATCAATCTTCAAGCAGGCACCCCCTTTCCTTGAGCAATTCAAATACTTCCAAAAGCAGGGGCTTTCCCTCACCAGAATCGGTTTCTTTTATTATGATTTTTCCGCTCTTATAAAGAGTAAACTGCTTTTCCTTGTGCTCAAAGGATATGAATATAGAGGTGTTGGCCAGCACATCGTGGTCCGGGGAAAGTTCCTTTTCTGCTTTTTCCAGGTCAATTTTAGCTCTTATCCTCATCTCAATTGTCTTGGAGGTTGTGCAGGGAGAAAGGATTATGTGTTCCGGCCGGTCGTCCATTTTAGAGAACCTCGCGCACATAAATGTATGAAATAAGTAGGGCAATTGCTGTTGAGACAAGAAGAAGCCAGATAATTATCCCCATATCTGCAGCCTCCCCGATTATGGGTATTCCGTAAAAGGTTGCTACTGTATTAGGGACAGATATTATCAGGCTTACTACAGTGAGGACTGCCATGATCTTGGTGAGCAGCTCAATGCGCTTGTTAAGCTTCCTTGTTTCTATAATATCACATTTTGTGCGGAGAACATCTGTTTCCCTCCTAACCCCTTTTATGCGGTCCACCAGATGGCGGGCGCGGGCCAGGAGAATGTCAAATTCATAAGGAATAACATCAATGTTCACATACTTGAACTCCTCTTCTTCTGCTTCTATGCAGAGGCGGAGCACATCCTCCGCAATATCCCTTACATGGCGGTTCCTCTTGGAAACTTTTTCAACCGCATCTATGTCCGGGCAGTCATGGAGAGCATGGGCCTTCCGCTTGAGCTGGGCAAGCTCCTGGAAATAAGAGTCAAGGGCGGCCGAAACAAGTTCGTAAAACAGCAGGGTGCTTGCCTGGTATTTCTTTTTCCTCACTTTTGATAGCTTAAGCTTCTTGTAGCGCCTGCTTGCAGAAGGCACGTATGCAAGGTTAAAGTCCTTTGCAAGAATAAGTATCTGGTTGGGAGCACCATCCACCGAAGGGATGCTGAGAATCATGTAATCCTCATCATAATCCTCGTAAAAGACGATATCCAGGTTGTAGAGGCTATCAAGGTCGCTGATAATCTTGTGCTCCTTTGCAGCGGCCTTGAACCTGGCGAAATCGGTGAACTTCTTAATCATGGAAGATAAAAAGCCAGAACATTTATATAAGTGTTTTGGGTCAAGGAATCCGGAGGCTCCTGAGGTCAATTCCATGCATATACTCTTCAGTTCCAGGATAGCTGCAAGCGCAAACCCTGCAAAAATACTCATAGAAGAATGCTTTTCAGAATCAGGGGGTATGTGGAAATGGAAGGGGCATACCCTGGTGGATACAGAAGTGGAAAATATACTTGAAATTCCCACTAATTTTGAAAGCGATGGGCTGGTGGTCCTCTCAACCCACAAAAGCAAAAAAGAGTACCCTGCCCTAACCGTGCATGTCCCGGGAAACTGGGATGCTGCTGATTTTGGGGGGGAGCCCCGCACCCTGAATACAGTTATGCCCGGCAGGATGAAGGAAATCCTCAGGGGGCAGGCTGAGGGGAATGAAAAACATGGGCTGGGCTGGAATGTGAACATGGAGGTGGACCACCATGGCCCCACCTGCTCTATCCCGATAATGTTTGTAGAAATTGGCAGCTCGGAAAAGGAATGGAATAACTCTGTTGCCGCGAGGATTAATGCAGAAGCGGTAATTAAGATGCTAGAATCCGGTTCTGATTATGACGCATACTTTTGTGTTGGGGGAGGGCATTATTCTCGGAAATTCACCAGGATGAACCTGGAGGACCCGGAAAGGGCGGCCGGGCATATCCTGCCAAAATACAGGGCGCCTTCCATAGGCATGGACACGTTTAAGCAGGCGATGGAAAAATCCGTGGAAGATGTGCGGGGGGTGATTATAGAGAAGAAGGGGGTGCGCAGGGAGCAGCGGGAGCTTATTGAGGAATTTGCGCGTGAATATGGAACTGAACTAAAAATAGAAAAGTAGAAACTTAAGACGGTGTTTTTTGACAACCGTGAACTTTGTCCACAAGAAGAAAATGAATCTTCAGCTTTGCTGGAGAGATGTAATCGTAGATTACCCAGAGGTTTCTCCGATTTTTGCTTCGGAGTAACACGGTTATAAAAATTGATGAATAGCCCCGCCCGGATTCGAACCGGGGTCACGGGATCCAGAGTCCCGGATCCTTGACCAAAATCCACCTCGGAGGCTTATCCTACGAAGTTCTAGACTACGGGGCTATACAAACTCCTCAAGCCGTTTGAGTTTGTAAGGGTTATTTGAGCCGATTTCTTTATAATATTTTAGTAAATTCCGATTTTCTGGTAAGGTGCACCTGCATATATCTTATTTTACTGGGGTGAAAGCCTGATTTAAGCAAAGCTTTCCTTAGATCATCAAGAAGAAACCGATTGAAGCTCTTGAAACTTATCCTGCCTAGCTGAGGGTCTTTATTGGAATGGCGATAAACCAGGTTGCCAGTGCAATTAAAGCACTGAAGTAAAAAGTGAAATATTTAATGTACCTGGCTTGATTATAAATGTTTTGACGCCCGCGGCCTTTCCCGAACCCTCATCCCAGAAATTGTCTCCGGTCATGAATGTTTCCTTCTTGGGGGTGTGGAACTCCTCCATAAGAGAATCCAGCATGTCGGGAAATGGCTTTGGCCTGAATACGCTGTTCCTGCCCCTTACTGCATCCACAGGGAGCCTGCCCCTCTCCACCACTTCGCGTATTGTTTCTTCCGTATTGTTTGAGGCAATAGCTGTCTTGTGCCCCTTCTCCCTGAGTGCATTCAGGGTAGGCACTGTGGATGGGTATACAAGGAAGTCCCCTGCCTTTGTTGCCCTGCTCTCATGCTTTCTGAAAATGCGGTCCACCTCCTTTTTTGTTTCTTCATCCGCTGAAATGTCGTTTGAGATGTTTACCAGGTGGAGAGAGGGGTCGGTTTTTGCCCCTATTGCATCTGCATACTCCAGAACCTCCTTTTTTACCCTGCTCCAGTCTACGTTCAGTTCTGCAAGCGTGGAATCAAAATCAAATATAAATAACATGAGCCGGGATAGGGAATCGAACCCTACTATCCTGGTCTGCAGCCAGGCGCATAGCCAATCTGCCATCCCGGCAGGCAAGGGTAATGTTAGAGAACGAATGTTTTTAAAAAAAGAGGTTAAGCGGATGTGTGGATCCTCTTATTGTTCAGACCGCTGATGTATTTAAATTGGTTATGCTCTCTAAACTTTAAACTGCTTTATTTGGGCTCGTAGCTCAGCTTGGCCAGAGCGGCGGACTTTTAATCCGTAGGCCGGGGGTTCGAATCCCCCCGAGCCCGAATCATATTTTATTGTTTGGAATTTTGGTGTGCTG
>WJMN01000052.1 GCA_014727925.1 Microcaldota archaeon
CCTACCCTTCTCTGCATCTTCTTCTTGAGCCTGCGCCTTTTCTTCTTTACCCATTTCCAGCGCATGCGCCCTTTCTTTTTCCATTTTCTTGGCCTTGATCCCAATTAATCACCGATTTAGAGTAAGAGTTGTCCTCCGAAACCTTATAAAAGCGGGAAGAGCCGCAAACCTGCAGAAAGGTTTAAATACTGAAAATTCTGCATTTAGTTATGGTAAAGCAGGTCTTCATAGATATCGACGATACTCTTTTTCCTACAGCCGAATTTTCAGAACTGGCAAGGAGGAAAGCAATAAGGGCAATGATTGAAGTCGGCCTGGATGGAGGCCAGGAAAAGCTCTACAAAAAGCTCGTAAGGATAATCAAGAAAAAGGGCTCTAATTATGACCACCATTTTGATGATTTGCTAGAAGAATTGGGGGTGAAGGAGCCGGCAAAATATGTTGCTGCTGCTGTGGGGGCATACCATGCGGCAAAGGGAGCCATCCAGCCCTATCCTGAAGTTCCGAGAACCCTGCTGAAACTCAGGGAGCAGGGGTACATGCTGCACGTTGCGACCAATGGAACAGCAGTAAAGCAATGGGACAAGCTTATCTTGCTCAAGGTACACCTGTTTTTTGAGAAGGTTTTTGTTTCCGAGAAAATGGGAATGGAAAAGAACGTGGAATTCTTCAGAAAAGCCCTAAGGAAATTGGGTGCAAGCCCTGGAGAGTGTGTGATGGTGGGGGACAAGCCTGAAATAGACACAATTCCGCCAAAAAAGCTGGGAATGAAAACCATACGGGCAATGATGGGGGGAAGGCACACAAAAAAGCCAGGGAAAGCGGACCTGGAAATGAAAAACTTTGCAGAGCTCCCGGAACTCCTGGCAAAGCTGGATTAGGTTTTTTAATTCTGCAGGGACAATCTCTGAACAGGGAGCATGAGTGATTTTTGAGTTAGGGACACTGGCCCTCCTGGATGCACTCCTGCTGGGGATCTTTGCCTGAGCGTCTGTCTTTTGTTTTTTAATACCTTCTGCTTCTAATTCTGAGCAGGTGGAACTATGCGTAATATCGTGATTATAGGCGTTTTTGTCATGATGCTGTTTATGTTTGGGTGTCCCCAAGATTCCGGGTGCACAACTGATGCGGACTGTGAGGCCTGGCAGGCCTGCAATAATGAAACAGGCTCATGTGAAGCGGCTCCGGGGTATTGCGCTTCTGATGCTGACTGCCCGGGAGAAGACAATAAATGCGATGCAGAGGCCCACCGCTGCAGCGGGGGCTCGGCATGCGAAACAAACCAGGATTGTGAATCCTGGCAGGTGTGCTCTTCAGAAAGTCTCTGTAAGCCAAAAGCAGGATACTGCATTTCTGATGCTGAATGCGCCTCTGAGCTGGAAACCTGTGACCAGGAATCCCACACATGTGTCCCCAAAGAGGGTCTCTGCTATGATGATTATGACTGCGGGGCCTGGGAGCACTGTGATATGGTTACCAAAGAATGTGTGGCCAACGAAGGCAGGTGCTCAACAGACAATGATTGCGAGGCATGGGAGCTGTGCAACACCACACAGCATTTCTGCGTTGCAAAATCAGGATACTGCATAAATGACGGGGACTGTAGATCCTGGCAGAGCTGCAACAAGGACAGCCACAAGTGTGTTACTGCAGAAGGCGCCTGCTCCCATGATGCTGGCTGCCAGGATTGGCAGTATTGTGATTTGCAAACCCACTCCTGCATGCACAAGCACGGGTTCTGTGATGTTTCAGGAGACTGTGAATCCTGGGAGGTATGCGACTTTTCAACACACCAGTGCAGGGCAAAGGCAGGAAGATGCAATACGAATCAGGATTGCGCTTCAGGAGAAGTTTGCAACCTTGACCAGCATATTTGCGAGAGCGGCTAGTCCCGTTCTCTCCACAATTTTCTTTTTTTATTCAGAAGTTCCTTAGAAATTGACATCAGCTGGCTGCTTACCCGCAGGGACTCATCCGGGCTCAGTTTTATTGCAACCTGGCCAACAGTATTCATTATGCGCAGGGTAAGGATGCCGTCTCTGGGGAAACCATTGGATGTGCTGGGGGAATCGCTTTCCAGTCGCAGTATGGTGCGGTGCTGCTCCCCTTTTTCATCTTTCCACCAATGGATAACTTCATCTTCTATTGGCATGCTGCCTACCTCTGGTCGTGCTTTGCTCCGCCTCCCTCCTGACGGGCATGTTTATCTCAATCCGGGCATTTAAAAGGAAGAACATGGGGGAGGTTTCCGGTGTTTCCGGTGCATATATTTTAAATATTTGTTATGAAGGTTTCTTCGGTGAACTGAGTGGATTCAAGACTGGTAATGGTGTTTCTCCTGGGAATGGTTGCCGGAAGCATCCTTGTGATGCTTTTCTGGATGTCAAGCCCCGGAGGCACGACTGTAGATATTTTCAATGAAAGAGAAACCCTGGAAAGAGGGGAAGTCCTCAACACAACAGGGGGAGTTCTGGTTGCTGAGGATGGCTCCGGAGGCACGATAATGGCTACTGGAGGAGGCGGGACCTTTGCCACTTTTACCGATGCTTCAGGCCAGAGCAGGGACGTGGTATGCTATACCTCTGTGTATTGCATTGACCGGACACCCTGCCCGCCCTGCGATGGAGAATGCGTTGACCTTGGAGAAAGGTGCGGCTACTGGCCTTCCCAGCAGGAGCAGGGTTACCTTGCGGCTGCCCCGCAGACCGAAGGCACTTATTACGGAGAATGCTGTGAGCCTTACTTCTGTTATGGCGGCTACTGCAGCGAAGAGCGGGAAGAATGTGTGGACTATGGCGGAACCTGCAGGAATGATTCTGACTGCTGCGAGGGATACTGCTTTGATGGAGTCTGTGAGGAGTGCGTTGAAACAGGGGAAACCTGCGGGATGGTGCAGGACCCATCAATAGCAACCCATGCATCATACGTGGATTACGGAGAATGCTGCCCGCCCGATGAATGTATAAACAACGTGTGCACCCCACCTGAAGAATGCAGGGACTATGGGGAGATATGCGGTTACGTTGCAAACTACAGCGACCCCACCCATGTGGGAGAAACCTACTATGGCGAATGCTGCGAACCCTATGAATGTGTGGATAACAGGTGCGGAAGGTCTGAAGAAGAATGCCAGGATTATGGGGAATCCTGCGGATATGTCTCCTATGTTACCGGAAACACAGAAGTTGAAGAGTTCCTGGGCAACTGCTGTGAGCCTTATGAGTGCATAAATAACGTGTGCGATGGCTCAGAAGAATGCACAGACCTTGGCGGCAATTGCAAGACAGATGGGGAGTGTTGTGAGGAATATGTGTGCACAGACTATGTGTGCTCAAACCCTTGTGCTGATCTAGGGGAAACCTGCTCTGAGGGGTATGTTGACTGCTGTGAAGGCGGATTCTGCGTGCAGGGAATCTGCGAGGAGTGCAAGCTGGGAGGATACAGCTGCGAGCCGGGAAACAATGAATGCTGCGAAGGATACAGGTGCTGGGAGTTCCGCTGCACAAAAGAAGAAACCTGCTCAGATGAGGGCGATGACTGCTCAGAAGATGAAGACTGCTGCGAAGGCCTTTTCTGCTATGACGGTGTCTGTGCAGAAGAGGTGGAGTGCGGAGAAGAAGGGGACACCTGCGGACTTGGAGTAGAGTGCTGCGAAGGCCTCTACTGTTCTGAGAATGATGTGTGCCTGGAGTGTGCAGGAGTCGGGGAAACCTGCGGCGATTATGCAGGGGGGCTTTCCTGTTGCCCTGATGCATATTGCTATATGGGAATCTGCGAAGAAAAGACAGACCGGCTTTGTGAGGATGAGGAAGACGGTCCGGATTATTATTCCCAGGGCACAGCAACAGGAGAATACAATGGGGATTATGGCACCTACACAGACTACTGCCAGGACTCCCGCACTGTAGTGGACTACTACTGCCAGATCAATGATGAGTACTCCCCGGTTCTTGCAGGGACAGTCACCTGCCCGAATGGGTGCTCAGGCGGAGCCTGCAAGTAGCCCCTTATTTTCTTTTTATTTTTTAAAAAAATTCAAATTGAAGAAACAGGGCTGGCTTCAGTTACACTGGGCACTGAAAAGTTCCAGATGGCTTCCTTACCTTCAGAAATGAGCAGGAGCTTGATTGTAAGAAGAGCGTTCCTCTAGACCTTTGTGCCAATTCTGCATTCCTGAAGGTTTTCCAGGAGCAAACCCATTTCTGAAATATTTTTTTCTGTTGAGGAAGACAGATATTCCTTTGCATTCATAAATTCCATTGCAACAAGTTTTCCTTCTTCATCCATATCGATTATTACAGGGCCAATTTCAACGCTTCCTGCTGATTTTGCCCCTTTTTGAATACAAACAGGTCATCTTCCTTACTGTTGTAGCTGAATTCAAATTTTTGCATGCGTATCTACCTTCTTCTGCCATTTTTTCCTCACTTTGATTACAGTGATTACTAGGAGCTTTCTATTAATAACTATTACGTAGCGGTGTGCCCACTTCTTGCTTATGCCAAAATAACAATCAAATTTCTGTTCATTTTGCTCTCTCGCCCCCTGCTCTCTTGCAAAAAACATTTTTGAAGGATTCATGAGGTTCTGCATCACCTCTTCTCGGTCTATTCCGCGTATGGCAGACTGCATGCGTGCATGGTAGCTTTCCACTAATCATTAGTATGTATCGTTTTTCCTTTTTCTGAAGGCTCCAGGTGGATTTTTCCCTTAAAATTAGAATCAAAATCACGCTCAAGCTCTTTTCCCTCCATCATCCGGTCCAGGCAGATAGCAAGCGCTGCAACTTCTGAGTGCGGCTGGCTCCCTACTGCAATGTTGTAATCAGCAAGCTCGTAGATTTCAGGAGGGACCTTTTCTCCGCCCACAATAACCACTGCTTTCTCAAGCCCGGAAAGGGCGGATTTCTGCTCTTCAATGGGGAGGCCGAACATGGTAAGGTGGACAAGGGAAAAGCCGGATTTTTTGAGCGTTTTGAGCCTCTTGAGGGGAGAGGGCTCCTGGGTTATGGAAAAATCTCCGCCCCAATTCTCCACTACAGAGGAAACGCTTTTCTCCAGGGAGTGGTCCTTCTGGCCAGAGTAATAAATAGAAGAGGCTCCAAATGCGCGCGCAACCAGGCAGACGTGAGTAGTAATCCGCTCATCACGGGGGAGGCGGTGCCCGAGCCGGAACACAACAATCTCCATACCTAAATCTACAAACCATCATATTTATAAACAAGAAATGTGCAATACGAATAGGCGACGATGAAATTACCGTCCCAGAGAGAGGGGAGACCCGATGACCGCCGGAGTAGCTATTGAGTCGCCCATATTCCTATAATTCTTTTCTTCGGACTAACAGTATGGACGTTGAGGAATGCATACCCAGCAGGAGGTCTGTAAGGGCCTACCAGGACAAGGAAGTGCCGGAAGGGGAAATCCGGAAGATACTGAAAGCGGGCGCAATGGCGCCTTCTGCAAAAAACCTGGAGCCGGTGCGCTATATTGTAATCACAGACAAAGAGAAAATAAAAGAACTCTCAGGAAAGGTGAAGGAAAAGCTCAAACACCTTGGAGGAAAGTACAAGGAGAGGGCAGAAACAGAAGAAGATATTGTGTTTTACGGGGCCCCGCTGCTTATCCTGTTGGTGGGAAACAGGGAGAAGTGGACCAGGATTGACTGCGCCCTGGCAGCAGAAAACATGATGCTGCAGGCACGGGGCATGGGCCTGGGAAGCTGCTACATAGGGTTCATGAACAAGATTGAGGATGAAAGAGAAACCCTGGAGTCCCTTGGAATAGAGGAGGGCCAGGAGCTTTACTCTCCACTGATATTTGGCTACCCTGAAGAATGGCCCCAGGATAAAGAACGAGAGCCGGAAGTGCAGAATTGGATTAAATAGATTTAGGGAGATAAGGGGCCATGGATTTTCTCGGAATGCTGCTCCTCTCCATAATACAGGGAATCACTGAGTGGCTTCCTGTTTCAAGCTCTGGGCACCTGGCCCTGGCCCAGCATTATTTCTTCGGGGAGCTGCCTGTAATATATGATATGGGCATGCACATGGGAACGATGTTTGCAGTGCTGATCTATTTTAGGGAAAAAATATTGGGGATGGCCTCAAGCCTTCTTAAATTTGACACAAAATCAAAAGACTTCAGGCTCGTTCTGCTGATAATTCTGGGCTCAATCCCAACAGCAATCATCGGCTTTGGGTTCAAAGGGTTTTTTGTTTCCATGTACACCCAGCCGCTTTTGGTCGGGGTAGCACTGGTGCTTACCTCCCTCCTTCTCTTTTCCACCGGATTTTCTTATTCTAGGAAAGCGGAGCCGGCTGAAAAGAACGCAGTGACCATGGGAATCGGGCAGGGCCTTGCAGTGGCACCGGGAGTATCAAGGAGTGGGGCAACAATAAGCGCAGGGCTCCACATGGGAATGGGCTGGAAAGAAGCTGCATCCTTCTCCTTCCTGTTGGCAATACCTGCAATTTTCGGGGCGACATTCTTCCTCTGGCTGGAAACACCCCCGGATTCAATTGACTGGGCGCTTATGTCAGTGGGAGTGCTCGGCTCATTCATATCAGGGTATGCCTCAATACACATTTTGCTGAACTTCATAAGCAGGAAAACCTTCCCGCTTTTTGGGATTTACTGCCTGCTGCTCGGGCTGGCAGCAATTGCCCTCAACTATCCGGGATAACCAGACACCATTTAAACTTTCCTTGATATTTAGAGGAACATGGCGACTGAAGAACAGGTATCTGCTGAACTGGTGAAGATGGGCTTCTCGGAATCAGACTCCGAAGCGCTTGCAGATTGCATGCTTAACGGAAATTCCCTTTCCTGGCAGAATTCTGATCCTGTAACAGATGAGATGCTCCAGCTCCTAAATAAATTCATAGAACTGAACAATGCAAAAATTGAAGTCAAGGTCAAGGATGTTGCAACAAGGGACAAATACCTCTGGGATGTGAGGGCGAAGAGATAAGCCCGGATACCTGCAGGTCTATTCTTCTACTTTTATGCACTTTACCGGGCAGGCCTCTGCCGCTTCAGTATTGCACTCCGGGTCTTCCAGAGTAAGCACATGGTTTCCTTCAACAATTGTGGAGTCCTTGAGAAAGGACTTTCCATCACCCTTCATCTCCCAGTATTTTGGGCATACTGCAGCACATGCGCCGCAGCCTACACACTTTTCTCTTTCCTGAATAACTTTTGCCATCTTAATCTCCCGGCCATATATCTGCTTTAGGCTTTTAAGGATTGCCCGATCTTATGTAACCATGGTTACACAATTCAAGCCGGCACCAACCCTTAAAAATCCGTATATGGCAAATTTCTCCCTATGGAAATGGGCACAGTAAAGCTCATAGAGTACGGAGTTGCATTCCTCGCCCTTTATGTTACAATATTCTATATCTTGGTTTACCTCAAGAACAGGAGACACCTGGCAGAGGTGCCACAGCCCAACAGCTGGGAGCCGAAAATATCTGTAGTGGTGCCTGCTTACAACGAGGAAAAGAACATTGCACGTTGCCTGGATTCCCTGCTGAATTCCAATTACCCAAAAAACAAGCTGGAAATTCTTGTAATAGATGATGGCTCCACTGACAATACCCTAAAGATTGCAAAAAAATACGAAGAAAAAAGGGTAAAAGTTTTCCACAAGGAGAATTCAGGGAAGGCAAACGCCCTGAATTACGGCATAAAGCGGGCCACAGGGGAGATAGTGGCCACTCTTGATGGAGACTCATACATACTCAAAGACACGATCCGGAAGATGCTTCCCCACTTCAACGAAGAGGCAGTAGTGGCGGTCACTGCCGCAGTGAAGACCGAGCCCCCAAAGAATTTCATCCAGGAGCTCCAGAAGGTAGAATACATATATACTCTCTTTTCAAGAAGACTCCTCTGTTTCATAGATGCGGTCCATGTGACCCCAGGCCCCTTTTCCATGTTCAGGAGATGGGTGTTTGATGAGATGGGCGGATTTGACCCCCACAACATCCTTGAGGACCAGGAAATCGCCATGCGCATCCAGTCCCATAATTATAAAATCCGCTCTTCCCTGGACGCTTCGGTTTACACAGAAGTCCCGCCCTCGTTTGGGGGGCTTCTCAGACAGCGCACCCGCTGGCACAGGGGCGGACTGCACAACGCAGCAAAGTACACTAATCTAATAGGTCCAAAATACGGGGATCTTGGCATGGTGGTAATGCCTCTTGGGCTTATTGCAGTTGCGGCAATTTTTGCGATTATTTTCGTCGCAATTTACTACTATTTCTTTACCGTGCACCCTGCATTTGTGGGAATGGGCAGCTTCCTTTTCCTTATCAACCCAATCCACGTTATAGGGGTTACAATACTCCTGCTTACCCTGGCATGGGTGTTTGCAGGGATGCAGTTTTTCAAGGGCGAGGGAATCAATCCCCTCATGGTTATACTCTACATCGTAAGCTATGCTTACCTCATTACCCTTTTCTGGCTTTCTGCAATATTCAAGGAGCTGACCATGAAGAAGATGACCTGGGAGGCAGGCTAGTCCACAAAATCGGAAATTTCTTCAGAAGTCCGGAGCCCGGAAAAGGCCTCAGACTCCACCACAACTGAAGGATAACCAGTAACATTATACTGCTCTTTTAAGACCTCAACAACTGCAGAATCAGAATCCCCTTCAAAGGAAAAAACCTTTACCCTGGAATCAGATGCCCTAAGTTCATCCAGTTCCGCCCCCTGTTCTTGCGAAGCCTCGTCCTCACTATAGAAAAAGAGTACAAGCACGTAATCTTCTCCGCACTCCTTCTTCATTTTTTTCATCAGAAGGTAATTCTCAAATTCCAGGTAGTAATACCTTTCCCTAATCTCCTCATCATGTATTTCCCTCACGCTCTCAAGGTATTCAAGGCGGTCCCCGATAAGCTCCCTTTCTGAGTCAACTGATTCCAGCTTTTCCGAATAAATGGGGCAGAACTCCCCCATTTCCTGCTCGGTAAGGAGGAGGATGCGGGAAAGATAGAGGTCCTGCTCAAGCGTGACAAGCTCATCTTCCACCTCTGCTTTTGCGCTTTCATCTACAACCATCCCCACATAAATCCCAAGGCTAAAGACAATCACTGTAAACACGAATGCAAGAAGATATGTTCCGGTGCTTATATTGCGCTTTACCTTGGGGTGGGGCATTCTATTCCTCTTTTTTCTTTTTCTTCTTTTTTGAGCCGGTAAGGATGCCCACTTCCTTGTCGAATATATCCGGCTCCTCCTCTTTCAGCTTCTTCTTGTATTTTTTTAGTTCTTTATAGGGGTCTTTTTTCTCTCCCATCCTAAACCTTCTCCCCTATTGCAAAACTCGTCTTGAGCTCGGTTATCTTTATCTTTACGGTTTCGCCCTTCTGGGCCCCGGGTATGAATATCACAAAGCCGTCTTTTTTGGCTATCCCGTCTCCTTTTGCCCCTACAGACTCTATTGCGACTTCCAGCTCATCTCCCATCTCTACAGGCTTTGGAAGGTCAACAACCTTTTCCTGGGATGTTTCCTCTTGGCCACTGCCTTCATCTTCAGGGGCGTCTTCCTGCTTTTCAGGCTCTTCTGCCATTTCTTCCTCAGGCTTCCCTTCTTCCTGCGGGGATTCCTCATCTTCTTCAGAAACTGGTTCCTCTGCAGGCTCTTCCTGCTCTACCGGGGCTTCCTGCTCTTCTGCAGGCTCTTCAGGTTTTTCTTCGACCTTTTCTTCTTCCACGTTCACCACCTTCTGGTCCCTGCCCAGATAAGCACGAGAAAACTTAAATAGTTATACTCTCTACATCCAATAGGTGTTCGGATGGCTGATGATAAAGAAAAGAAGCGCAGGGGTCTTTTTGGCCTCTTTGGGGGAAGAGATGAATTTTTTGAAAATATTGATGATATGTTTGAGAGGATGCGGGATGAGATGGAGGAGGAGATGGACAGGATGAAGACCTTCCGCATCCAGGCAGATGAGAACCGGCTCAAGGAGCTTTCAAGTAACCCAAATGTAAAGGTTTATGGCTATTCAATGCGCATTGGGGAAGACGGCAAGCCAAAGTTTCGTGAATTCGGAAACGTAAAGCCCCGCAAGGAGCCGGAGGGCCCCACGATGAAGGAAGGAGAGCCGGAGCCTGCAACTGAGGGGAGCAGGGAGCCTCTTGTAGATATGTTCACTGCCAAGAACAAAACCACTGTGGTTGCAGAGCTTCCAGGTGTTGCAGAAAAAGATATCAACATACGTCTGGAGGGCAAGAAACTGGAAATAGAAGTGGACAAGGGCCAGCACAAATACTACAAAGAGCTCACGCTGCCCAAGGAGTTTACAAAGAAGAAAATGAAGAAGAGCTACAACAATGGAGTGCTGGAGCTGGTATTGTCCTGACTACTCCTTCTTTATTTCTGCAATTGCTTTTTCAACTACGGGAAGAACGGCTTCTGCTTCTTCTGCAGTGAGCCTGCCCAGCTTTGTGAACATCTCTCCCCTGAACCTTTGTATGCTTATCTTTTTTGTACCTTCGTTATACTGCATTATCCTTATTGCAAAGGTGTAGTCTCCAACCTCAATTTTCTCTTCCCACAGTGTCTTATCCATATTCGGGTCATAAGGCATAGTATCTCACTCCCTAATACATTAGTTTTATATAATATATAATAAAGTAATATTTAAATTAATTAGCCCTGGCCATCATTCTAGCCCAAGCTTCTTTTTACCCTCCTCAGAAATCTTTTCCGGGCTCCAAGGCGGATCCCAGACCAGCTGGACTTCAGCCTCCTCAACCCCCTCAGCCTTCTCTGCTGCTTCCTTTACGCTGGAGGCAAGATGCCGGAGCATAGGGCAGGCTGGGGTGGTAAATGTCATTTTTACAGTTGCATGCTCCTTCTCCACTTCAACTCCGTAAATGAGGCCCAGCTCAACAATGTTTATACCCAGCTCAGGGTCCATGACTTCCCTGAGCTTTTCCAGCACACTTTCTTCAGCGCCCATGGGAACACTAGCCCTTCTTAGAAGCAAACGGCTTGAGAATCTTCTTTGCCTTCCGCAGAGCCTTCTGGATGCTTTTTTCGTCACGCGAGCCTGCACAAATCACCTTGCCGTTTTTGAAAAGAAGGAGCGACGCCTTGGGTTCTCTGAACTTAAGTATGGCTCCGGGAAACTGCTCAGGCTCGTATTCAACGTCTTCAACTTCGTATGCAATGGTATATAGGTCCAGGCCCATCCCGAGGCTTGCAGAAGCCACAATATTTGTTATCTCGAATTTCGGCTTTTTCATGGTTTTTGTAATCTTCTTTGCCTTTGGCTTCAGCATTTTCAGGGTTTTCCCAATCGTCCTCTCTATCGCAACCTTTGTCTTGCATCCAACGCAGACCACCTTGCCGTTCTTGAAAAGCAAGAGAGTTGCCTTGGGGTCCTCAAATTTCAGTATGGCGCCGGGAAACTGCTCAGGCTCGTATTCTATTTCAGGGATTTCCCTTGCAAGGGTAAAAAGATCAAGCTCAAGCCCCAGGTTTGCCGAAGCCACAATATTCGTAACTTTATAATCAATGCCTTTTAGTTTGGCCACAAAATCCACCCTTTTTAAATAAGGTTTGGAAAGCTTTTTAAATGGTTTATAAATATTAATACTTAACTGCCCTAGTTCTGGCAACCCCTAAAGGATGTTGGATTTAAAAACAGGGCTATAGAAAAAAAATTTAGGTGAGAACATGGTTAAACGCTCAAGAGGAGGACTCAGCGGGAGGACAAAGAACCTCCGCATCAGGAGAAAGCTCACAGTATCCGACAGAGTGAGGGAATTTAAGGTAGGGAACCCGGTGCTGGTGTCGGTAAAGCCAAGGATAGAGGGCATGCCCGCCCCCAGATACCACGGGAAGTACGGAAAGATAGTGGAAAAGCAGGGTAGTGCCTACATTGTTGAAGTAAAAGACGGCAAGTCAAAGAAGAGGCTTGTGATCTCCCCCATCCACCTCCAGGAGGTTAAACAATGAGAATAACCGGTACTGAGCCGACCTCCATAACCAAGGTCAAGGAGGTTCTTGAAGCGAGGGCAGAAGCCGGGGAGGAGCTCGGCTATGAGCAGGAGAATGCACTTGAGCACGCATCAGAATTTGCCCATTCAACCTCCAAGAAAACTGCAGAACTTGCCTCAAAGCTCAGAAAGGAAGTTCCGGAACTGGAAGAGGAGGCAGCGATGAAGCTTGCTGAAGTGCTCCCTTCCACCCCCGAGCTTGTGCAGGCAATCCTTACCTATACAAAGACAGAGCTGACTGAAGACCAGGTAAGCAAAATAGTTGAACTCACAAAGGTGAAGTGAATGGAAGATTATGCATGGGTAGTTGAGTATCTACCTTCAGGAAGGGCAGAGGAGATGAAGAAGGAGCCCCTTGCCCAGCTTGTAGGCCATCAGTTCTTTACCCTCCTTGAAGCGAGCGTCAAGAAGGAAGCATCCATCCTTGTGGGCACCAAAGTTTTCGTCGGCAAGGGGGAGCGCGAGGAAATCGACCGCATAAAAAGGAGAATTGAGTACAATGACCTTACTAATGGCGCAAAGGAAATTCTCTCTTCAGTACTGAAGAGAATCGTGGAAGAGCGCTCAGAGATTTTCATAAACTTCCTCAACAAGGCCGGGCCTATTTCAATGCGCGTCCACCAGCTTGACCTCCTTCCGGGCATAGGGAAACGTAATATGGAGGACCTGATAAAGGAAAGGGAAAAAGAACCATTCAAGGATTTTGAGGATGTGAAAACAAGGGTTTCCTCCATTTCTGACCCCGCGGGGCTGTTTGTCCAGCGGATACTCTCTGAGCTGGAAGGCAAGGAAAGGTACTTCCTCTTTACCAAGCCGGTCCAGCAGCAGAGACGCTATTAATTTTTTGCAGAGCCCGTGGTCTAGCGGTTATGACACCAGCCTTACACGCTGGGAATCCCCGGTTCGATCCCGGGCGGGCTCATTGAAATTTTTTGCTTCCGTTTTATGCTGTGGTAAAAATTTCCGCAAAAACATAACCCGTTTTAAGCTACTTCTCTGTTCTCCCAAAGAAAAACTGTTTTTCTGATATTAACTTCCTGTATTCTGCCCCACCAATTCCTTTTTTAATTTACACTTCAATAGAACGCCATGGCAGTCGTAATTTCACTTGGAGGAAGCATGGTTAATGGTTCAGGAAATCCAGACGTTGAATTTCTCAAAAAGTTCAAGTCCCTTCTAAAAGGAAAGGAAAAAATCGGAATCGTTGTAGGGGGAGGAAAAATTGCCCGCGACTACGTAAAAACCGCATCCAATTTCTCAAAAAACCAATTTTGGGGAGATTCCCTTGCAGTGCAGGCGACACGCCTCAATGCCGGCCTTGTCACCAGGGTTTTCCCAAATGAGGCATGCCCCCTGGTTTTCCAGGATTTTGAGAGCGCCGCCCTTGCATCTGCCCAGCACAGGATTGTGGTGATGGGGGGCACAATCCCGGGCATCACAACCGATACGGATTCCGTGCTGCTTGCAGAGGCCATCGGTGCAAAGAGGCTGGTTAACCTCAGCAATGTGGATGGAGTTTATGATTCTGATCCCAGCAAGAACAAAAAGGCAAAAAAATTCAGCAAGATGAGCTTTTCCCAACTTCTTTTACTTGCAAATGCTTCAGACAATAGAAAGCCCGGCACCAATTTTGTGTTTGATATGATTGCCTGCAAACTTGCTGCAAGGACCAAAATGGAACTACATTTTGTGGGGGGAAAGAATATCCAGGACCTCCCCAAGGCAATTCGGGGAAAGGCCCACAGAGGAACGATAATAAAATAAGCTAGGATTTTTCTGGCTTCAGTATCCCTGCAATTTCTTTTTCTTCCATCAGCTTGAACTTCTCGTCTTTTGTGTAGGCGTAGGACACTTCAAGGTTTGCCGGCACAAGCTTGGTTTCGCTGAATTTTTTCAGGGCATCCAGCGCAGTTTTGATTGACTCTTTCAACCCCATTTCCTTGCTGAATTCGGATTCCAGATACTCATCTACTTCCTTTTTTGCGTTTCCCACTGAATCGGCAAAATAGCCGGTCATCGCCCCGCTTGGCTCTGCCTCAAAAAGCTCAGGGCCATCGGGACCAATTCCTGCAATGAGCAGGGAAACTCCAAAGGGCCGTATCCCCCCATACTGGGTATACAGCTGCATAACATCGCAGACACCCCTCGCAATTGATTCAGGGGAGGCAGGTTCGTTGTATGTCATCCTGTGCCTCTGGGCGTTTGTCCTTGCAAGCTCCACCAGTTTCCTTGCATCAGCGATAAGCCCGCTCGCAGTTACTGAAATATGGTTATCCACTTCAAACACTTTCCTTAAGGATTCGGAAACTATGAGCTTTGAGTGGGCGCTTTTGTAGGCAATCAGGGCCACCCCTTCATTGGAGGTAACCCCTATTGCAGTTGCCCCTCTCTTTACTGCCTCTTTTGCATATTCCACCTGGAATAGCCGCCCGTCCGGGCTGAATACTGTGATTGTCCTGTCATATGCTTGTGGTGTAACTCCATACATAATACGCACCTTTGCTTAGAGTTTAAATACAAAGTTTTTAAATATGCCCATTTTCTTTATTGGGAAATTTTTCCCTGTATCCTTTTGATGTTTATTGAATCCAGAAGCTCAAGGCCTTTTGCAACGCCCACCAGGGCAGATGCCCCCAGAACCAATAATGCCGCATTGGACTTTTGTCCGGAGAAGTAGCCCTGGAAAGCGGGCATTGAAGATGCGGCAGCCGCGCCAAGGAGCATCCAGCTCAAGCACATCCCGCGCAGGCTCCCCCGGATTCCCCGGATGAATTTATCTACTAGCTGTTCAGCTTTTTCTTCCCCGATCTCTTTCTTAAGCAGCTTCATGGTGCCGTTTCTCCTGGCCCTCTGCTCTCCCAGATAAGCCCCTTTCTTTTCTTCAATCTCATCAGAAGCAACCATGACCATCCCTGCAAGTGCCCTCTCTCGCACAGGCCCCCTACCGTTTTTTGCTGCCCAGGAGAGGTATTTTTTTCCAAGCTCCACCTGCCGCATATCCCCCCTGCACCGGGCAAGGAAAATCATCCGGCCAACATACTCTTTTCCAAGGAATTCCGCCAGCCGGGAAGCTGCCTCCCCCTCTGAACAAATAATTTTTTCCGCAGGAAAAAGCCCATCTTCCTTCCCTCTTTTTATCCTCTGCCTGAATTTCCTTATTCCAGAAGAATCCATTTTCCCAAGCATTTTGGATAGCATCAGATGGTACTGGCCGTTTCCGTTCCCCAGGCCTGGCTTCACCCCCCCTGCAAATTGCATCAGCTCCTCCCTCAGCAGCCCCATCTTTCTGAATTCCTTTTTTTGCCTGGCAGGCCGGCCGGCTTCCCGCGTTCTTATTCTGGCTGTGGATTGAAAGTGCATTAGGGTGTTTTAGTGTGGGTTAATCTTTTATACCTGTTGCCGGCAAGAGTTTTTTAATCCTTAATAATGAATGCTTCCCATGCAAAGGCGGGTTCCCTGGCATTCTGTAGCAAGAGATGAAGTGCTAGAACGTCTAGGGACAGGCAGAAATGGCCTTTCAAGCTCCAAGGCCAAATCAAGGCTGGAGAAGTTCGGCCCCAACAAGATTGCACTGGAGCGAAAGGTCTCCCCGCTTTCCATACTTGTCAACCAATTCAAGGACTTCCTGATATTTATCCTGATAATTGCCGCAGTTGTTTCTTTTGCCCTGGGCTATCTGGAGGGACATGAAGAATACTTTTTTGATGCCGGCCTGATTCTTGTGATAGTTGTCCTGAACGGTCTTTTTGGATTTTTCCAGAATTACAAGGCAGAAAAGAGCCTGGAGGCACTCAAGAAAATGGCCGTTCCAAAGGCAACAGTGCTCAGGGATGGCACCCCATCTGAGGTTGATGCAACCACAATAGTCCCTGGGGACATAATAGTTCTTAGCGAAGGGGACCAGGTGACGGCAGACTGCCGTATCATGCGCTCCAAGAACCTTCTTCTAGACGAATCCCTGCTTACCGGTGAAAGCGTTCCCTCTTCAAAATCCCCGAGTTCCCTTTCTCAGGATACGTCTCTTGCAGACCGCTCCAACATGCTCTATAAGGGGACATATGTGAGCAGGGGGAATGCCCGGGCAGTGGTTGTGAACACCGGGCTGGATACTGAAGTGGGGCTGATTGCAAAGGCCATGCATGGTGCAGAAGAGCATCCAACTCTCTTCCAGAAGGAGCTTGACAAACTGGGGAAAAATATAGGTACGGGCCTCCTTGCGATAATCGCCTTTATCGCGGTTGTCCAGTTTTTCCTCAGCAGCATGGATCCCATAACCATCTTCCTTACTGCAATAGCCCTTGCAGTTGCCGCAATACCAGAAGGCCTGCCTGCAGTAGTTACACTCGCACTTGCCCTTGGCACAATGCGAATGGCAAAGAAGAATTCGCTTGTAAGGCGCCTTTCTGTTGTGGAGGACCTAAGCAGTGTTGATGTCATATGTACGGACAAGACAGGTACGCTCACGGAGAATGCCCTTACTGTGCGCAGGCTTTATACGGACTGGAAATCCTTCAAGGTCACAGGGAGGGGGCATTCAATAGAAGGGGAGGTCCTGCTTGATGAAGAGAAGGCCCCTGAAAAGGCATACAAAAAGCTACTCTGGTGCGGCGTCCTATGCAATAATGTGGTGATGGGCAGAAAGGAGGGCAAGAAGGAGTATATGGGGGACCCAACTGAAGTGGCCATCCACATTGCTGCAAATAAGGCAGGGATAGATGCAGGCGGCTATTCCCGGACTGAAGAATTTGCTTTTTCCTCTGACCGGAAAAGAATGACCACACTAAACAGCAAGGGCAATGAACACTTTGCCTGCATGAAAGGGGCCCCCGAAGTGGTGCTTGAAAGATGTACCCACATCCTAGAAGGCGGAAAAGTGCGCCGCCTTACTGCTTCAAAGAAAAAGAAGATATTGAATCAGAATGAAGAGATGGGGCACAATGCCCTGAGGGTACTGGCCTTTTCCTATAAGGAGCTGGAAAAGAGAAAGGTTCCGGAGGAGGAGGCGGAAAACGGCCACGTTTTCATCGGGTTGCAGGGGATGGTGGACCCTCCCAGGACTGAGGTTCCGGATGCAATAAAGGCCTGCCAGGGTGCAGGAATCCGGGTTGTGATGATCACCGGGGACAATATTGCAACTGCAAAGGCAATTGCAAAAGAGGTTGGTATCGGGAATGGAGCCCTGGAGGGCAGGCAGATAGAAGGCATGTCTGAGCATGAGCTCCGCATGAAGGTAGAAAAAATAGATATTTTTGCGAGAGTAGCCCCGCTCGAAAAACAAAGGATACTCAAAGCAATGCAGGCAAACGGCCACAATGTAGCAATGACAGGAGATGGGGTAAATGATGCACCTGCACTCCGAAATTCCCATGTGGGAATTTCAATGGGAATCAGGGGGACAGATATTGCCAAACAGGCATCGGACATGGTTCTGCTTGATGATAATTTTGCCTCCATAGCCAAGGCAGTTAAGGAGGGCAGAACCATCTTCAGTAATATCAGGAATTTTGTAACATATCTTCTAATGGCCAACTTTTCTGAAGTATTTGTGGTATTCTTTGCCTCGCTTGCCGGTTTTGTGCCAATAAGGGCAACCCAGCTCCTGTGGATTAATCTGCTCACCGACGGTGCCCCTGCCCTGGTCCTTGGCTCTGACCCTTCCCGCAAACACGTTATGAAGAAAAAGCCGAGGCCGAGCAGCGAAGGAATAATCAATACCTGGGTGATGAAGGCAATTGTTGCGATAGGGGTTTTGGATACAGTGCTCCTGCTTGCGCTTTTCTTCTATTCTCTACCCATGGGCGAGGACTACGCGCGCACCATGGTATTTACCGGATTCGTGTTTTCAGAAGCAACCAGGCTCATAGTGATAAGAATGAAAGACAAGCTTTCTATTTTTTCAAACAAGTGGCTCCTGGTTGCAATACTTGCCTCTTTTCTGCTTCAGCTCCTGGTTCTCTATACTCCGCTCTCGGCTTATTTTGGAACTGTTCCCCTTGGAGTTGGAGACTGGCAGGTTCTCCTCGGCTTCCTTGCCGCCAGCATCATCTCGGTTTTTGGGATTTACCACTTTTTCCTTAGGGACAAGGAGCATCCGGATGTCTGACTGCCCGGCAATCTGTCCTCTTTAAATTTTCTTTCTGAATAATCTGCATATGAACTGGCCGGAGCACATGTTTGTCGGCGCACTTTTTGGCATAATCATAGCTCTGCTGCTGCAAACTCCTGCTGTTGATTCAGCCATTCTTGTTGCCTTTGCTTCTGTTTCCGCGCTTGCCCCAGACATAGACCACGATTCCTCAAAAATCCGAAGGATTTCCAATATCACCGTCCCCATAGCCGCATTCGGGTTTTCCTTTGCTTCCACCTGCACAGAAAGCGTTATGTGTACGCTGGAGGATTTGCGCTCGGTAATCATCTTAGGGCTTGCAATAACCGGCCTCTATATGATAGTACTTACATTCTTCAAGCCCAGGCACAGGGGCATAACCCACACAATTTTTGCCGCATTAATCTTTGCAGCATTCATCTACATTTTCTCTGATTTGAATTTTGCATTTGCAGGATTCGCCGGATACACCTCACACCTGCTTGCGGACAAGCACATAAAATTAGCTTAAGCTCAGGTAGAAATAGTATGTTTCATATGACATCTGGCTATCATTGGTAGGGGCAATGATTTCGTAGTTTCCCAATGAACCATCATATATCTGCCCGTTGGTTATGTTGGAGCAAAAAAGAAGCCCGTTTTTTTCAGGGTTAGTGGTTGTTTTATATGCACAAGTAACAAAACCCCCGGGGTTTCCAGTATCTGCATATGCAGCTCCATATATGGAGTATGACCCGAAAGCCAGAGAGCAGTTTGAATTATTGAATGTGTTTGCCCCGGAATCAGTTGCAGTTGAGGGGAACCCCCACGCAGAATCAATATCCGCACCTCCTGCCCCGCTTATGAATTGGGTATACAGGGATGGATTTGTGGAAACACATATGGCCCCACCGTTACTTGGGCCCCATGCCCAATAATACATAAATGAGCTCGTATTTTCTTCGGAAAGCCTGAGGCTGCCGCTCACGTTGCCATAGAATCCCCCCCATTTCTCAGTTGAGGAGTTACCATCCAGGTTTGCTGAGGTGATATTTCCACCCTCAGTGCCTACGCTTCCCGCAGTTATGCCAGGATTCCATTTGCTGCTGTTTATCTCTGTTACATTGCCAGGGCCTAGTGTCACCACTGAACCGTTTGTAGGAATCTCCATCCCCCCCGTCCCACTAATGTTTTCGATTAAGTAGTATGTTTCTCCCCCATAAGAAATTTCTGAAACAGTCATCCCCTCTTTTGTTTCACCTACGCGTATTTCCACTTCTCCGGAGCACCCTTCATCTACTTCCGGCAAGGACTCTGCCCCAGGGCAAACAATTAGGTTTCCACTTCCGCTTACCACGGGAACAAGAAGGGAATAGTTCAATATCCCGCCTATCCCGCTCATTCCATGCACAAATGCTTTTCCGTTTACTGTGTCAATTCCCGCGCTTATCCCGCTTGCATCTATGTCCTGGCTGAAGTTTCCCCAGAATGAAGCAGCGTAACTGCCGGATGTGGAGACCAGAACGTCCACCTCTCCTGCCTGCCCCGTGTCCACTACGCTCTGGGAGAGATTGTCCGCCCTAAAGAAACCCACCCCTGCAGGTGGGTTGGTTACATAGTGCGCTTCTTCATCTCCATATACAATTATCCAGGGGTCTGTAACTGCAAATCCATCGTAATCCGGGTCCGTGCTTGATACCTCATGGTGGATCGGGTATGAAACGTCCCCCTGGAGATGCGAGTCATCATTTGGTATCGTTTGCACAAATTGCGGCGTATACCAGTTGGAAGGCGTAAATGTGATCTGGGTTGGGCTTACATTGAATCTGCCGGAGCCGGGCGTAATGTCAATAACTACATTTGCGGAGGGCTCATTATCCAGCACCAGAGCATAAACATTCTCATTATCGGGCTCTTCCCCTTCAGTCACATAGGAGGTGCTTCCATTGACTACTGTTATCCCTTCGCTATCAGCTATTCTCACCGATGCAGCATCAAGGCTTGAGCCGTAATTCCCTGCCCAGTACTCTGTATCTTTTCCACCCTGTTCAAAATATACATACCTTACCCCGGAGCCATAGCCTGAAAAAAGGTAAGATACCTCTTCCCATTCTGTGGAACTGGAGAGGGTACCAGTATCATAGCTTGTGATTAGCCCGTGTGATGCGTCTCTCAATTCAACGGTTACGTAATAGCTGTCTGCATAATTAATCATTCTTCCGATTACAAAATCATGTATTGCAATTGGAGGTGCACTGTCAAGGTAAGCAGCACCATATCCCTCTGAAACAAGGTCTATCTCCTGCCCCATTCTGTCCCATGCATATGAGCTTGTGAATGAATGTGTCCCCTCAATTGCAGTCCACCCGTCGGTTGCCCATCCATTGCCCCCATTAACTAAATAGCTCCACCCGCTAGTATCTCCTGTTTCTGCATCCGGGTTTGAAAGCAGATTTGCCCCTGCCCATACACTGCCCGAACAGACAAGAATAAGTATTACCATCCATACATTCCTTTTCATTCCCAGTCATTTATGCCACTTACTTATTGTTTATAACTATTCCGATTCTCTGGTCAATTTTTTGTATGCTATCGGTGTTCCTGCAACAAATAGCAATATAAAGCAAACACAACCCATTATTTCCAGGCGGAAGCCGGATGATGAACTGTAGATTTCCTGAGCAGCTTCCTTTTGGAATTCCTGCAGTGATGAGAAACTGGAGCTCTGAGTCTCCCCTTTCTTTTTGAGAAAAAGAAAGGTGCGGTTCACCCAAAGAAAAACCATTTTGATATATTATTCCGGCACTCATCACTAAAGTAATCAGAAACTGGAGCTCTGACACCGTTTTTGTTCTGCCCCCTTACTCCGTTGCCAAAAATCAGTGTGACCTGCGGCAATTGCGCCCTCCCCTGTAACAGAAGAAAGCAAGGAAACCGAAAGCTCAGGAAGGCTGGTCGCAACAGCAAGAAGCAGAAAACCAATTGCAAGCTGGCTTATACCGAAGTACCTAGAGAGCTTGGCAATGTTGTCCACAACAATCTCTGAAGACCTGCCAAGAATTGCCAGGGAAACTGCAAGTGCCCCCACGGCTATCGCAATCTCTAACACATCGATTATTTGTCTTGATAGCTTCATAAACATTCCCACACAATACCTAGCAGGGTGGAGCATAATGGCCGATACTACGCATTCAAAGGGAGCAAGAACCGCATTTGAAACCAATGAGCCTGATGGAACCCAGGCAAAAAAACGCGAAGACTACATTTCCTGGGACGACTATTTTATGGGGGTTTCAATTCTTTCAGCGGAAAGAAGCAAGGACCCGAATACACAGGTGGGTGCCTGCATAGTCGACCAGCACAAAAAAATAGTCGGAATAGGCTACAATGGCTTCCCCATCGGATGCTCGGATGATGAGCTTCCCTGGATAAGAAAGGCAGAAAGCATAAACGATACCAAGTACCCCTACGTAGTCCATGCGGAAGTAAATGCAATCCTGAACTCAACCAAGAAGCTACATAACGCCACTATGTATGTTGCGCTATTTCCCTGCAATGAATGCGCAAAGATGATAATCCAGTCAGGCATCACCGAAATAGTTTATTTAGAAGACAAATATGCAGATACAGACACAGTAAAAGCAGCAAAAAAAATGTTCGACATGGCAGGGGTAAAATACCGGAAGCTTGAGCCCAAGCGAAAATCCATCCAGCTGAATTTTGAAGCTTAGGCCGTCGCACTACCTGCCTTTATTTTTTTCATGAACCTTTCTTTTCTCTTCTCCAGAAGCTCTAGCACTTTTATCTCATCTATCCCCTCCCGTTTGAAGAGGACCAGGCAGTGAATCATCATGTCTGCACATTCTGCTTTCCAGTGTTCGTCCTGTTTTCCAAAAAGCTCGGCGATTTCCTCGCTGTGCCTCTTCATGGATTTTAGAGTGTACGTATTCGCTTCTTCTGAGCCCCCTTCCTTTTTGTTGGAGGACTTTACTATCTCTTCTATTGTGGCCATAGCAGGGGAACACACCAAATGTTTATTTTCCCTTGCCTAGATATTACCCTAGTGAGTTTATGCTTGGGATAGTGGGCATGGGAAAGCTCGGCAGTGCTTTTGCCAGAGGATTTATGAATGCAGGAGTGAAAATTATTGTATATGACCGGCAGGAAGAGAAGCTGGAACCTGAAGGAATACAGAAGGCCGATTCCCCGGATGAGGTTTTTGAGAAATCTGAAATGGTTTTCCTGGCTGTTAAGCCGGAGGCAATGGCCCTCCTTATTAATGGGGCACCCAAAGGGAAACTCCTGGTTTCGCCTGCGGCAAAGCTTACACTGGAAGAAATGCAGAAAGCATCCCCTGGTGCAAAACTAATCCGCATTATGCCCAATATCGCAGCTGCAGAAAATCTTTCCCCTATTCCCTACTCACCCGGGAAGCTGATTTCCACAGAGGAAGAAGAGGCGTTTAGGGAATATTTTTCCAGGCTAGGAGTTACAGTGAAAGTAGAAGAATCCCAGATGGATATAATTACTGCCATAGTGGGTTCCTCCCCTGCATATTTTGCCTATTTTGCCAGGGCAATGCGGGAGGCAGCAAAGGATGAAGGAATCCCTGAAGAAACCGCAAATATCCTACTTGCCCAGGTTCTCTCAGGTACCGGAGCCCTCCTCTCCAAATCTTCCTGCGAAGAAATAATGGAAAAGGTCACCACGAAGGGAGGGGTAACTGAAAAAGGAATCAAGGAGCTGGAGTCCGCGTCAGTCTATCAGGCAATAAAGCACGCGATAAAGTTCCAGTCTAAAAAATAAATTCAGGGAAAATGGCCATCATTCCCCGTTTGTATCCCTCATTCTGGGCTTCTGACTGTATATCCATTTAATCTGTTCTTCAAATTCCCGCACTGCTTCACCCATGCCCCTGAATGTGTCCTGGTCAATTGGGAAGTGGAGGTGTCTGTTTCCCGGAGGCACATTTGCTTTCTTTAGCTTCCGGAGCTCCTTCAAAAGGTCATTGACAACAATTGCGTTTGAGTGCAGCAGTATTGTATCCTTGGTTACTCCTGCCCTCCAGTTTTTTGGCTGATTTGCCGCACTTACACTTGCCTTTAGGTAGGCCCCGAGCATATCCAGCACCCTGAATTTTTCTTCCCCAACAACCCCTTCCATCAGTAGGGGATTATTCATTATCCTCTCTGAAAGGTTTTCAAGCACAATAAATCGGTCAAAGCTGTTGAGGCCTTTGCCCTTTATCTTTTCGTAAACTTCAAGCGGGTGCTCCATTATGCTTAGTCCATGCTCAGAGAATACCTTTACCTGCATCGCAGTGTATTCATTACTCGGATCTATCTTTATTTTCTCTGGGCCCGCACCTGAAACTCCTCCCTGGGTTTCAGCAATGGGAGAACCAGGCAATTCCAATACATCTCCCCCATGCTTTTCGTATGCATCTACCTTTGCCGCAAGCTCTTCAGCCCTGCTCCTGAGCCATTTCAGGTTGGTCTGTATCTCCCTTTCCCTGCCGGCCCCGATTTTCCTGCTTACCCTCTTGTAACCAAGAAGCCGCTTTACTTCTTCATTTGCAGCTTCAAAATTATTCAGTGCCTCTGCAACTGCAGCCATGCTCTGCCCATCCTCCATTGCAAAAAGTATTGCTGCGTTCATTGCTTCTAGGTGAATGGAGATTATCCTTTTCTCAGACATCTGCCTGTCCATCTCATATTCTATTATGTTTTCTACCAGGTGAGACCCCAGGAGGAATTTCTTTTCAAGATTCTTTTCTCCATTTACTCTTCTGTAAAACTGATTCACTTTTCTGTAATTGTCAAGCGCTTCCAGTTCTCCCCCCACAATCTTCCCCATTCTTTTTTCCATATCATAGGGCCTTTTTTTGCTCTGGTCAGGGGCAATAACTACCGCCTCGGGCACCTCCCCGTTTTTTTCCATTTCAGCAAGCTTCTTTTCGCTCACCACCGGGGCTTCTATTGGTTCCTGCTCAATTTCTGACTTTTCTGGGAGGGAGGATGCAAATTCCAGAAACCCTTTGAAACTGTTTCTGAGTTCACCCACTCTTGCTGCCCCCAGCATTTTCTTTATCCTCTTTTGCCTAAGGAGCTTTTTCATTCTCTCTGAAACCATCTCCCCTGCTTCACGGGCCCCCGCTTTTTCCGCTTCAGGCTGGTTTTCAAGGGAAGCGTATTTTTCTGCGGTCCTCAAGAAGTCCCGGTAAATTTCCAATACCTGCCCTGCAATGTACCTCCTCTCATAATTCTTTAGCGTTTCTTCACCCTTGAGGAGTTCTTCAAGCACCACATACCTCTCCTGCACATCTTCTACTGCCCCAAGGCTCTGGTGGAAGTCAATCGGGTGTGTATTTTTTCCAAGCTCCAGCCCGTGCGTGCCTAGCACTTCTTCAAGCCCCGGCTTTTCAAGCAGCTTTGGCTGCATATCCTCTCCGGACCCGGTTTGTTCTTCTTTTTCTGCTTCCATTGCAGTACGTTCTTCTGCAATCTGTGCAACTGCGGGCTTTGCATTTTCCTCTCTGAAATTGCTTTTCCTGGTTTTTTCTGTTTCAAGGAACCCGAAATTTCCTACTGCAGTTATTGCAGCAACTGCACCCACTGCAACTGCCCCTGCTGCCACAATCTTAATACGCCTCTTATTTTTTGAATAGAATTCTTTAACTGCCCCTGCAGCACCAATCAGTTTATTGTGCCTTGAGTGTATCCATCTCCCGGTTTTATTGTACCATTTTCCGTATTCTTCCATTGCAGCATTGAATCTCTCTTCTTCTTCTGCCTGTTCTTTCCAGGCCTGTTTGTAGGCTTCTTTTTCATGCTCTGGTGGGAATTCAATTGTTTTTTTGACCGGTTTCGGGCAGGTTTCCTCCCCTCCCGCGAAGCCATATGAAAAAATCGCAGTTATAGCTTTTCGTATTCTTCCCCTCTCTTTTCCTGACCTTATTTCCTCAAGCTCTTCTACTGGAACTTCTTCAGTCACTTCTTTCCTGGGAAGCCCAGATTCAACTACCACCGCTTCCTCTTTTTTGCTTTTTGCAACAATCTCGGCCAGCTCTTCCTCGGGCGGCACAACTGTTTCTGCTTCTTCTTCCCTGTAGCTTTCTTCAAATTCAGGACTCATTTCCGGAGGAAGTGCAGTCTGGGAATGCTCAATGCCGGGTTCGCTCATTCTGAGTAATTCCTCTCCCAGTTCTGCGACCTTTGCCTTTTCCTTTCCCCACAATTCTTCAAAGCGGCTTCCCCTCCGCCTTTCCTCATCCAGGAAATCCTTTATCCTTCCATTCTCTTCAATCAGACCCCTTACCCTCTCCATCAGCCCCCGCGAGTCCTCCTGCTCCTGCCTGAGGGCCTTCTCAGCCATTTCTTTCTCTGCCACCAGCTGCCCCACTCTCTTTTCCAGGCCTTTTCTTGCTTCTCTCTCCTGCACCAAGCCTTCTCTGAGTTCAGCGATTGCTTCCTCCAACCCCACCATCTTTTTTTCACGTTCCCTTTTTCCGCTTAGCGCATTTGCCCTGAGCCAGGAATCAAACATTTCTTTTTCTTTTTCTCCGAGAGTGTACATCGTCCCCTGTATCTCCTTTGGGTTGGAGATAAGCAGGTAAAAATCCTCTATTGTTTCTGATGCCCACCTATCTTCATTCATTGCCCAATTGCAGCGCCTGAGGACTTCATTGTGCATGTCTTCAGGCCTTTTTGTCATGTCCAGCCCCAGGGCCATTTCCCCGCTGTAGCCAAGGTCCGCATAAATTTCTCTGAATTCCGAATATTGCCTTTCCTTTTCAGAAATCCAGCCTTCAAATTCCCCAAGATTTCTCTTATCCAAAATTATTGTTTTAAATCCTTTAAGCAAATTATATTCGCCGAATGCGGTTTCGTTTTCCCAGCCCCCCGCATGTTCCTTCTCTTTCTGCATAACTGCCATGGCGTCTTCAAGCGCTTTTTTTGTTTTTTCCTCACTGCCGCGCCACTCCTTCTGATTTTTTCTCAATGCCCTGGAGATAACCCTGTAGGCATTTCCAAAAGCAATGAACCTGGCATTAATGCCACTCCCGAGCTGTTCCTCCAGTTCCGGAGGTCGCCGAACTCTGATTGAGAGGGTGTTTTTGCCTTCTCTTGGAACACGTTCCTTCTTTTGAGTAATAGCCATGACATATATTCTTCCATAGAAATCCTTTTAAACAATATACTTTTTTCCATACTCTAACACATCTCTCCCAAAACCCTATATTACTCTCCTCCCAAAACAAATAATGGAAGATTACCTTGATACCCATAAGCAGTGCCAGCATTGCGGCGCTTATGCCCGCACAGAAGAGCTTCAGTACTTTGAGGGGCTCCGCCTCTGCCCCGCCTGCCTGGAAGCATTGCAGGAGCAGAAGCGGGAAAAAGAAGAGAAAAGGGAAAAGGCCGCAAGGGATTCTGAAAACGTTGCAGGGGAGGAAAGCAGGTCTGCAGGAAACTGCGAAAAATGCGGAAGGCCCGCGGACATATTATATGAGTTCAACGGCAGGCGGCTCTGCAGGATTTGCCTTGAAACCGACCCGGATTATGTGTCACACGGCCCTGCAGGGGCTGCCCAGCCAATAAGGATTTCCTCAGCAGGAGACAAGGGCATCCTGCAAAGGCTAAAAGACTGGATTTTTGGGGAAGAAGACGGGTATCCCATTGAAGAAATTGAAGAAGCCAGGCCACCACAGGGCCAGAAATCCAAAAAGAAGGACTAAACCTGCCTTTTTCTTGTTATCTCCCCTTCCCTGTAAGTTATTGTGTCTTCCTTGCCGTCCCGGGCCAGGGTAAGTGTGATGGTGTCCCCTTCAACTCCCAGCGCAAGAAGGTGCCCGGTTGCATCCTGGGTGCTTATGATGTATTCTTCCCCATCCGCGCTTATTGAAAATTTGGCGTTTTCTATGTTTTCCAGGACCCGCTCATACTCCGGCCCCATCTGTTCCCCGAAGGCCTCTTTTGCATCCCTGAATGCGAGGAGGCAGGTCTCCCTTACATTCATGACCCTGCCGGGAAGTGATGAAAGCGGGTTCATCTTTGTCATTTTTTCTTCGGTTTCTATGCTTCCGAATTCTTCCATTCTTCCACCTATGCAACCTCTATCTCCCCGCCCCCAATGGTTCTGCGGGGGGAGCCGTTTATGGAATATTCAATCTTATTTCCCCTGATTATGAATGATGCCACGTCATCTTTCTCGTTTCTTAGTTCATAATTGCTGGGGCTGGTACTTACAAGTATGGAGTTTTTATCAAATTCAGGAAGTTCCACGCCATTATCTCTAAGCAGCCCGACCGGATAAAGGGCGGCTTCTTGCTCTTTCCCCCCCAGATCATATACTGCCACTCTTTTTGCCCTGGTGGCTTTTCTTGCTCCTGCAGTTTCTGCTTTTTTCCTTACTGGCACCCCCTCCAATCTACCCAGGATTGATTCTTCCTCAACTCTGCTTTTTCTTGCCATGTATAATCTACTCACTGCCACAATAAAAAGCTATCCCATCCCACTTTAATATTCTCCTGCCAGCTCGGTAAAGGGGATTCTGCCCGCCCCGCTCCTAAGCACTTTTTCCTCTTCTACATCCACTACTGTGGAGCTCATCCCGTGCAGGGTTTTTCCACCGTCAATTGCAAGGTCTGCCTCTTC
>WJMN01000053.1 GCA_014727925.1 Microcaldota archaeon
GGTCCAAATTCAGGGCACTGAAGCCGTATCCCGGAGTAACCTCCACACTAAGAAAGCTGAAAAAGAAAACACAGATAGGAATAGTTACGGATGCTCCCAGAAACAAGGCATGGATGAGGCTGGTGCTCTCCAGGCTGGACAACCTATTTGGAACTGTGGTTACCACAGATGACACCAGGAAAAAGAAGCCGCACCGGGCCCCCTTCGAAAGCGCATTGAGGAGAATTAGGATTGATGCAGAAGATGCGCTTTTTGTGGGCGATAATAATGACCGGGACATGCTGGGCGCAAAAAACCTTGGGATGAAGGTGTGTTTGGCTAAATATGGGGAGAAATTCAAGAGAAACAAGAAAGTAAAGCTGGATTATGAGATTAAGGATTTTAGGGAATTGTTGGAGATAATTGAATAGGGAGGGAAAAGGCTGGAATTATAGAATCAGGTTGAATAGGAGCCCGGTGAGAGTTATGGAAACCGCAAGTATTGCAACAAAAATAGCAATGAGCTTCGGCTTTAGGACCTTGCGCAGGATAATCATCTCTGGAAGGGAAAGTGCGATAACGCTCATCATGAATGCAAGTGCGGTTCCAAGGGCCATCCCCTTTTCTATGAGCGCATTTACAATGGGAATCGTGCCCGCAGCATTGGAATAGAGCGGAATACCCATAATCACCGCGATAGGCACTGCAAATAGGTTGTTGCTCCCTGCAATTTCCACAAGGAAATCCTGGGGAGCATACCCGTGGATAAAGGCACCTATTCCTACCCCCAGAACGATGTAGAGCCCGACCTTGCGGGTAATTTCAAGCGCCTGGGATTTTGCAAAGGAAATGCGGGCATCCCAGTTCATGGGGGCTTCCTTGAGCTCTTTTGAGCGGACTTCATATACGAAGCCCTCCACCTCCTTCTCAAGGTTCATGTGGCCTATCAGGACTCCTCCAACAACCGCGATAAGGAGGCCGCTAAGGACATAAAGGATTGTGATTTCCCATCCAAAAAGCCCGAAAAGAAGCGCAACTGCGACCTCGTTCACCATGGGCGCGGAAATCAGGAAAGAAAAGGTTATGCCCAGGGGAACCCCTGATTCCACAAACCCGATAAAGAGCGGGACTGCGGAGCAGGAGCAGAAAGGGGTGGGAATTCCCAGGAGGGCTGCGAGCACGTTGCCCAGGCCTTCCTTCCTTTTGCCAAGGAGCTTCTTGATTTTCTGAGGGGTTATGAATGTGCGGAGGATTGAAACAAGGAAAATCACGGACAGGAGAAGGATGAAGACCTTGAGCGTATCGTATACGAAAAAGGATGCGGACTCCCCAAGGGGTGTGCCTTCCTGGAGCTGGAGCGCATCGAATATTAGCCAGTAAGCAAAGCTTTCGAGCGGATCCATATCAACCCTTCAGGAATTTTTTTATTTCTTCTGCTGATGGGACGCGGCCATATGATTTGAGCTCCCCGCCTATAACAAGTGCGGGGGTGGACATCACTCCGTATGAAGCGATTTCAGCATAATCAGTTACCTCCTTTATTTCTGCCTTTATCCCGAGCGCTTTGAGCGCATCCTGCACATTTTTCCTGAGCAGCCTGCAGTTCGCACATCCGCCCCCCAAAACCTCAATTTTCATCAGGGCAGTTTCGTAAAGAGTATTTTTTAAGCTTAAGTTTGGGGCCTGAAAAAGGAAAATGCCGAAATTACCTCCTGCGCCTTCTTGGGCGGCCGGAAGAAAAACTGCGGCCGCCGGAACCATTGGGCATTCCGCGTGGGGAACGCCTGGACCCGGAGCCCTTTCCATGGGAACCTTTTCTCCTCTGCCAGTTGCCCGGGTTGGGCTTGCGGGGCTCATCATGTGAAATCAGATTGATTACTTTTCCTTTTGCGCCCATGCGCCCGGTTCTCCCAACACGGTGGAGGTGGGTTTCCTTGTTTTCAGCCTCATCAAAATTTACAATGAGGTCTACGTTTTCAATGTGGAGGCCGCGGGCAGCAACATTAGTTGCAACAACTATGTTGATTGCGCCACCCTTGAAGCCGGAAATGACCCTGTTGCGCTTATTCTGCTCCATGTTTCCCTGGAGCATGTCCACTCCTTCTATTTTCCTTTGCTCAAGCTTCCGCTTCAGCTTCAATACCCCTCGCTTGGTCCGCATAAAAATAAGGGTTTTTACCCCGCGGTGGGAATCAAGTATCCTGTGCAGGGCAGAAACCTTGTCCACGTGCGAAAGCTCTAGGTTCTCCTCATCTATTGTGGAAACAACCTTCTGCTCCCCTGCTTCAATAAATTCGGAACTGGGCATGTGGCGGGAAACAATCCTCTTTATATCCCTGCCTATGGTTGCGGAAAAAAGAAGCGTGACCCGCTTGGAAGGAAGATGGGAAAGAATATCCAGGACCTCTTTCTGGAATCCGATGTCCAGCATGTGGTCTGCCTCATCTAAAACTATTAGGTTGAAGCTGGAAAGATGCACCTTCCCGCGCTTGCATAAATCCTGCAAACGCCCCGGGGTTGCAACAAGAACATTGTATTTCTTTTCAAGATTCCTAAGTTGGATGCCTATCTTCTGGCCGCCGTATACGGCGCAGGAATTCAGGCCATGATTCTTCCCAAGCTCCTGAAGCTCAGAAGAAATCTGCATTGCAAGCTCCCTTGTGGGAGTCAATACAAGCGCCTTGGAGGTGGAGCCGGAAACAATCCGTTCCACTATGCCGATTCCAAAAGCCGCGGTTTTGCCGGTTCCGGTCTGGCTCCGCACAACCAAGTTTGCGCCTGCAAGTATCCTTGGAATTGTCTTTTCCTGCACTTCCGTGGGCTGGGTGTAGCCGCACGCATCTATTGCTTTCAGGGTTTTGCCTGAAAGTCCTAAATCCATAAATTTCATTAGCTCACTCTTTTTTGAGAAATAGCTTTAGCTGCTTTCAGAGCATTGGTTCTTAAACCGGGCACATGATCTTGCCCTGCAGAAACAGAATCTAAGTCTCTTTTAGTGATTGTGTTTGTATATGTTTATAAATGTATTGTTTATCTGGAAATACATAAAACAAAGTTTTCTTATTGTTGCTAAACATACTGAAACCGCAGTACCCGTCCAGAAGCACAAATGCCCAGCATTACAGAAAAACCCTAAGAAAACAAAGAGTATTAATAAGTTGCAGCACCTAAAGATACAGGTGAGTTTTATGGGAAAGGGTCAGCTTACAATGGGTGTCATCGGAACATCCAACAAGGAAAATTAGAAAAGAGTGCCAATATCACCGGAAGACATGCCGAAAATACCAAAGCCGCTCAGGGAACGAATCTTTGTGGAAAAAGAATATGGTAAGCGCTTCCAGATGAGGGATGAAAAGATAGGGGAGCTTTTTGGGGGAACAAAAAGCAGGGAGGAGCTGTTTAGGGACTGTGACATAATCCTTCTTCCCAAGCCCACAAAAGAGGATTTCCCTTCATTGAGGGAGGGGCAGGTCCTCTGGGGATGGCCCCATTGCGTGCAGGGAGAAGAAATCACCCAGCTGGGAATAGACAAGAAACTCACATATATTGCATGGGAGGGGATGTTCGCCTGGAAAAACGGGGTACGGGGCCTCCACACCTTTCATGCAAATAACGAGATGGCGGGATATGCAAGTGTAGTGCATGCACTGCAGCTCGCAGGGATTACCGGAGATTATGGAAGGCCGAGAAAAGCGGCAGTAATTAGCTTCGGCTCTGTAGGAAGGGGCGCGGTGCACGCCCTGCAGGGCCTTGGATTCAAGGACATTGCAATTTATACAAAAAGGCCAAAGTCGCAGGTTCAGGCGCCCATACCCGGAACATGCAAGAGGCAGTACCGGGACCTGGGAGAAGGAAACGTGGCAGCAGTAAAGGAAAACGGGGAAGAGGTGCCAATGGAAAAGGAGCTTGCAAAATACGATGTGATTGTGAATGCGATACTCCAGGACACCGACAATCCGCTCATGTTCATAAGAAACAGGGATCTTGGGGAATTCAGTCCGGGAACCCTTATCGTGGATGTAAGCTGCGATGATAGAATGGGCTTTGAGTTTGCAAGGCCAACCTCTTTTGAAAACCCTTCATTTGAAGTGGGAGACGGGATAATTTACTACGCAGTTGACCATTCCCCTACTTACTTCTGGAGAAGCGCATCAGAGGAAATAAGCACCGCACTTCTTCCCTTTATTGAAACTGTGATGGGGGGCGAGGAAAACTGGGTGGAAAATGAGACAATCAAAAAGTCCATTGAAATCCTGAATGGGATAGTGCAGAACCCGAAAATACTGAACTTCCAGAACCGTTCAGAAGAATATCCTCACCAGAAGCAATAGCATAGATTAATTCATGATTTTTAAATTGCCAAGACTTGCGACCACGAAACAAGAGATACGCCTGCAATATGTTTGGCATTAATGGCTGCATCTGTTTTAGGGAGCATATCTGCAATCTCCTTTTTGGCTGCAAGAGAAGCGAGAGGCAGGGGGCTATTTTTTGGAGGTGGCCCTGTATGTATTTACTATTAGTACCATAACAAGCACATACACTGTTACGTTAAAATCACCATCTGCCCTCAATTCCTGGGGCATGTAAGATATTGCAAGAAAGGGAAGGATGCATACAGCAAAACAGGTTGACAAAAACACCATGAAACGGGAGAGAGAATCGGGTTTTGCAGCAGGGTCAATACACCTGGCCAGAGAAACAAGGGTTATTGGCAGGAACAATACGGGAATCCCCACCAATATCCTGCTTTCCACCAGAAAAAGCGTAACCAGGAATATATTTACCGGGTCACACACAGCCTTGAGCAGGATAATCATCCCCTGGGCCACTTCCTTGCCTTTTGAGCCCAGCTTATTTTTGTTGATCTCCCGGTGTATCTTGTTGATGTATTCAGTATTTTTGTCAAAAAACCCAATGGAAATTCCCTTCACAAAGAATTCTGTGAATTCCGGAGTTTAATAATTTTTGGGGTAGTTTTTTCAGATTGTGGGAATACCCGCTCTAGAGCGGGTATAGGAATAAAGATACTGGAGGAGCATTTTTGAAAGGGATAAAAATGAAGGAAAACAAAAAATTGATGCTTTCGGCAAAAATCCTGCTTGCCACTCTAATCATGGCAATCCTCGGGATTTTAGTGTATATGCTGATTCCTGAAATTCTTTCAGCAATGCTGGGGCAGGATGTTGGCAGCATGAGTGCGGGCACTCCTCCTGTAAGCGGGCCAAGGCAGATCAGTGCAGGAGTAGCTGAGCTTGATATGATGGTCAGCGAGCTGGTTGCAGTTGGGGTATTCTTCCTGCTGGCCATTTCAGGAATAGCTTACCTAATAACCCTGATACTTGCAGCCATGGAAATAAGCAAATCAGAAAAAGGGGGCGGCTGGAAAGCTATGTGGATTTTGCTTTCCCTTCTGCTTGGGTCCCTTGGAGTACTTGCATATGCATACTGGGGCAGGAAAAGCCTGTGAAACAAGCGCAGTAAAGAGATGCCAATAATTCCAAAAATTCCAAAAGAAGGAGAAAAGAAATAACCTATAGGAATAATTCCGCTTGTTCTATCGCACCATGTCCTGGGAATTCTTTTGCTGCTTTACGCCGCCTGGAGCTGGTTTTCTTGAATAGAAAGACAGTGCGGGCCACCACCTGAATAGCCGTGTGGGAACGTGCAGCACCTGCGGAGGAAAGAAAACATTAAAATAATTATTACTGAAAGGGGCTTATGAATGTAAAATTATTGCTCTTGGGGCTTCTTGTTTTTTCCCTGGCATGGGGAAACGGACAGCAGGCAACCGAATGCGAGCTTGATGAGGAAAGCTGCAAATTTACAATCACCCTGAATATCGCATTTGATTCAGGTGCGGACGATGCTTACATATTCAATGCAAAAACCGAAATTGAGGATTTCTGGAACAATTTGGGTGGGGACCAGCCCACTGTTGGGGAATGCAAGTGTGATGTGGAGTTCGTGGTAAATACCAAAAAAGTGCAGAACTGCGACCAGGAAGGCTCAACCGAATGGCACTGCATAAAAGTGACTTCATATGCAGCTGCTCCCCCCAAGGACACCAGAGGGAAAAAATACATGGGGTATATGTACCCTCCAGGGATAAGCACCGGGCAGAACCTAACCGGATGGTGGTCTGACCAGATGAGCAGGCCTGCGCCCGGAGGCGGAAACTATCTTGATTTTGCACATGAGGCCGGGCACATGATGGGCCTAGAAGACGGGGACGGGGGAATAATGAGTAACACTACCCCTGGAAGAGCAGTACAGACACAGGACCTGATTGATGAAATCATAAGGGACACATGCAAAAAGAGCTGCCCGGACAGGTGCTGTTGCGGAAACGGGGAAGTGGAAAAAGATAAGGGAGAAGAATGCGATCCGGTTGCAGCCCCGAGCGAATGCGAAAACGGGGACTACTGCTGTCCCTACTGCTGCAGTTGCTATGGGAAGCAATGCGACCCGCAGGAAGGAGAATATGCAACCAAGGCAGCATGCGATGCAGACTGCAAGCCCCAGAACCCCGGGGAAACAGTGCATTGCGTTTATAGCTACTGGACAGGGTGCTGGTTCTGCATTCCTACTGGATGGGAGTCCCTTTACCCCGAAACAGACCCGGACAAAATAAGGCAGGCCGGAAAAAGTGCCCATGATGAAGAAGGGCATTCACTCCCGGAAACAGAAGGCGGGGCCGCTTCCACGGAGGACGAAGTAAATGAAGAATCAGTAAAAGAGGTTGCTTCCAGCATAGCTTCTGAACCAATGCTTTCCTGGCTGGTGGCAAACGAAAGAGTGAATATTTACGTGGAGGGACTGGGAGAATTCCATGCAAGCCTTGAAAACGGAATAGTTACGGATATTGGAAAGGGGCCTGGGCAAAACCCAACCATGAACATTTATACAGACGAACAGAC
>WJMN01000054.1 GCA_014727925.1 Microcaldota archaeon
ATATGTCCGGTAAACAAAGAGGATGTAAAAGAGATGGTGGGGGAGCTAAAGTCACACCCCATCATAACCGGGACGCGGGGAAAGAAACCCATAAACATGAAACGGCTTTACTCGCTTATGCAAAAAACCTCCAGGATGATGGTGAAGGAGGACATGAAGGAGCTGGACCTCAACCCCGTTGTTTTCAATGAAAGGGGGTATGATATCGTGGATGTGAGGTACAAAAAATGAGAAAGGACCTCAGGAACCTCAAGTATGTTTTCAACCCTAAATCAATTGCAGTAATAGGAGCATCAGAAAACCCGGACAAGCTGGGCAATGTAATCCTGAAAAATCTGGTTGACGGGGGGTATGAAGGGAAAATATACCCTGTGAACCCGAAATACGAGGAATTGCTGGGGCATAAGTGCTACCCAAAAGTGGGAAGCATAAAAAAACATGTGGACCTGGCGATATTTGCTGTCCCTGCGCCAATAATCCCAAAACTTGCAGAAGAATGCGGAAAGAACGGGGTAAAGGGGATAGTAGTCCTCTCCGCCGGATTTGGGGAAACGGGAAAAACAAAGCTGGAGGAAAAGCTGGGAAAAATCGTATTAAAGCATGGGATGGCGATGATAGGCCCAAACTGCCTGGGCGTCATGAACCCGGAAAAAAGGGTTGACAGCATCTTCTTCCCATTTTACAAATCCGGTAGGCCCAGGGTTGGAGAAATCTCCCTGATAACCCAGAGCGGGGCGGTCGGGACCTGCATCGCTGACCTTGCTTCTTATTACAATGTGGGATTTTCCAAGTTTGTATCCTATGGAAATGCAACAACAATATCTGAATCGGATTTGCTAGAACATCTTGGAAAAGACAGCAAGACAAAACAGATACTGCTTTACCTGGAAGGGACAAAGGACGGGAAAAAGCTGCTTGGGGCCCTTGAAAAAGTAAATCCTAAAAAGCCGGTCATTGCGCTGAAAGCAGGCAAGAGCAGGGCCGCAGGCGAGGCGGCAAAATCCCACACCGGGAACCTGGCCGGAAATTACCTCGCCTATCAGGCGGCATTCCGGGAAAGCAAGGTAATCGAAGTAGACTCTGTTGTTGAGCTGTTTTATGTTGCAAACATGTTCAGCCAGGCCAGGCCAAAGGGGAAACGGGTGGGGGTACTGACAGATGGAGGGGGGCTTGGTGTGCTTACTGCAGACGCAATTGAAGAGTGTGGGATGGAACTTGCTGAATTCAGTAAAAAAACCAGCAAAAAACTCAGAAAATCCTTGCCTCATTATGTGAACATAACCAATCCGCTAGACATCGTGGCGGATTCGGGCACAGATGCATACAGGAAAGCCATTAGGGCAATGATGGAAGACAGTAGCATCGATTCCATTGTCGTAATAGTATTATTCCAGGCGCCTGCTGTGGATTCTAGGATAATAGATGTCCTGGTAAAAGAATCAGACCGCAGGAAAAAGCCGGTTGTGGTGGTTGCAGTAGGGGGAGAATATACTAAGGAGAATAGGAGGGTACTAGATAGCTATGGGGTGCCAACATATGGCTCGCCTGATGCTGCAATAAAGACACTAAAAAAATTCACAGAATATTCCCTTTTCCATAAAAAGAAAAAATAGGGTTATTTTTTCCTGAGCACAAGAAACAGGTGGCTTTTCTCATAGGGTTCCAGGGCCACCTCCTCAATCAGCTCAAGCTCTGAAGAAATCTCTTCTTTTACCTGGGCATATGTCTCTTCGGGGCTCTGGGTAACATCAATGCTCTGGGACTTGATTGCAATCATCGCATATCCCCCTTTTCTCAGGAACATCCTGCTGTTTTTTAGGAGAATGTCTGCCTGTTCCGGAGAGGCAACATCCTCATATATTACATCCACCTTCCCGATCTCCTGGTAATTTTTTGGCTGGCGGGCATCTGCAAGAATGGGAATAACATTCTCTCTTTTTTCGCAGAAGCGCAGGAGAAACTTCATAGAATGGGCAGATATCTCCACTGCATATATCCCTCCGTCCGTAAGTACATCAGAGATGTGGGAAGGGGTTGTTCCGGTGGAAGCCCCGAGGTATAGGATTTCTGAATCATGTTTTATCGGATTGTTCTTCAGGCCGTTTTTTATGGCTGCGCAGAGTTTGCTGCGGCGGGGGTTCCATGCCCGGTATTCTTTTCCATTGATGTTGAGCAGGCGTTCCCCATAAACCTGCTTTCCTGGCACCCTGTTTCTGGTCAAGATTCTGCCTTCGTGCTCAAAGACATTTTCAAAAATTTCTTTCATCTGTCTACCTTTTGCTCAGAGCCGCGGCTTCCTCAGTGTCATTGTGGGGAAAAGGGTCTGTGCCTTTTCTTCAGAAAGAAAGTCCAGTGCAGAGCTGCAGGCCGGGCATCTAAACCCATAATCCGAAGCAGAAACAAACTCATGGATACTGGCGCCTCCGCAGCTGGGGCAGAAGTAATATTCTCCGTTGCTGAAATCAAAATTCCTGAGCTCTTCCTCAACCCTTCCATTTACCCAGGTCTTCATCCGCCCAACATTCAGGCACCAGAAATATGAAAACCAGCCGGTCTCTGAATCCTTATGGCGGGAATAATCAACAATTCCAAGGGAGTGGAGCTTGTTGAGGGTAGCACGCACATCGCTTATCTTTATCTTGAGTTTCTTGGAGATTTCCTCATCACTTATGTTGTTGGAGAACCCGCGGACTATCTCCAGGGCATGTTCTCCCCCTGCTTCTATAAGCACGTGGCGGGCATAAGCATCAGAGAGAAGGCGGGAGATCTCCCCCTTGTTAAGCGGCTTTCTTTCAGGCATGCCCGGTTTCTTTGCTTTCATTTCAGGGGCTGTTTGTTTCTTTGCTATTGACTTTGTTTGCTTTTTTGGAGTTTTCTTCTTGCCGCCCCGCTTGGCAACTGCCTTCCTTACTGCAGACTTTGCAGCAGAACGATTTACCTTGGCTTTTTTGGAAGATTTGTTAGTTGATTTTTTACCGGGTTTTTTTGTTGTTTTCTTCCGGCCAGGTTTCATGGCAGACATTTTGGCAGATTTCGCCTTTGGTGTTTTCTTAGCTGTTTTTCCTTTAGTGGTCTTTTTCTTTGGGCTTCCTGCAGCGGATTTTTTGGTTTTTATTTTTCTCTTGATCGTGCCCTTCCCCGTCTTGATTTTTTTCCTTGGTGCTTTTTTTGCTGTTTTCTTTTTGGCAGGTGCCCTCACTGGCTTTTTTGGAGTTTTCTTTTTTGCCCTGTTGGTTGGGGATTTTTTTATTTTTTTATTTTGCGGTTTTCTGAGGGAAAGTTTTTTTTCCTCTGTTTTTCTGGGTGTTTTGTTCTTTGGGGCTTTTTTGCCGGTTATCTTTTTTGTAGGTGTTTTTCCTTTGGCAGATTTTTTCCTGCAGGGCTTTTTTCGCTTGGCCCCGGCTGCGGAGGTGTTTGTGCGTGCTGTTTTTTTCTTGGTTTTTGCCTTGCCCTTTACGGGCTTTTTCTTGACCACCTTACGGCGGGGAGAACTCGCCTTTTTCCGGGATTTAGAAATACTACCTTTTTTATTCATCAGACCACCACAAACCAGCAGATTATTTTAGGGGGTTTCAGCTATTTAAATGTTTGCGGGAGCCGCAGAAGCAAAAGGGTTTTATTCAGTTTGGTGCAGGGCGATTTCCTTTTTTAAAATATTGAAGAGAAAGAACAGTGGGAAAAAATGAAACCGGATAATTACTGTGTTGCGTGCAAGGGAACAAAAAACCTTTGCGGCCTAGGATACTGCCCTATACTCAAAAGGATACGTGCACAGCACAAGCTGGACCAGGACATAAAGCAGGACCTTTTCGGCCCTTCCAACGAGGTGTTCGTTGGCTCAGCAAATTATCCTGATGTTTCCTGGGGTCCGGTGGTTTCGCTTTCTGATTACAGGGGAGTAAGGGAACTCTATGAACAGGGATACGGGAGGGTGGTTGAGGCTCGCGCGGCAATGGTCAAGGGAAAGCGCTTTGGGGGAATAAAGCCCCACAGGCGGAGTGTCAGAGAAACTGCTGAAGCGGCAATCTCCACCCGGGCTGTGGACCTGGAAGTGAATTTTTCAAGGAAGCCCAGCTATGACATGCGGTTTTCTTCCCTTGTCCAGCCTACCGGGGCATCTGCGCCGATGAAGAGGCTGCGTGTATGCGATAATCCAAAAGTTCCCAGGAAGGTTGACAGCATACTGGAAGAAAAAATGAAGGCAGGGGCCGCGGCAATAGAGCTTTACCAGAAAGGGATGGACAACTATTACATCTCAAGCGTGCTTTCAGTGGGCAAGCTGGGGCTTGAGGAAAACAGGATAATGGTGCCAACAAGGTGGAGCATAACTGCAACTGATGACATGCTTGGAAAGCACCTGATACAAAGAGTTCGGGAATTTAAACAAATGAACAGAGTATGGCTTTTTAGCCACACCTCTTTTTCAAACCATTACGAAATAATGCTGATTCCGGGGAAATGGGAATTTGAAAATTTTGAAGCGTGGTGCCCCAATACACTGTGGAACCCACAGGGAAGCAGGGCAAGGATAAGCGAAGAATACGAGCCATTTGGGGGAAGGGGCAAATATGCAAAATCCCAGGCCGGGGCTTACTACTCAGTGCGGCTTGCGGTACTTGAGTTCCTAGAGAGAATATGCAGGCAGGCAAGGGTGGTTGCGTTCAGGGAAGTATATGAGGGCTACCAGGTCCCTGTAGGGGTATTCCAGGTAAGGGAAAATGCAAGGGACGCTATGGAGAATCCGGAGAGATTTTCCAGTGTTGAGGAAGCACTCGGGGTTGCTGCAGAGAGGATGAGGATTCCTGTGGGAGAATACCTGAAAAAGAGCAGGGTTTTGGGGCAGAAGAACCTGCTGGAGTTTATGTAACCATGGTTACAAAACCTATAATGCTTATAAAACTCCCATACCCTAAGAAGAATATTCTTGCTTATCTGGTGAATAAATGGATGAAGTAAAGGAAGAATGTGGAATAGTGGCAGTCATCTCAAAAAACAAAAGCCCTGTTGCCCCGGCTGTTTACAGGGCAATGATTGGCGTCCAGCACAGGGGCCAGGATGCTGCAGGCATGGTATTGTACAATGGCTCTTTCTACAAGAAGAGGGGGACGGGGCTGGTTGCGGAAGTCATCCAGAAAGAAGACCTTGGCCAGCCCCACTGGGCAGGGATTGGCCATACCCGCTATCCCACAACAGAAACAGCAACACTCAAGGACGTCCAGCCATCCACTTCAGGAAGCCTCTCTGTTGCACATAACGGGCACATCACAAATTACCAGGAGATACGAAATGGGCTGGAAGAGAAGAAGTATGTTTTTGAGGGAACTGTGGACTCAGAAGCCATCCTCTACCTGATAACAGACAAACTCCGCGAGGGGGCCGCCCTCAAGGGGGCAGTACTTCATGCAATGGAGAAGCTTGATGGCGCATACTCGGTTGTCGGAATATATGACAGGAAAATATTTGTGTTTAGGGACCCCCACGGTATAAGGCCCCTCACCTACGGAGAAGATGAAAACAGCATAATCTTCTGCTCCGAGTCCACCGGCCTGGATATGAACCTGGTTCCTTACTCTGGCTCAATCCAGCCGGGAGAGCTGGCAATAATTGATGAGAATGGAAAAATGGAAAAAGAAACCCTTTTGGACAGGGGGGCCAGGCACTGCATGTTTGAGTATGTTTATTTTTCCCGCCCTGATTCAATAATAAATGGGAAGCTTGTGGAGCAGGTAAGAAAAGAACTCGGAAAGCAGCTTGCAGAAGAAGCACCTGTTGAAGCAGACCTTATAATCCCTGTCCCAGACACCTCAAGGAGCGCCGCGCTTGGCTTTGCAAGGGAAACAGGTGTGGAGTACACAGAAGGGATAATAAAAAACAGGTACATAGGCAGGACTTTCATAATGCCTGACCAGGAGAGCAGGAAAAAGGCAGTGAGGATGAAGGTGAATCCAATTAAACAGTTAATCCAGGGAAAACGGATTGTCCTGTTTGATGACAGCATTGTGCGGGGCACCACAATGAAGGAAATCGTCCGCATGCTGAGAAACTGCGGGCCAAAAGAAATACATCTGCGCATAACCTGCCCCCCCATAATTTCTCCCTGTTTTTACGGAATAGACATGCCCACATATGATGAGCTGATAGCAAATAACAAGACAATAGAAGAGATAAGGGATTTCTTTGGGGTAGACAGCCTCCATTACATCAGCTTAGAGGGGCTGAAAAAGGCAGTTGGAAAAAACAGTTGCTTCGGATGTGTAACCGGGAGATACGTTACTCCCGCAGCTGAAAAGAAAGCAAAGGAGAAGAGGGACCCGCATGGCTAACATAAATGCTGATTTCAAAAAACTGGAAAAAATGACCGGGCGGCGCGAGGAAGAAATCATCGATTGCCTCACAAAGATAGGCATGCCGGTGGAGGAGGAGGAAGGGGAGGTTGTCGTTGAGATAACCCCAAACCGGCCAGACCTTTTTTGCATAGAAGGAATTGCCAGAGCAGTTATTGCATATTACGACAAAAAAATTCCAGAGTACACTTCTGAAAAATCCGAATATTCCATGGAAGTTTCCAAAGAAACACGAAAAGTAAGGCCAGAGGTTTCGGCAGCTGTAGTCAAGGACCTTGAAATTGATGAGGGGCTGCTAGAAGACCTGATGCAGATGCAGGAAAAGCTGCATCAGACCATAGGCCGGAAAAGAAAGAAGGTTGCAGTGGGGATACATAACCTAGACAACATATCCGGGAAGCTAGAATATGTTATTGCAACGGGGGAGAAAATGGTTCCGCTGGAAACAGAAGAAGAGATGGGCATCCGGGAGGTGCTTAAAAAACACCCCAAGGGAAGGGCCTATTCCCATCTTGTCCCGGAAGGGAAGGCAGTGCTGATTAAAGATGAGAAAGGTGTGGTTTCCTTTCCCCCTGTGATAAACAGCGAAAGGACCAGGGTGACGGAAAAAACAAGGAACCTGCTTATAGAGGCCACAGGAACTTCAAGGGAAACTGTGAGGAAAACAGTAAACATAATAGCCACCGCGCTTGCGGAGAGGGGAGGAAAACTCTTCCAGGTTAAAATTGACGGGGAAACACACCCGGATTTCACAGAAAAAAAAATACCGGTGAATATGGAAAAGGCAGGAGCGGTGCTTGGAATTGGGCTGGATATGGAAAGTGGAAAGGCCTGCCTGCAGAAGATGGGGGTTGTTGTTGAAGAGGAACACGCACTTGTTCCCCCATACCGAGCAGACATAATCTCCTTTACAGATATAATAGAAGACATTGCAATCGGGTATGGTTATGAAAATCTGGAGCCAACCCTTCCCCAACTTACAACCACGGGGAAGGAGAACAGAAAGCTGGAGCCCCTGCACGATGCAATGACAGGCATGGAATTCCTTGAAGTTAAAAATTACTTCCTCACAAACCCTAAAAAGCTCTGGAAAGTGGGGAAAGATAAGGGGGCAGTGGCAATAGAAAATTCTGCTTCTGAAGAGTTTACCCACCTTAGGACAACACTCATCTCCGGAGTAATGGAATGTTTTGCAACAAATAAGATGAAAGGCCTCCCACAAAAGATCTATGAGTGTGGCAAGATATATAAGGAAGGTGAAAAGGAAAGCCTTTGTTTTGCCATTATAGAAGATGGGGCTTCATTAACAACCCTCCAGCCCTTCCTGCAAACTCTGGCCCGGTGGATAGGCAAAAAACTAGAACTGAAGGCAGGAGAGGGTACTTGCTTTATAGAGGGAAGGTGCGCCGAGGTTTTTCTGGATGGAAAACGGGCAGGAATCATTGGCTCGGTACATCCTGAAATACTGAAAAGATATGGGCTCGAATATCCTGTTGCTGTTTGTGAACTTGATGTAAGAAAGTTAGTGGAATAGGTAGGAGACCCCTTATTTCCACTATTCCAACTCTTCAATTGAATCGGTCAGTATTTTATAAACTATGATGGAACTGGAGAAAGAATGGAAAAATCCATCAATAACCTGCTCCATTTCCTCAGGCACAACCAGCACTGATTTTGTTTTCCAAAAATACTTGTTATAGCCATTTTTATTTAAGTGGTAGTAAAAATTACGTTTTATTCTGTTGTAATCTCTAACAGATGACTTGATATCATATATGTATACTAACATTGTATGTAACCATGGTTACATATATTTTTAATCATTACTTTACTGGAAAAACAGACCGTGAATAGTGGAAACACAGCCCCTCATTGTTTTTAAAGCAGAAGAAGAATAATTATCTCAATGAAGCTCCAGCCCAGAGAATATCAGGAAAAGATAATTCAATCCATAAAAGAGAATGGCAATACTCTTGTCGTGCTCCCTACTGGGCTTGGCAAGACCCTAATAGCCCTGGCGATGATGGAAAAAACACCTGGAAAATGCCTCTTCCTTACTCCCACAAAGCCACTTGCCCGCCAGCATAGCAACACAGTAAAAGAGGTTCTTGGTGCTATAGATGGGGGCTCTGCCCTGGTTACTGGTGAAAACACACCAAAAAAGCGCGCTGCTCTTTACAAAAACCACATAATTTCCTCAACCCCCCAAACTATACGAAATGACATGAAAAAAGGCATTTTTCCTTCTGATGAAACTTCCCTGGTGGTTTTTGATGAGGCCCACCGTGCGGTAGGCGATTATGCATATGTCAGGATAGCCGATGGGCTTTCTGAAACAACAAAGATAATCGGTCTTACTGCCTCCCCCGGAGGGGACCGCGCAAAAATAAAAAAAGTCCTTGATAACCTCAGGATAACAAATATAGAAGTAAGAACTAATTCAGACCCAGATGTCACTCCATATATAAAAAAGATGAAGCAGGAATGGATCCCGGTCAGCCTTACAGGCCCGTATCTTGAGGCAAAGGATATACTGGCATCTTATGCAAAAAAGCAGGCAACGCTCCTGAAAAATATGGGGATCCGCCCCTGTCTCTCCTCTAAAAAGGCATTTCTTGAGCTCCGCTCCCGCATTATGAGGATAAAACACCCCATGAAGTACCGGGTCATCTACCTATACAGCTGTCTGCTACACATCCTGCATTTGCAGGAACTCCTTGAAACCCAGGGAAAAATTCCCGTGGTAAAATATCTAGAGAAGCTCCGTACTTCGGATTCAAAATCAGCAACTGCGGTTTCCAAAAGTACTGAAATATCAAGAGTGCTTTCCCTGCTTGAGAAGGCAAGTGAACACCCCAAGATGGGCAAATTGTTTTCAATAATGGATAAGCTCAGGGGGAAGAAGCTCATAATATTTGTCCAGTATAGAGACCAGATAGAAGAGATAACTGCAGAGATGGACCGGCAAGGATTCAGCGCCAGGCCCTTTATGGGCAAGAGAAAGAACTTCAATAAGAGGATGCAGGAAGAAACCATGGATTCCTTCCGAAAAGGCGAATTTGACACCCTTGTTGCAAGCTCAATAGGTGAGGAAGGCCTGGATATTCCCGAAGTGGATGCAGTAGTTTTCTATGAACCCATACCCAGCGAAATACGCTCTATACAACGAAGGGGAAGGGCAGGGAGAATGAAGGAAGGGGCAGTTTATGTCCTTATGACCCGCAAAACAAGGGACGAATACTATTACTGGGCATCAAGGAAAAGAGAGAAAAAAATGAACGAAGTTCTTCTCTCTTTCAGGGATAAATTCAGAATGCAAAGCACGAAGCCCCCCAATCCGCAAAAAAAGGAAACGGGGCAGAATACCCTCAACAAATTCCTTTAGATGTAGTCTTCTTCCCATTCCCCGCCGGCATCTCCACTGTGCTGGAACACGAACTCCTCCTTTCTTTTTCTTTCATAATACATCCCATACGCCAGACCGAGTATAAGGCCTCCAAGATGCGCGGCATTTGCTATTCCCGAGCCAGGATTGAATGAGCCCATAAGCTCAAGCACAAACCAGAGGGCTGCAGCAGCCTGTATGGGCATGGGGATGAAGAAAACAAAAACGCGCATGTCCGGCCTGAGCATTGCAAGCGCACCGAGTATTCCAAATATCCCACCACTTGCCCCCAGGGCCGGCACCACAGGGATTATTGCGGTTATGATTGTAAGATAATAAGTAAGGTTTCCGGCTATCCCTGCAGCAAGAAACAGCAGCAGGAAGTTTTTTGTTCCGATTTCCCTCTCCAGATAAGGGCCGAAAATAAGCAGGGAAAATGAATTGAAGAAGAGGTGCATAAGCCCCCCATGGAGGAAACAACTGCTAACGAACATCCAGGGCATCAGGTTTGAGGGGTCAAAATACAGCCCTTCGGTGAAGCCTGGCACCGCAAGCTGCACTACAAATGCAATTACAAAAATTCCCAGAAGGGTTTGCCATCCCTGCATCCCACCACCTCCTCACTGCTCCCTCTTAAGCTTTCTGTATGTTTTCTCTTTTTTGCCCTGGTCTAGGATATGCGGGGGAATCCTGTCCCGCATAAGATACAGCCCGATTATTCCTAGCACCAACAGCCCGGTAATCGCGAGTATGAGCAGCCCATCCTGCTTCCTTTCAAAGTTATCCATTCTCTCCAGGCCCGCCTCCAGGCTTTTTATTGCCCGTACATATTCTCCGTTTCCGGCATAGTTTTCTGCAGTGGCCATCGCACTTTCCACAAATTTCCGGTCCTCTTCTGCCATGCTTTCTTTTTGATCTTCGTAGAGCGCCTCCAGGTTTTCTCCAAGCCTCTCTTTTTCATTTTTAAGAAGCTCCAGCGTCCCCTCCATCTTGCCAACCATCCCCTCAATTTCTCCAACTGTTTCCCCAAAATCCCCTGTTTCATCTGCCTTTTTCAGGTACCTGCTCACATCATACGGCTTAAGCAGGAAGTTGCCTTCAAGATGGGTTTCATCTGCTTCCTCATACTCCCGCGTATAATCCTCCAGCACATCATATGCTTCACTGACTGTTTCCCCAAGCACACCCTCCATTGCCGCATCTTCTTCAGATTTGCTTTCTTCTGCTGTATCCAGTACTTCTTCTGCCCGGAGAGCAGCATCAAATGCCTCCATAGCATCATCAAGGTTGAGGCTCCCTGAAAACTGGCTGTTTTTCTCTTCTACTTCAGTAATTGCCTCTTCTGTCCCTTCCCCATAATACCCAGACTCTGCCCATCTTTCTTTTATTTCCTCCTCCCTATCCAGCAGAGCCCGGGATATTTTGGTTATCTCTTTTTTCTCCCATCCCATGTCTATGCTTTCAAGCGGGCTTATCAGGGCCCCATCAGGTACATCTTCTTCAATTGCGCTGCCCAGCTCAGCAACCCTTGCTTCCATTTCCTGGGTATATGTGTTGTTTACTCCAAGGCCTTCAGCAACCCGCAGGGCACTCTCCAGCCGGGCCATCTTTTCTTCAATCTCTTCCTTTAGCTTTTCATGCTTCTTCAGTACTTTACTCTCTTTCTTTTCCCTGTCTTCAAAAACATCACGCAGTTCCTCTATCTTTTCATAAGCACTTTCCTCATCTCCCTGCTGCAGGTAGGTCTGGGTTTCCTCAAGGATTGCAGTTTCCCCACTGCTAAGGTTCATTTCCTGGTAAAGAAGCACCTGCCCGGTAACATACTCTTCAAGGTTGTTCATCTCATAGCTTAGCCTGACTTTTGTAGGCTTTCCTGCCTCAAGCTCATGCACCTTGAAGAACACAGTGCTTTCTCCGATTATGTTTTTCTCGGTAATCCTTTCTCCTGTGTACCCGAAAATATCAATCTCCTCCATTCCCTTGCCTTCTTCAGTGCTTGAGTAGGCAATGTAGTCTAGGTCCCTCTTTGGATGGAAGGTGAAGAAAAGCTCTACATTGGTTGTCTGCCCAAAGGTGGTTATGAAAGAAACCTCCCTCTCAACTTCATATGCATCATAATCATGGCTGCGGAGCTCCAGGGTATGGGTCCCTTTTGCAAGGGGCCTACCTATTCCTTCTCCAGTATATGGGACGGTTATTCCATCAACTGTTACGCTTTCTATGCCCGAATATCCACCTATCATCAGCCCCCCGACATCTTCTTCACAGGAAAATTTTATTTCGTGCTTCACTTCTGCGCCGCCAGCATCATCCCCTTCTGCTTCTTCTTCGTGCTTTTTTGTCCTGCAGACAATTCCCTGTTTTTTGAAGGCAAGAGAAATGGTCTCGCTTGCATTTATACCTACAAGCTCTATTGCAATCCTCCCGCTTTTTGGGGTCACCAGCCTTACTTCTCCCTTACCCCGGACCAGGTCAATCTTACGGTATTCAATATCAGTATACGCTTCAACTGTTAGCCCCTCTCCGGAATAGCGGGTTGGGTTTTTTATGTCAACATAAAGGTACTGGCTGGCGTTTCCGTCCAGCACAGGTATCCCCACTTGTTCATATGCATCAACAACAAGGGAATCCTGTACAAGGGAGTCCTTGTTTGCTGCAAATTCTGCTTCTATTTCATCATATGATTCTTCAATTTCAGAAAGCATCCCAAGCGCGCAGCGGTAATCAAGCTCGTTTCCGCTGTAGCATTCTTCCCCGGTTAACCAGGTTTCAAGGAAACTCGGCTTGGATCCATCCATGCTTATCTGGCTAAGGATGTATTCCCTCCTCCCAGGCAGGCCCCCATACCTGTTTTCCGCCTTTTCCAGAATTCCTTCTTCTATATTTTCAATTATTTCCTGGTAGTTGGAAGGCATTGTCTGCTCCAGAATCGCATACTGCACCTCTTCTGTATGCGTATCTATCCCATCCGTATTCGCCTTTTCTATGAATTCCTCAAGCCAGGCCAGCTCTTCATTTATTATAGCCTCTTCTGCCCCCTCTCCCTGCTCTGCAGAGTTGAGGGCCATATTGGCGTATTTTTTGCATTTTCCGTAACTCTTAAAGCGCCCTCCCAGGCTTCCAGCTTCTCCGCTACGGCAATGCCCCTCTGCATCATCCAGCCAGGCCTTTCCCATTTCCCCCATCTTGTTTTCCTTTTCTTTTGCGTCTTCTAGGGTTTCCTCTGCCTCTTCTCCATATTCCCAGACAACTTCCTCAGCTTCTTCTATTATCCTGCTCTGGGCAATCACCGTATAGCCCGAAACCGCGGTTCCGCTTCCCATTATGCAGTCCTTTATCCACTTCCCATCTCCCTCTTCTGCATTTTTTGCTTCACGAAGGGCCCCGTCTGCAACCTCCTTTATTCCCATAAGTTCCTCATATTCTCCTTTGATTCCCTGGGCCCGGCTGTTGCCTTCCCCATAGCTGCTACGGTATATTCTGCTTACCTCCTCCCGGGCCATCTCAGAAACAACATCTTCTGCAAGTTCTCCTTTTTCTTCCGCAAGCACTTTGCCTTCTTCACAGGAGTCTCCCAGTTCCCTGTATGTCTGGTTTATGCTGGTTATTTTTTCATCGAGCGCATCCACTGTGACCCAGTGATCTTCTATGCACCCATAATACCAAGAGAACACCGGCACCTCATCCCATAGCCCTGAAAACTCACACTGGACATCTTCTAGGGGCATTTCACAATATTCAATTCCCCCTCCGGTATAATTGTCATCGCACACCCCGCCATTAACCAGCTTCCCTCTCCAGGACTCAAACTCCGCCCTTTTTTCATTCACCATTTCTCCATATTCTTCTAGGCCCAGCAGTGAGTATTCTGTACAGTCTGTCCAGTCCCAGGGGTAGGTGAACAGGTCCCATCCGTACTTTCCCGGAACCAGGTCCTCAACTTCAAGCTCTATTTCTGAAGCATCCTCTTTTGCTCCTATTGCATTTTCAATATATGAAGAGTTTTCCCCGCGCCTTGAAATGCCTGATTCTACTTTTTCCAGCTGCATCTCCTCCAGGCTGTTCTGGAAATCGGGCACGGTTATCTGCAGGAATTCTTCAAGATCTTCTCTGTCCTCTTCTTCCAGCATTGATCCTGAAGAAGCAAGAGAGGGCATCCCAAAGAAGCTTGCCGCATAAGGGTTCTCCTCCAGCCAGGTATCGTTTTCCCAGGGCCGCGGGTAATCTTCAGAAGCAGAAAAACCCACGCAAACCAATCCCACCAGTAAAATAAACAAGAATTTAGTGTTCATAGCATTATATCTCACTAGTCATTTAATTATTTGTCATTGCTTCTGCTGCACCCATTTTCTGATAAATGAGGTAACCAGCCTTACCCCCCTTGCGCTTGGGCCCTTGGGCAGATAGGCATTAGGGTGCTCGATTAGGTCAACGCTCGCGATGTCCAGGTGTATCCAGGGTGTTTTTCCCACAAATTCTTTTATGAAAATCCCTGCGGTTATGGTCCCTGCTTCTCCCTGCTCGCTTCCCAGGTTTTTAACATCTGCAATGTCGCTTTTTATCATTTCTGAATATTCTTCCCACACAGGAAGGGGCCACACTCTTTCATATGTCTCTTTTCCCGCTTCTTCAAGCAGTCCCATGGCATTTGCTTCAGTTCCCATCATGCATATTCCGTGGCGCCCTAGCACCACATTGGCCGCTCCGGTAAGAGTGGCAGCATCAAGTATAAGCTCCGGCTTCATTTCAGCAGCATAGGCAACAGAGTCTGCAAGGCACACCCTTCCTTCCGCATCTGTATTGAGTATCTCTATTGTTTTCCCATTGTATGATTTTATTATGTCACCTGGGTTTACAGCCTTTCCGTCAGGCATGTTCTCTGCCGCCCCAAAGATGAGAGTTGCCTTTACCGGCACCTTCAGCTCAGCAAGCGCCTTTATTACCCCAAGCAGGACAAGCGCCCCGCTTTTGTCGTATTTCATGCTGGCCATTCCTTTTCCCGGCTTTATGGAAATCCCCCCGCTGTCAAAGGTGATTGCTTTTCCCACAAGTGCAATATGGGGCAGGTTTTTCCCTTTGTTGTATACTACTCTTACAAGGGTTGGATGCTTTGCGCTTCCCTTTCCAACGGCGAGTATTCCACCCATTCCCTTTTTTTCCAGCTCACCCCGGCTGTAAACTCTGCAGTCCATCCCATACTTTTTCGCCAGCACCAGCGCTTCATCTGCCATCCGCTGGGGGTCCATCATATTTGAGGGGTCCATATCCAGCCTCCGGGCATAGTTTTGCGCGGTTGAGAGTATTTCTGCCTCCCGTGTTTTCCTAGAATAATCCTCTTCAGAAAAAACAACCAGCTCTTCCACTTCCTTCTTCTTTTTCTCTTCTTTTTCAGTCTTATAAACATCTGTTCGCTGGCTCTTTAGGGCAAACCCCTCAGCAAATGCCTGAAGTGCATCCCCCCTCCCAAGCTCCATTTCTCCGCTTATCCAGACACCACATTTTTTTATCTTTTTTCCGGATGCAAGTGAATATGCCTTTCCTCCTGCTTCTCTGAAGCTTTCTATTTTTGCCTTTTCTTCTTTTCCGATTCCGATAAATAGCAGCCGCTTGTAACCCTTGTCCGGTGCAGGAACAAAAAGGGATTTTTCCTTTTCACCTCCAAAATTATTTTCAACTCCGTTTTTTTTCAGGATCTCCGAAGCCCAGGAGGGCATTCTTCCCTTGATGCATGGCACAAAAAGCAATTCAGTCCCAATTTCGCCAATCTCTTTTTTCTCAAACTTGATTTTCATCCTTAACACCCAATGCAGAACGCATTGCCCGGAAAACCGGGCTCTGCCCAATTCCTCTAGACAGATAAAGCACAAACACAGAAACAAAACTTAAACCTATCGAAGCCACCATGACAAGTTCATCTTTTCCTCCAGGAAAAACTGGCTTTGTCCCCCCCCAGTAATCCAGGATGTCATTTAGGAGGAACCAACCAAGCGCCAGCATCAAATACCAATTCCCCAGTTTTTTCGGAACGAGTACCCAGGCGGCAAGTATCATCAGCAGGTGGCCCACAATCAGTATGCTGGTTGTATTGAAATAAAGCGGGGAAAAATATCTTTCAGGAAAAAGGCCGAAAATCATCAGTGTCCAGAACCCGTATTTTACCAGCCCCGCGCCCGCAACAAACCTAAAGAGCGGGTTTTTTATCCCGAAGATCACGGCCAGCATCAAAAGCCCGACATATAGCGGGCAGTCCGGAACAAACATCCACAGCCATGGGGGAAATTCCGGAATTTGTGTATAATATGTACGGAACCCAAAAAAGAAAGAAAGCCCGCAGAGCAGAAAAAAGATGAATTTCCAGATGTTCATTTTTTCTTCACTACCTTCATTGGATTGCCTTTTGCAAAGCTGTTTTTTGGCACTGTTCTATCCACAAGGGCAGCTGCAGAAACGATGGCCCCATCTCCTATGCACACTCCTGCAAGGACCGTGGAGTTTGCCCCAAGCATCACGTTTTTCCCGATTTTTACCCTGCCCACGCGCATCTCCTTTATCAGGTACTCATGGGCAATGATTGTTGCATTATACCCAATTATTGAATTATCCCCTATCTCTATAAGCTCAGGGTAAAAAATATCAAACATTGCCGCCAGCCCGATGGAAACCCCATCTCCTATTTTCATCCCCGTCAGCCTCAACAGGTCGTTTTTCAGCTCCAGGAAGGGGGCATATTTTGCAGTGTAAATGACCAGAAAATTGAAAACAACCCGCAGGGGGTCTCTGCTTTCCCAGATGTGCCGCAGGGAGTTTTTCCCCCCGGTTGCCCTTGATTCTAGGTTCCTCCTTCCCATTGCTCACCACTCCTGCTCAAGATAGGAAACCGCATTTCGGAATAGTGAGATCCCCCTTCCTGTGGAGCCCCTTCCCCCAGCCCAGCAGGGATGGTTTGTGCGGTGGTTGTAAGCCTCAGGATGGGGCATCATTCCCAGCGTCTGCCCGCTCTTGTCGCAGATTCCTGCAATCCCCCTTACAGAGCCATTGGGGTTCCAGGGATACCTGCCCTGTCCCCCATCCGGTCCTGTATACTGCATCACATTGAGATTGTCTTTCATAATCTCTTCTAGCATTTCCCCGGTTCCCGGTATGAACCTGCCTTCCCCGTGCCTCACCGGAAGCTCTATTTCCCCGAGTTCCCTTGTGAATATGCAGGGGGAGCGCTCGTTTATCTTCAGCCTTACCCAGCGGTCTTCAAACTTGCCTGATTCATTGTAAGTTATAGTTACCCGCTGCCTGAAATCCGGTTCCGGAAGCAGCCCCATCTTCACGAGCACCTGGAATCCATTGCATATTCCGAGCACGAGCTTTCCGCTGTTTATAAATTCCTGGAGCTCTTTGCCTGCCTTGTGCCTCAGCCTGTTTGCAAGCACCTTTCCCGAGCCGATATCATCTCCAAAAGAAAATCCCCCCGGTATGACCAGGAAATTGTATTTTTCCAGAATAGGAGGGGATTCCAGAATCCTGCTTACGTGCATTATCTCTGCATTCCCCCCTGCTTCCTTTACAGCATAAGCAGTTTCCACCGGGCAGTTTATCCCATACCCATTCAGCACAAGCGCATTTGTTTTCCCTACCATCTCAATGCCCCCCTCCAAAGCGCTTTCATTTCTGTGATGTCCTGGTTTACAATCATCTTCCCATCCTTCCGTATTACCATTCTTTTGTCCCCGCGTACCCTGCCTACTTTTGCCGCAGGGAGCCCGGAGAAAAGCTGCCTGAACTGATGCTCATTTTCCGGTGAGACGCTTACAATAAAGCGCCCCGGGTCCTCTGAAAATAGAAACGCCCTCTCGTCTTCTGTCTCACGTTCCGCCTCCCCCATTTCAAAGTCTGCACCCCGCAGACTTCCCATCGTGCATTCTGCTAGGGCAACAGCAACCCCCCCATCAGAAACATCGTGGGCGGAGTTGAGGAGCCCCCCGGCCGCTGCCTTTGAAACTGCATTGTAAAGTGAGACATTGGCCTCTAGGTCCACCTTTGGCATCCCGTTTCCAATGCCCCCATATGCTTTATAGTATTCGCTGCCTCCCAGCGCCCCCCTGGTTTTGCCAAGAAGATATATGGAGTCACCGGGATTCTTGAAATTGCAGGTGACCGCTTCTTCAATGTCCTGTATTTTGCCGACCACTGTCACAAGCAAGGTGGGGTTTATGGAATATTTTTCCCCCTCAGAATAATAATCATTTTTCATGCTGTCCTTTCCTGAAATCAGGGGAATCCTGTAGGCAACCGCTGCATCGTGCAGCCCCTTTGTGCATCTCACCAGCTGGGCAAGCTTGTAGTCCCCATCAGGGTTCTTTTCTGATTTTATGGGGTCAGGCCAGGAGAAGTTATCCAGCGCTGCAAGATAGCCGAACATCGCTCCAGAGGCAACTGCATTCCTTACTGCTTCATCCACTGCTAGTTGGGCCATATGGTAAGAGTCTTCAACCTGTCTAGGGCATATTCCATGGCTTATTACCAGGCCTTCCTGGCAGTCTAGGAGTGGCCTTATTACCCCTCCATCCGAAGTCCCGTTCCCGCACATTATCGGTTTTACCACACTTCCCCCCTGCACCTCATGGTCATACTGCCGTATCACCCATTCCTTTGAGGCGATGTTCGGGGCGGCAAGAAGCCGTAGGAGTATTTCGTTGGGGTCTGTTTCTGTAAGGTGGGGCTCCGGCTGGAGCTTTTCCTCCCAGCTTGCCTTGAGTCTCATCTTTCCCATCCCTTCATGCAGGAATTCCATGCGCAGGTATCCCACTGTTTCTTCATTGTAGAGGATGTGGAAGTATCCACTGTCTGTAAAAGTGCCCACAACCGTTGCCTCAACATCGTGCTTTTCCGCAAGCTCCTGGAGCTCCCCCCACTTTTCCCTGGGGACAGCAAGGGTCATTCTTTCCTGGGATTCTGAGAGCAGTATCTCCCAAGGATCCAGCCCCCTGTATTTCAGGGGGCACTTGTCAAGGTAAATCTCGCATCCTCCCGAGAACTGGGCCATCTCCCCTATGCTAGAGGATAGCCCCCCTGCCCCATTATCAGTTATTGCATCAAATAGCCCCATGTCTCTTGCTTCCAGCACCAGGTCAATCACTTTTTTCTGGGTTATTGCGTCACCTATCTGGACAACGCTTGAGCTTACCTCTGTGGTAAGCTGCTGGGATGAAAATGTCGCCCCGTGTATCCCGTCTTTTCCGATTCTCCCTCCAACCATTACCGCCAGGCTTCCTGGCTCAACCTCTTTTTCTGATGAGGGCTTCCCGTTGACCTGGTTGGGCATTACCCCGACAGTTCCTGCATACACAAGCGGGCGTGCAGTATAGCATTTTTCAAAGGTTATGGAGCCATTTACAGTGGGTATTCCTACAGGGTTTCCTCCCCCCTCTATACCTTTTATAACTCCTTTTGCTATGCGCTTTGGGTGCATAGCCCCTTCCGGAACCTCTTTTTCATCTAGATAGCCAAAGCAGAGCATATTCATATTTGCCACCGGCTTTGCTCCCATTCCTGTTCCCAGCACATCCCGATTTACCCCGAGTATTCCGGTTATAGCCCCCCCATATGGGTCCAGTGCAGAAGGCGCATTGTGGGTCTCCACCTTTACTGCAACATCATGCTCAAGGTTGAATTTTATTATCCCCCCATTGTCCTTGAAGACAGAAACCACATATGGCTTCATCGCCTTTTCTGTTGCCCCCTTTATATAGGTCCTGAAAATTGAGTTTATCTCTTCAATTTTTTCTCCATTCTCATAATACTCTATTTCCGAATTGAATATCTTGTGCTTGCAGTGCTCGCTCCAGGACTGGGCCAGTGCTTCAAGCTCAACATCTGTTACCCTGCTGTCTAGCCCCACTTTCTCCCTTTCTTCTATAGTTTCCTTTCTCTTATAATACTCCTTTACCCCCCTCATCTCTTCAGGGGAAAGGGCAAGCAGCCTTTCCCGGCTCATTTCCTCCAGTGCAGCCGGGCTGATGTCCATGTTTATTTTTTCCACTTCAGGAGTATGCTCCAGCTCCACCTTTGCAGGAAAAGGGCTGAATTCCTGGTTTTCAGGTGAAAATATTCTCCACCGCTCTATTACTTTGTTTGCAAGCAGCTTTTCTGCAATCTCATCAAGGGTTGCTTCGTCTTCAAATTCTCCATCTATGTAATAGACCTTTGAAAAATAAACATCTGGCTTTTTCCCAATCACATCCTGGACAGCCGTGCCAGCAGTTTTTCCCACATTGTCAGTCATTCCCGGGAGCAGCCCCACCTCTATCCTCCAGGTATGAAGGTATGCCGGCTTCCCATACATGTATTCTTCAGAAACGCGGTCGGCAAAAAGCTCTTTCCCCAGTTTCTCCATTTCCTCATCAGGCAGCTGGGCATCTATAGTATATGATTTGGTTATCATTAGATCAGCAATGTCCTTTCCTGTCATTGCTTCAATCTCTTTTTTCAGCTTGGCAGAGGCAGGGTCCCTAAGGCTGCCCCGTGGTTTAACTTCAATTCGCCGCATGCATTCCCACCAGTACCCGCATTTCTGCTGACAAATTTATAATGTTAGGGGCGCGAGTTCTTTGTAACCATGGTTACAAGCCCCTCCTCCCCTCTCCCAATATCCTAAAATTTCCCGAAGGCAGAACCCGCACAAACTCATTCTCATCTATCTGGAAAAGCCTGCCCAGGGCTTTTGCGGTTTTCCCCTTTCCCCGCTTCCCGGGGACAACCTCAACCCCCGTGGTTATCCAGCCGGCTCCGGGCGCCCCCACAGCCGCCCTTCCTTCTTCATCAATTCCCACCTTCAGCTTGAGCGGTGTGTTCCTGAACCATTTCCTTTCTCCTTCAAGCGCAAACCCCCCTGCAGCTATTGCCCCTCCTTGCACATGCTTGCTTACCTGTCCTGCTTCAACTCCATAAGCATCCACCTGGCTAAAGCCCTTATCCCATGCTTTTGAAAAGCTTGCAGCAATTGCCGCAGCTTCTTCCAGCTCACCCCCCTCCGCTATTTTCCCCCCCTTGAGTATGGTTGCCGAGCCACCTCTTATATCAGCATGGAAGAAGAGGTCTCCTTTCTCCAGGTGGGCCGACACAAGCGCATCATTCTGTTTTGCATTCCTCCCAAAGAGAATCATTTTGCCGGATGTTGTGAAGCTCCACCCGAATTTCTCATACCATTTCTTTTCCCTTAAAATACGCACCGGCTCTTCCCCCTCCTTCACCCCCCTCTCTTCAGTTTCCCTGATTTTTTTCTTGGTTTTCTTTATTGCATTCACTACTCCCTCCTTCTTTTTCCTGGCTTTTTTGGAATCCTGGTAGTATTCTGCAGCATTTTCCTGTGCGCTTTTTTCCAGGCTTATCTTTATTTTCAATTCCTGCACCTCTATTCGGCAACCTGGAAGAACATCCGCTAAAGGTTTATTAATATTATCCTCTTTATCTACTCGGGTTTGTTCAATGGCATACATAGAAACACTTCTCTCAAGCTGGCTTGAAACGCTCAAATCAGCGGGCACGATGATTTCCATGCTCCTGATAATTCTGGGGGGACTGATTTATGGGATTTCCCAGGTCCAGCCCGGAGAAACCAGGGGGAAGTGGCAGACCACAGGGATAGCCATTGTTGTTGGCGGCGTGCTGATAGCCGCAATACTCGGTGCCGCTGACCTGATACAGGAGGTTTCCTCCAACTTATTTAAGTGAAAACATGGCACTTGACCTTACGATTGCAGGGACGATTGTTGCACTTTCCATAGTTCTTTCCGGAATACTTATTGGTCTCGGAAGGGCTTTGGGTTCCCACAAAGTGGAATATTTCGGCAGGGAGGAGCTCATCCAGGCAATCATAAATGCTGCCCTTGTGGGCGCCTATGCAACAATTACTCTTACCGCAACCCAGATAAGCGCAGAGATATCCGGTGACGGCCTCTGCACAGGCGGAAGCGCAATTGAAAATCTCCTCTGCACCTACGAGGGTGTTTCCGGAAGCACGTATTCCCTCCTTACTGCAGCAGTGGACCTCCACAGCATGGCCGCATATTACCAGTCAATAGTCCTGGATTTCTCAACCTTCAGCATCCAGCCCCTTGCACATCTTTCTTCTGTTTCAATGATGCTTGAGGCCCAGGTGCTCACCCTCCAGCAGCTCCTGTTGTTTTCCGAGATTCATGTACAGCTGCTTTCCTTCTTCGGCCCCCAGCTCCTCACCTTTTTCTTCCCCCTTGGCCTGGTTTTCCGGGCATTCTTCTCCACCCGCCGCCTGGGCGGTTTTCTCATTGCCCTCTCTTTTGGGCTTTACCTGCTTTACCCCTCCATGGTAATGGTTTTTCCCCAGCCGGACCTAAATGAAACAGAGGTTTCCCTTGCCCAGATGAACAACAACACAAACTACACTACCACCCCCATCCTTGACCTAAATGACAATTATGCAATAGCAGGGAAAATGGACAACATGACCAACCTGACCGCAGGAAACGATTTCACAGGAGACCTTACCAATTCTGTCCAGCACCTCACTTATGCAACATCTTCCCTTGCCATTTTCATTATCCTAGCCCCATTGTTTTCTTTCATCGTTACCCTGATATTTATAAAGGAGGTAACTGATATATTCGGTGGAGAATTCTTTTACTCGGTGGGTATGTTATGATTGCAAACAGAGCAGTTACATTTGCCGCGCTTGGCGGAGGGGTGCTTGCACTCCTTTTCTCCTTTGTCAGTGGACAGGTTATATTTGCCCTATTGGCATCTTTCTTTTTCGCCATTTCCATCCTTCTCTGGAAATATGGCTACATATTCATTCCCTTCCTCACCTCAGCAGCAAACATAGTTGAGGTAAGAGGCGGGTACACAATCCCCCCTACCAGGGACTGCATAACCAAGAGGGTGGCAGGCGGTTATTATGCCTCCAAGTTCCTTGAAGTAAAGTTCTATGAAAGCATGATAGACAGCGAGGATGCGGACAAGGCCAACATGATTGAGGCATTTGAAAAGTCCCTTGCCTCGCTCAAGAATGTGCTCAAGATTTCCCTTATGGTTTCTGCAGTTGACCTTACAAAGCACATAGATAAGATAAAGGCAAAGCGGAGCGCGGCAGAGAGCAAGAGGCGCCGCCTTCCCCCCAACAGCGAGGAGCTGGTGCGCATTGACCGTGAGATAGCCATGTGGAACCGGCTGCTTGAGCGCCTCACACATGGGGACCGCTCGCTTGAGCTGACCGCCTTTGCCCAGACTACTGCATTTGGAGTCACAAGGGAAGAAGCAATTTCCAAGGCAAGAAGGCAGGCCAAGGAGGCCCGCACCATAATCTCTTCCACCCTCGGAGCAGATGTCACTGAACTCCTGGACACGGACATGATAAAATGTTTTGAGTGGAGCTACTTCATTCCCGCTGATTCCGAGCAGCTGCGGGATGAGGTGTTCTAATGGACCTGAAAGAGCATCTTACGAGCCAGATGGCCCAGCGTCTTTTCCTTGTCCACCCGCCGGAGCCCCCGCCCCATCTCCTTCTTTCAACCCCGGACCAGGGCATTTACGTTGGCAAGACCCGCTGGCTGAATGTTCCTGTTTTCTGGGACTACAACAAACTGATCAATTCTCATATCGCAATTGTTGGGATAACCGGTGCAGGAAAATCTTACCTGGTCAAAACCTTCCTTACCCGGGCAGCCCTTACCTGGAACTCCAATGCAATAATCCTGGACTGGACAGGAGAATACAACCGTTGGGTGCGCCAGGCAGGAGGCCGGGTAATTACCCTTGGCAGGGAAAGCCTCAATCTCCTGGAACTGGCAGGCCTAAGCGTTTCCGAGAGGATAAAGCAGATAATGTCTGCATTTGATATTCTTCTGACTCTCCACGAGCACGTTGAGGAGCGCTATGATATAGAAGAGGCGCTTGAGGAGATTTATGATAAGGTAAAAGACCCTACCCTAGTTGACCTTGTTTCCCTCATGGAGAAGAAGGGAAAGAAGCACGCTGCAAGGCTGGTCAAGACCTTCCTTGTGGAAGGAAGCGATTTTTTCTCCCGCAAGTCCACCCTGGAGCTTGAGAAGCTTGCAAATTCCGGGCTTGTCTGCATAGACCTCCATTCCCTCCCAACTGAAGAGATGCGCTCCCTTACCGGCCTCACCATCCTACAGTTTCTCAAGGAGAAGATGCGCAGAGAGGAGCTAAAAGAGAAGAAAGGAGTAAACCTTTTTGTAGTGGTTGATGAGGCCTGGAAGATAGCAAACGACGACCGCAGCGATGTAATAACCATTGTCCGCGAGGGAAGGAAATACAATTTCAGCCTGATAGTTGCTTCCCAGAATCCAACGGACATGCATAAAACAATCATATCAAATGTGGGAACGATGTTTGTGCTCCGCCTGGTTCTGCGGGAGTACAAGAATTACATACGCAATTCCCTAAATTATTCAGATTATATAGACAATGAGATTTCAGGGTTCGGTGTGGGGGATGCCGCAGTGAACATGATTTTTTCACAGCGCTCAGAAAAGGCCCACACCTTCCTTCTTGACAAGATAGACGGCGAGGAGCCCCTCTTTGTCTATACAATTAAGGTGGGAAAGATGACTATTGAAGTTGAAAGGGAGCAGTTTTCAAGAATGCTTTATGAGCTTGGGCTTACAGATGAGCAGATAAACCTGGTAAAGGTTGATTTTGAGAGGGGAGACGGGACCCTGGAGGCCTCGCGCCTGGTTTCTCTTCTTGAGAAATTCGGGTATTCCCACACTTCCATAATGACTTTCCTCCGCCAGCTGGGAGTTGAGGAAAAGTTCATTGTTGAGGTGTTTTCCCTGACTAGGAGGAGAAAGGCCACAAAGGGCGTTGTGGACATGCGCCTTAAGGAGGAGGAGTGAAATGGAAGAGATAATAAAAATAAAGGCAACACGGACAAAGCCCCTCAAGGAGCTTACCCCTCTCCTCGGCTCCCTCGGCTTCACAAAAGTTAACTACACCAAGGAGAAGCTTATCGTTGAGAAGGTAGAATCTGAAGACCTCTCGGGCAAGCCCTATCTTTTTTACCGCATTGAGCTCGCCCCCCGCTCCATACTCATAAGATATCTTCTCCCTTCCCCGGAACGGCGGCTTTCCCGCAGCCTTGAAATGGGTCTGCTTTCCCTCAACCTCTTCCGCATAATTTCCAAGCATTACGATGTCAGCGTTTCCTCGGTTTACCCGTTCTATTATGCCCTGCTCACATCCCTCTCTGAGTCTCTGGAAAAGGAAAAACTTCAGACAATTTCCGAGCTAAATACTCTGAAATCAAGGCATGTTTCTCTTGAGAAAAAATACAAGGACCTTGTGCGCTCCAGCGAGCAGAATGCCCGCATCCTTGTGGAAACCGAGCGCAAGAACGAGGAGCTTGAGAACAAGATAAAGAAGATGGAGGGGATGGACGACGAGGTTCTCCAGGAGCGCCTCTTTGAATGGATAAAGACACACGATGGAGAGATAAACATCTATGATTTCGGAAAGATAAATTCCCTGCCCATCGGAAGGGTGGAGGAAGGGCTGAATATGCTCATAAAGAACGGATACATAAAGCGGAGGTCCTGATGAATGCCCGGAAAAAGAAGGAGGCCTGATACTTTCCATTTTATGGTTGCCAAGAACTTCCCCAAGCACAAATCGTTTGAGGTTCTCAAGCAGCCTGACTCAGATTTCTTTTCTGCATTCGTGAAGACACTTTCCCAGCTTTTCAAAGGTGAATAAGATGAAGGTTTTGCTTGTAGGTTCAGGAGCAAGGGAGCACATAATTGCGGAGCAGCTTTCCAAGAGCTCAGAGCTGTATTCCATAATGCCCAAAAAGCACCCGGGCATCGCTTCCCTTTCTGAGGAGACACTTGTCCATGACCCCACAGATTCTGCGGTGGTCGGCCAGTGGGCAAAGGAGAAGGGAGTGGCCCTTGTGTTTGTGAGCCCGGACGGGCTTCTGGAGAAAGGGGTTACTGACACATTTTCAGATTTGGGGATACCTGTTGCTTCCCCGAGCAAGAGCGCAGCAAGGATAGAGTGGGACAAGAGCTATGCTAGGAACCTTATGAAGGCAAAGGAAATTCCCGGATGCCCAAGGCTGAAAGTGGTTTCTTCCCTTGAAGAGGCCAGGGAGTTCGTTTCAGAGTTGGGAGAAGTCGCAGTAAAGCCCATTGGACTGACAGGGGGAAAAGGGGTAAAAATTTCCGGAGAGCACCTAAATTCAGAAGAGGAAATTCTCGGATACTGCTCAAAGCTTATAGAACAAGACGGCTCTGTGTTGATTGAGGAGCGCCTGGAAGGTGAGGAATTCACCCTGCAGGCTTTCTGCGACGGAAACGGCCTTGCCCTGATGCCCCCTGTGCAGGACCACAAGAGGGCATTTGAAGGAGATGAAGGCCCCAACACCGGGGGGATGGGAAGCTATTCAACCGGAAAGCTTCTCCCGTTCATGGAGCAGAAGGACCTTGATGATGCAAAGGGGATAATGCAGCGCACCCTCATGGAGATGAAGAATGAGGGAAACCCCTTCACCGGAATCCTTTATGGGCAGTTCATGCTCACCCGGGACGGTGTAAAGGTCATAGAGTTCAATGCCCGCTTCGGGGACCCCGAGGCAATGAACGTCCTCATCCTTCTTGGCACAGAGCTTTCGGAAGTTTTTCTTTCCATGGCCAACGGCAAGCTCTGCCCGGTGAGCTTCAGCAATGAGTGCACTGTTGTGAAGTATCTGGTTCCCGAAGGATACCCTTTAGAAGGCAAAGCAGACCAGCCAGTCACTGTTGATGAGGAGGGGCTTTGGAACAAAGGGGTTAAGCTTTATCTTGGTTCAGTATATGAAAAGGAAGGAGTCACATATACAACAACTTCCCGCACTGCAGCCCTGGTTTCCAAGGCAGAAACCCGCCAGGAAGCAGAAAATGCCGTAGAGTCTGCAATCTCCCTGGTCAGCGGCCCGCTCTGGCACCGCAAGGACATCGGAACAGATGAATTGATAAGCCGCCGCATGGAGCATGCGAGGAGACTCAAGCAATGAAATGCCTCTTGCTTTTCTTCCTTTTGCTCTCTCCCCTTTTCTCATTTCCTGCAGGGGAGGCCCTCGTCTATGTCCAGAAGAACTGGACAATAACTTCAGAAGACACTGCCAGGGACCTCTTCCTAAACGGCTCATTCCTGCTTGAAAACACATACCAGGAAATTATCTGGATGGAAACTGCAGGGGGCGCTGAGCTGGTAAGCTCCAATGGTTCTGTCCGGCTTTTTTATTCAGAAGAGGAGTTTTCCGGGAAAAAAACAGTCTCAGCATCTGCACTTGTAAAGTCCATTTACCCCATCACAACCCCGTCCAGTCCCCCTCTCAACCCCTCTCCTGCACCTGCCCACGGCCTAATTGCATATGATTCCCAGATGCAGGAGTTTGCCCATTCCTTTACCGAAGAAATGGAAACAGAGCTGGAGGCCGCTTCCTCCCTTGCGGACTGGACATATGAATATGTGAATTACAATCACAGCCACTGGGGAAGCCCTTCCCCTGCAAAAGAGGTTTTCCACAATCCTGAGGCGATGTGTGTAGGGTACACCCACCTATATATCTCCCTGCTCCGCTCCCTGGGATTTGAAACACGGTTTGTTTCAGGCTATGCATATTCAGAGAAGTGGCAGCCCCACACATGGGCAGAGGCAAGGATAGGCAACAGGTGGATTCCATTTGACCCCACATTCCGCGAATCCCTTTCCCTAGATGCAAGGCACATCGCAACCCGCTACACAGATGACCAGGAAGGGAGCATGGAAACTCTTAGCGCCCGTGGGGCAAAGATTAATTTTTCCAGTTCTACACGGCTCACAACTTCCGAAGAGCTTTCTTTTTCTGAAACCCTGTTTATCCATTCTGTTTTCTCCAACGATTCCCTTAGAATAACAGTGTATAATCCTACAGATGCCTACTCAACCCCAACATACTCCTTCACGATGCCCGGAGAGCTCATCCAGCAGGACACTCGCATATTGTTCATTCCCCCCAAGAGTTCGGTAAACCTAGAATACAATGTAGACACGTCTGCTCTCCAGCCCGGTTATACCCATTCTATTCCCTACGAGGTAACTGTCCAGGGAACACACCTTTCTGAACAACGCTCGGTTGTTGTTCCTGATGAAGAAAAAACAGCGGAAGCACCAATCCCCGTTTCCCTTGACCAGGGCTCCTGCTTCATTGCCTTTGCCCTTCTTCTACCTTTTCTGTTCTCAAAAAGAAAATAGCCTATACGCTCTCTATCCTTGGCGCAAGGTAATACCTGGCAGTTGCCCCCACTATACTGTATTCGATCTTCAGGGGCCGGTCATTCTCAAGGTAAATGCTGATGTCTGTGTCTGCCTTGCTCCCCTTTATGATGTCTTCAAGGTAGCTCAATGGGTATGTGGCCTTCGCTTCTTTTTCAACTTCCAGCTCTTTCAGGCTTTCTCCTGCCTTTTCAAATTCTTCTCTTATCTCTCCCTCATCCCCCTTTATTTCAACCTTGAATTTTTCCGGCGATGCAACCAGGCCTATGTGGCTGCTTATCAGCTTTGCGTCCCGTATCACATCCCGCAGGGAGTCTGCCCGCATCTTTATCTTGTTTCTGTATTCAATTTTTGGCTCCCTTTCAAGGCCTTCACCAAGGTCTAGGAGCGGCAGCCTGAATACTCTTTTTCTTTTTTCCCCTTTGAATGTAACCTGGAGCTTCCCCTCATCCACTGCAAGCTCAACGCTTTCCCCTGAGTTTCCCCTTGCCAGCACCTTAGATAGTTTGCTAATGTCCAGCCCTACTCTTTTGTTTTCTCCTGCCTCATATTCGCTGAACATCTCCTTTGGCATCCTGAAGCATACCATCGATATCTGTGAGGGGTCCATTGCCTTAAGGCCAATACCCTCCTCATTTACTTCAAAAACTCCTTCTTCTACGAGACTGACTACTGTTTCTATGGCGTCCTTTAGTGCTGGAGCTTCCTCCATGGTTATCTTCATCTCCACACCTCAACCCTTTATTCTCACCAATAATTTATAAAGCACACCTTGCATATTTACTCCTGTGGTTTATTCACAATTTTTACAATAGGTTTATAAACATAATCTGACACATATACTAAACCATGTCTAATCCAACTAAAAATACCTATCCGTCTGAATCCCGCAAATTTGAAGAGGATTATAGTTCTGTTAATAAGGCATGGTCCTCAGGCCAAACCGTACCGAAAGAAGTTGAAAGGCGGCTGCGTAAATCAGTTCTCTCTGTTGATTCTGCAGAAGAAAGCATTGAAAAGATTGCTTCCATCCCCCCAGTAAAAGCAGCAGCAGCAAGGAATCCTGCCGCGAGGCAGCAGCATCGGATACTTGACCCTGCCCAGGAGTTTGCTGCAAACAAAGCAAAGGAAATGCTCAAGTACCTCTCTGTTCCCAACCAGCCAAGGAGGACAGTTAAGAGGACTGCCCTCAAGAAACTCTCATTTTTTGAAGCCCTCATCGGGTTTTTCCCTGACAAGGAAGCAAACAAAGCAATTTCTGCGGCATACCGTGCAATCAATCTTCAGACCAGCATGCCCTCCCGCCCAAACAAGCGGGCGAAGAAGATAGTTTCCCTCCTCAGAGAGGCGGAAATCCCCGAAGTCCTCCAGACAATCCGTCCCTCCCCCTCCCTGCTTTCCGGAAGAAAGGCATTTGAAAGAAGTGCAGGGATATTGATGGCAGCATCCGGGGATCAGGCAGAGTGGGCAGTTTCTTATCTTGATTCTTGCCTTGACCTCCTCTCTGATTATGACAAGGCAAAGGCAGCAGCGGCCTTGCTTGGGGCAACCTACACAAGCAATAAGATACCTGGAGGCATCCCCAAATCCACTGCTTCTCTTGTATGGGAAAAGGTAGGCAAGTTTGTTTCCGGGAGTTCCCATGCATTCCAGGCCGAAGTCCGCGAGCAGGCCAGGAAGGTTTCTTCTTCCAAAGGCCCCGGAAAGATAAAATACCTCTATAAAGAATTTTCAGAATACCTCCAGAGTGCGCCCTCCCCCCCCAAAGCGGAGAAGGCCCCCCCAGAAAAAGAGCAACTTACTCCTGAAAAAACACCCATTGACATCACCACAGTTTTGCAGGGCCTTAAAAGCAAGGCAGAGTTTGATGCCAGCTCCTTAGACCTTTCCCCCATAGATTCATGGCCTGTGCACAAACTTGTGGATTCAGCACTCCAGCTTGCAGAGGCAGATGTTTCCCCAACCAACCTAGCTGCCCGCAACATCCTCTGCTGCAAAGTTATCCGCCCGCTTGCAGAAGACCATCTTGTAAGGGAGAAGGACGGAAAAAAGATACTTCTTGTTCCTGAACCCGGTGAGGGTTCCCAGGTAAAACTCCTAGAATTGCTTGTAAATGTTTCACAAAAACCCGAAGTAGAAGAGGAGATCCAGGCATACCTTGCCAGCCCAGGAGAAAAAGACGAAGCCCGTTCAAGGCTGAGCCGGCTTTACCCGGAAGACGAAGCTCCGGAAACACAAGATGCAACCAGAGAAAGCGGCGTGGTTGAAGAGCCAACTGAAAAAATAAGGACAGGCCCGCAAGAAACTGAAGAAGAGGAGCCGGGCTCCGAGAAGGAACCTGGGGAAGAAGAGGCCGAAAAAAACTTTTTCCATAACATCCCCCAGGCACCCGGTTCCAACCCAGAAGAAGAAAAAGGAATTCAGGAAGAGGCCCCGGAAGAACCAGAACCCCTGCCTGAGCCAGAAGAAGAAAAGCAGGGGGAGCCAGCCGGGCTGCCTCCCCATTTCAATTCTATAACACCTGCACTTTCAGTTCTTGCCAATCCCGATTCTGCCTTTGAAGACAGGGAGGATGCCTACCAGGAAATTCTCCATTCCTTTGCAGGCAAACCCAGAAAGTATGAGGAGCTGGTTATGGGTCTCTCAGACATTGCACTAAACGGAGAAAAGGAATCTGCATCCATAGCCGCAGGTGCCCTGCTTACGCTTGGTTTCCAGGGAGCGTATATCCCCTCTCACCTGATAACCTCAAACCTTGCTGCAGTCAGCCCAGAAATTTCAAATCCCCTGTTGTACCAGCACACTGTTTTAGGAACTGTAAACAGAATTCTTTCTGTGGCCGAAGTCCTTGCCCACAGAAGGGAGATATCCGGCCAGGGAAGGGATGAGCGCGGAAGGGTAAAGCCGCGCAGGGAGCGCGCCCTAGAAGAGGTATTCGCTTCGTTTTCAGAAAAGGAGGCTTCAAGGATGTTTCTCCATTTTGCACCCCACGACTATGAGTATACTCAGTCCCTGCTTCTCCAATATCTTGAGAAAACCGACCCCGAAGGCCGCGAGTCCCTCAACACACTTTTGAATAAACAGGCCAGCTCAAGCTCCCTTTCCCTAAAGCTTGCAAAAGTCCACCTGGATAACCTGGGGGGGCTTCCTGAGTCTTCCCGCTCAATAGCACTTGCCGCCCTAAAGACCATAGAGCAAGATGACCTTGAATTCTGCATAAATAATTTCCAGGGTTCTGCTTCAGCTGAAGATTTGGCAATATGGCAAACAGTGCTCGCCAATTTCCCTGGAAAGAAAGCAGATTCGCTTCTAAGGGAGAGTTTCTCTGAGTTTTCCCAGGAAATCCAGGTTTATGCACTGGAAGTTCTTTCAAAAAGAAAACCCTCAATTGAAAATATAGCATTCATACTTGAAAAGGCGGGCTCGGCTGAGCTTGGCCCCCATGCAACAAATGCCCTTGTTTCCATGGAGTTCAGCGGTTCTCACCCTGATGCCGAGTTTCTTCTGCTATACGAGATGCGCACCGGCCAGAATGAAAAGCTCCGTGAGTTTGCAGGTGAGGTTCTTCCGGCTCTTCTTGAAGAAGGCAAAGGAATCCTTTCCAAGGACTCTGCCATAAAGCTTTATTCCCTGTTTGAAATAGAACAGAACAACATTATTTCCCATGCCGCCCGCAATATCCTTTTTGCTGATTCCGAAGACCTGCTTGCAGGCATGGGCGCAAAAAAAACAAAATCGCTTGTTTCCGCATTTGCTTCTTCTGATGAAACAGTAAGAGTGCTTTCCCAGTTTGCCCTTGCAAGGAGGATGCAGCGCTCAGGGGAAGAAGAATTCACCGAAATTTCCAATGAGATAGGAAAACAGTCCCTAGACTGGTCCGGAAAAACGGCCACAAGAGCAAGAAAAGCATCGCTTTTCTCTGCCTTTATTGCAGGAACAGAAGACACAATCACCAGGCTGCTTGTGCCTGCCCTTGGCCATAAGACAGAGGAGATATCTTCCTATGCATGCACCCTGCTTTCTAGGATGGGAGAAAAAGGCCTGGTTGCGGCAGAGGAAGCTGCAAAAGGACAGAACCTGCTTGGGGATTTCACACCGGCACAGAAAAGGCGCTTTGGCCTGAGGGCACTTGAGGTGCTAGCTGATGCAGGGGCATACCGCAGGATGGTTTCCCTTCTTTCCCACGGTTCCGAAACCCTGCGGGAAGATACCTACAATGTTTTGGATTCCCTTCCCCACAGCCCTGAAAAGAAACAGACTCTTCTTGAAGCCCTCTCAAGCAGGAATGAGAAGATAGTGCTCGCTACACTCGAACTCCTTCATGATGAGCGCATACCCAGAGAACTGCTCTCCAAGCTGGCAGCATCCGGTTCCGACATGGTTTCTTCAAAGGCAGCAGGGCTTCTTGCTTCAGATATGGTTGCAGAAGAGCTGGCCGAATTCCTCTCTTCAGATTCCAACAATGAATCTTCTAAACAAAATGTTGCTGATGCAGCCCTAAGGAAAAACCCCTCACTGCCCAGGTCATTGGCCAGGCAGGGCACTACAAGCATAAACGCCCTTGGGTATTTCCCTACAAACAAATCACTGCAGGAACTCTATAATCTGCAAAATGAAACAATTGGCTCTTCAGAGGAAATTGATGCGGCTGTTTCAAGAATCTGCAATCTGGTTGCAGAAAGATGCATAGAAGGCAGAGAAGACAAGGCAGAGCTGATGCTCCATGCATACCACCTTTTCAACAATCCCGGGACCAGGGAAACATGCGAGTCTGCTGCAAAAGGGCCGGTTGCAGACAACCTGCGCCAGGCAGCTCTCCACAGTCGTAGCCCCTACCTTCTCTTTTCTGCAACAGAGCTTTTCCTGGCAACCTCAAATGGTGGATATGCAGCGGATACTGCAATTGCGCTCAGGAAACTTGAAGACAAGCCACCCCTCCCGCTGGAACTCCCCCACCAGACTATACTTTTTGGGGAAAACGGAAAGATGGGGTCCCTCCCCTCTCCCATTGAAGAACCCGGTGCAGAGGAAGCACCCTATCAATTAGTGAAGGAAGTCGCTTTCCGCGAGCTTAGTAGTAGTGGGGGAAACAGCAATGCAGCAAGCCTGCTTTTTGATTTCCTTTCCCATTTTGATGACAGCGCAGGGATGTTCAGCAGGAATTTACGAGCATCATATGAAATGCTATGGATGCACAGGGCCCACCCCAATGCAGAAAAGCTTGCCAGCAAACTGTATATTCAGGCTGACGATGATTTCCAAGACCAGGTTTCTCTGCTTAGCCGCATAGTGCTGGAAAATGATTTTTCCCTCCTTAATAAAACCCTTTCATATGAAGAATTGCCCCTGCTTGTTGCAGAGCACGCTTTCAGGAATGCAGCTGAAGCCATTTCAGATATTGACTCTGCAAGTGAAGCAGAGTCAGCAGAAAAGCTTGGCCTTCTTGCTCGTATCCTTGCCCAGGATCAGGAGTCATCTAAAACATCTGAGATTGTTTCACATCTAAAATCTGTTGCAGAACCGATTACCGGCCCTCTCCCCGATAAGGGCCTTTCCCGCGGACTTAAGCTTCTGCAGAATCTCCGGGCCAGGGTTTCCCCTGTTTCAGAAGAGGTTTGTCCGAAGGAAGCCCGCAAAGATGCAGGAAAGCTTGCCAGAAGCCACCCAAGAGGCCGGTTACCCCACATGGCACCCCCTCCCAAGCACAGGAACAAGCAATAGCCCGCTTTTTATTATTTTAACTCCTCCAGATGTCCCCAGCTCCTCTTTAGAGGGGGTTTATCCAGAAGCAAAAAGCGCATCATGAGCACGTTTATGAGGAGAAATCGCCAGAATTCCAAGGACCAAAACATAATATGTTCTCCCACCCGTTTTTCCCTCTAGCAGAAATATTTGCTCCATCAGACGCTGTTGGCATCATCATCGATTTCTCTCAGCGGTTGTACATGTCATCATCTGGAGAATTAATTCCCTCAACCCGGGTATAAAAGGATGTGCCTCAGGGCGGATTTGAACCACCGACACCTCGGTCTTCAGCCGAGTGCTCTCCCCCTGAGCTACTGAGGCAGAATACACTGTAGACTAGTTTTCTGTATGGAAATGTTTATTTATTTATTCAATTTTAGAAAGTGTTCGTGGAATGCAGTTGAGCCGGACAGTTCCGGATGAAAGGTTGTTGCAAGATAATTTCCCTGCTGTACTCCCACCGGCATTCCCAGATGTTCTGCAAGCACCGTTAGCCCACCGGAAACAGACTCAATTACCGGCGCCCTTATGAAAATCCCCTCAATTGCCCCAAGAGAAGTTTCCAGAGGTGCACAAAATGATTCTAGCTGCCCCCCATATCCATTCCGCACCAGTCCAATGTCCATCAGCCCAAGCGTTTCCTGGCCCGCAACCCCTCCGGAAATGTTTTTGGAAAGAAGCACTGCGCCTGCACAGGTCCCCATTATGGCCCCAACTCCTCGTACATCTTCAAAAATTCCATTCTTCCTCAAGAGCAGGGAAAGAGCGGTACTCTCTCCTCCGGGCAACACTATTCCGTCAAGTTCCCTAACCTCTCCCCTGCGTCTTACTTCCAAAATTTCTCCTTCAAGCCCCAGTTTCTCCATCGCCTTCTTCAGATATTCGATATGCTCTGATACTGCGCCCTGAAGGGCAAGAACCCCGACCTTCATCATACTCCCCTTTCTGAAAGCCTCTGCCCCTCCGGTATGTCAGAAATCTCAAGGCCCTCCATCGCCCTGCCCAGACCGCTTGATACGCTGGCAAGCTTGCCCGCATCCCTGTAATTGGCAACTGCTTCAACTATTGCCCCTGCCATTTTTTCAGGGGCAGAGGATTTGAATATCCCTGAACCGACAAACACCCCATCACAGCCCATCTGCATGCATAATGAAGCATCTGCAGGTGTGGCAATTCCCCCGGCTGCAAAGTTCACTACCGGCAGCCTCCCTGCGGCCCTGGCCTCAGCCACCAGTTCCTCAGGCACTCCGGCCTCTTCTGCATATTCTCTTGTGTCCATCTTCACCAGTTCCTCTATCCCTTTTTTAATTTCACGGATATGCCTCACCGCCTCAACAATGTTACCTGTTCCTGCTTCCCCCTTTGTCCTTATCATGGCAGCCCCCTCATTTATTCTCCGGAGGGCCTCCCCCAGATTCCTTGCCCCGCACACAAACGGAATCCTAAACTCCCTTTTGTCAACATGGAATTCCGGGTCTGCAGGGGTAAGCACTTCGCTTTCATCAATATAATCAACCCCTAGCGCCTCCAGTATCTGGGCTTCGGCAAAATGCCCTATTCTAACCTTGGCCATGACCGGTATGCTTACTGCATCCATTATTCCCTTTATTGTTTCAGGATCAGACATCCTTGCAACTCCCCCACTTGAGCGTATGTCTGCAGGCACCCTCTCAAGTGCCATCACCGCGACCGCCCCCGCCTTTTCAGCAATCCTTGCCTGGTCAGGGCTTACAACATCCATTATCACACCGCCCTTGAGCATCCTGGCAAGGCCGCTTTTAAGCTTAAATTCAGGTTCCATGCCCATATTTTGCAGCTATCTGTTAAAAAGTTGCCTAACACTCCGTAATGTTTATTTAGCTATTCATGTTAATATCTTCGGTGGATACTTATGCCCGGAACTGATGATGTTTTTGAATATATCACATCAAACAACATAAGGTGGGTGGACCTCCAGTTTTTTGATGTGGAAGGAAGGCTCAATAAGACAACCCTGAACGCAAGGGAGCTCAATACCTCCTCATTTTCCCGTGGAATATACTGCGGAGACTTGAAGGAAGTTTTTGGATGGTCTGAAGAAGGGGAGCTGGTTTTGATGCCCGATGCCAACACTTTTGGTAGGGTCCCCTGGGAGCCAAGCACAATGAGGATGATTTGCGATGTAATGGTTAGCCCGGGCAAGGAGCGTTTTCTTAAGGACCCCCGCTACGTAACCGAGCGGGCCTCAGTAAATGCAGGGGCGATGGGATTTACAGACATTACGTCTTCCTCAGAACTTGATTTTTATGTTTTTGACAACGTAACTGTTGACAAGATGACGCCCCAGAGGGGCCCCAACTGCCTTATAGAGTCGAGGGAAGCGCCCTGGTCTCCCTCCCCGCTCTGGAACACAAAGAACGGCGCATACTTCTCCCAGCCATTTGATACACTTTACAGCGCAAGGACCCAGGTTTCAGAAGTTGTTGAAGACAATTTCCGCTACATAGTGACCAAGCATTACCATGGAAGGTCCACGAGCGGCCAGCAGACTATTTCCGTTGCCCCGCTTCCCCTGGGGGTCTGCTCCGATGCAATCCAGACAGTTAAATTTGCAGTAAAGAACCTTGCATTCATTGCCAACTCCCTGGCTACCTTCATGCCCTTTCCAGTTCTTGGAGAGAGGGGAAACCAGCTGCTCTCAGGATTTACCTTCTGGAAAAAAGATGAAAACGTGTTCTATGATTCAACTGATGATTATGCCCAGATAAGCCAGACTGCCCGCTATTTTGTAGGTGGCCTCCTTGACCATGCAGAAGCCCTGACCATTTTCACCTGCCCCAACCCGAATTCATACAAGCGCCTTGCTGCAGACCCCCGCCACATCTCCTGGGGGAAGCGCAACTCCTCAGCACTTATCCGCGTTGAGAACGAAATCCGTAATGACCGCAAGGGAAAGAAGGTGGTCTTCAACCTTTCTGACCCCTCTACAAACCCACACATAGCCCTTGGGGTGGTGGTTGCTGCAGGCCTTGATGGGATAAAGAACAAAACAGAACCAGGCGACCCGATAGACTCAAACATGGGAGACATGGACACCGATGAGCTGAAGAAAGCTGGGGCAAGCCAGGTCCCTTCAACTATTCTAGAAGCAATCTCTGCACTGGAAAGCGACAACAAGTTCCTAAAGGGAACCCTCTCATCTGATATTCTGGAGAGTTACCTAGAAGACAAGATTGAGGAGCACCGGGAGCAGAGCACCCGCCCGACTTCCTACGAGTTTGAGAAGTACTTTAACTTATAGAGATTTCCATGAGCACGAAGATAGTGGCAGCAGCCGCATTATTGGTGCTTTTTTCCTTAGGCCTTGCCTTCCAGGGTGCGCCTGAGCCCACCCTCCTTCTCTGTGCAGCCAGCATAGTGCTCGGCTTTGCCCTTCCGGATTTGGACCGCCTCCTCTTCCCGCTCTGGAAGCATTTGAGAATAGTAATGCTGCTCATAGCCGGGTTGGTTTTCGCCTACGTTTTCCTGATGGCCCCAACCGCATGCTATTATTTCAATTTCCCACACTGTGTGGTGTTTCTCAGGATTCTCCTGGGGCTCCTCGTTGCCCTTATCTTTGCATTTGATTTCCTCAACCCCTCCCGCGCCCCGTTCCACACGATGGTTGCCCTCCTGTTCTCTGTTCTTGCCTATTCAATCCTTCTCACCTACCTGGGCCAGGCAGAAAATGTTCTTGTGGCCACTGGGGCATTTGCTGCAGCCTATGCCCTTCACTATTTCCTAGAATCAGCGAATGTGGACCGCTCCCGCCTATGACAAAACCCGGCAAAAACACCATTAAAGAACTTTTATAAATATTACTAATCACTATTCATTCCACAAATTTTGCAAACTCTAAAAACGGAGTGTGAAAACTATGGGAAAAGTAAGTAGTGGAGAAGTAATGCCCGAAGGTTCAAACCGGGTAATTGGAAGAGATGCGATGCGCATAAACATCGCAATTGGATATGCGGTTGCAAACATCATAAAGACCACCCTCGGTCCAAAGGGCATGGACAAGATGCTCGTTTCCGAGCTTGGTGATATCGTAATTACAAATGATGGCGCAACCATCCTTGAAGAGATGAACGTTGACCACCCTGCAGCAAAGCTGATGGTGGAAATCGCAAAAACTCAGGACAAGGAAGTGGGCGATGGTACCACAACCTCTGTTGTTGTTGCAGGTAACCTCCTAAAGAAGGCAGGCGATCTCCTAGACCAGTCCATCCACCCCACGACTATAATCAAGGGATACGAGCTTGCAGCCACAAAGGCCGAGGAACTACTTGCAAAGCTTGGCAAGGACGTAACTCCTGAAAACAAGGAAATCCTTAACAAGATTGCTCTTGTTTCCATGGGCTCAAAAGGAATCGGCAGCGATGCTGAGAAGAAGATGATTTCCGAGCTTGTAGTTGATTCCATCGGCAAGGTTGCCGAGGACCACAGTGGGGAGTATTACGTGGATACCGACCTGATAAAGATTGAAAAGAAGGCCGGAGGAGACGTGATGGACACCGAGCTCATCAATGGAGTCCTTATAGACAAGGAAATCGTGAATGCGGGCATGCCCAAGGAGATCAAGGATGCAAGAATTGCCCTTGTGGATGCAGCCCTTGAAATTGAGAAAACCGAAACCGATGCAAAAATTGAGATTAATTCCCCCGACCAGCTCGAAGCCTACCTCAAGCAGGAGGAAAAGATGCTCAAAGAAATGGTTTCCAAGATAAAGGAATCCGGCGCAACAATCCTCTTTTGCCAGAAGGGAATTGACGATGTTGCCCAGCACTTCCTTGCAAAGGAAGGCATCTCTGCAGTGCGCAGGGTAAAGAAATCCGACATGGAGAAGCTGGCCCGTGCAACAGGCGCAAAGGTTACCTCAAGCATCTCAGAGCTTTCCGAATCAGACCTTGGCTCTGCAGGAATTGTTGCAGAGAAAAAGGTTTCCGGCGAGGCAATGGTTTTTGTGCGTGAGTGCGCACACCCCAAGTCCGTTACCATACTCGTGCGCGGAGGCACCGACCATGTAGTTTCTGAGGTTGAGCGTGCAATAAAGGACTCTCTTGGTGCAGTTTCAAGCACGGTTGAAGTAGGGAAGTATGTAACAGGGGGCGGAAGCATCGAGATGGCTCTCTCCACATCCCTTAATGACTATGCAGTTGAGATAGGCGGAAGAGAGCAGCTTGCAATCCAGTCCTTTGCAGAGTCTCTGGAGTCAATCCCAAAAACTCTTGCAGAGAATGCAGGAATGGATTCCATAGATGCCCTTGTTTCACTCAGAAACAAGCACAAGGATGGCCAGGGTGAAGGCTTTGGGGTAAATGTGCTCAAGGGAGAGATCTCTGACATGGCTGAGCTTGGGATACTCGAGCCCGCAAAGGTGAAAACCCAGGCACTTTCTTCTGCCACCGAAACCACCCGCCTCGTCCTCAGGATTGACGATATTATCGCATCCAAGGGAGGAAAAGGCGGTGGTGAGGGCATGCCCCCCGGTGGAATGCCCCCCGGTGGAATGCCAATGTAATAACTTCCTTTTTTTTCTTTTTTTACATTTTCTTTCTGAATTCCGACATCGGATATCACAACTGTAATAAATCTTGGCCTGGATTTTTTGGTTATGTGCCTTTCCTGTTTTCCGGATGCAGATGAATGCAGGTCCAGTTTCCTGGTTTTTTCCCAGGCCGAGCCCCATCTGCAATCGCATCCTTTTTTTGCAGCAGGGCACATTAATCGGAGATGTGCATTATGAATGAAAAGACAATAACCTATGCCAGGGCATTTTTGTTTCTTTTTGTGTTTTCCTCGCTGTTTCTTTGTCCTGTTTATGGAGCAGATGTTGATGTTAGCAAGCCAGTACAGCTGACTTTCAACGACAGCTACGAAAGGAACCCGACTGCATTCATGGATGATTCGGGAAGATACTGGGTTTTCTATGCCAGGGGAGATACATGCACACAGCGGAACGGTTGCGACCCTGACAACGATGCCTACATGATATATTACAAATATTCAGATGACGGAGGAACAACTTGGTCTCCCCCGGTTCTCCTAAACAAGGCCCGCCCAACAAACTTTAACCAAAGAGACCTTTCCGCCTTTGAAGATGAGAGCGGCACAATCTGGGTTTTTGCAAGCTCTGGAGACAGCGGAACCTGCAGGGCACTTTTCTATTACACCACTGATGATGGTGGCGCTACTTGGTCTGATGCTGCAGGGGTAGCCCTTGAGGGAATTGCCAACGACAGCAATTGCGCCCCTGTTTCCGGAACCAGGATGGGCCATTCCCACCTCTTTTATTCAAATGGCCTTATCCACCTTGTCTACCAGAGCTCAGGAGGCTCAAAAATATACTACAGCTCAAGCAACGATTCTGGGGCAAACTGGTCTGCCCCCATTGAGGTCTATTCCTCCGGGCATTATGTCCCAAAAATACTTGAAAGCTCTGGCCAGCTATACATCGTAACCGCAAAAGGAGCAGACGGCCAGATATGGCTTGCCAACTCTTCTGATGATGGGGCCACATGGAGCACAAAGCAGATTGCAGGCAGCAACAGCGCCTGGGGGGACTGGGACCCAACAATTTCAAGACTTCCCGACTCAAAACTTCTGGTTGTCTGGGCCCCGAATATAGGCTCTGACGGCCAGCAGCTAAAGCAGGTATACTCTTCTGATGATGGGGCCACCTGGTCTGATGCCCGTGACATTACCGCAGGAAGGTATGGAAGCGCTGAATGGTGGGACTACTGGCCGGACATTCTCCCCGGAACCAACAACTATTTCTTCTTCAGTTCAGAGCACGACAGTACCGGAACCGCATACGGAAGCGGAAACATATGGATGTATGATTTTGACTGGGATATGGATCATAGCCACTACGATACCATAACCGGTGCAATTGGAAATGCCACAGATGGCTCAACAATAGAAGTTGCCGCGGGCAATTACAGCGAGGCGCTTCTCATCAATGGATTCAATGGCCTCACAATAAACGGCTCCCCAGGAACCATTGTCACTGGAGGGGCAAGCATGGATACAAGCTTCGGGGCAAGGGACTGCGTGGTCCTTGTAAACAGCTCTTTCGATGTACTCCTTGGCCAGCTGGATATTGAAGGTAGGAACCTAGGAAGCATGCAGGGTGGCACAAACGAAAAAAGCTATGCTGTGGTTTATGATGCTTCCAGCGGGGAAATAAGTGATTCAATAGTGTCCCCAAATAATCTTGGGGACCCAGATGCAACCGGAATCGCATTGTGGTTGGATTCAAACCTTACAGTAAATAATTCAGTTATAAAAAAGTACGGGAGGGTAGGCATTTTCGGCTACTCCTGGGACATCAACTGCTCTGCAAAAATATACGACAGTATACTTGAAGGCCCTGCATACCCGGGCACAAACGACAGCCTACTCTCATATGGAATAGAAAGCGAGAGCCTGCTTGCTACCTGCTCCTTTGAAATAATTGGAAATGATATATACAACCACTACAATGGCCCAGGGGGCTATGGCCAGTGGGGCTCCGCAGGCATTGCAATAGATGGTTATGATGAATCATATGCAATGGACCTTGAGGATTCTATTGTTGTTATTGAGCAAAACAACATCTACGATAATGAAGAGGGAATCGCCGTTGCCACCAACAATCTTTCTTATGCCCGCAATAACAATATCTATGATAACCTTCTGCACGGGGCAATAAGCATAAACATCTCTGCCGCCCCCTATGTGAAGGTTTTCAATGCCACCGGTAACTATTGGGGGGCCCCGGATGGCCCAAATGGAACTACAAATACCGGTTTAGGAGACAGGTTTACGGATGCAGTTGATGTCTGCCCGTTTCTGGATGCAAACTATCCAGGCGGAAATCCCTCCACCTGCCATATAGATGCTGCCTGCCGGGTTGTGAAAACAGTTTCGGACTATTTCCCTGAGACCGGAGACAACATTACATTTATCCTAAACATTTCCAATACCGGAAGGGCCAACCTTACAATTTATGCAAACGACACTCTCCCTGCCGCTCTGCAGTTCCTGCAGGCTTCCCCTGCAAACACATCTTCCCAGAACAATACTGTATTCTGGGATGCAATATTCACCAGTCTCTCCCCCGGAGAGTCCCGCCTTATAGAATACAATGCCACAGTGCTCTCGACAGAGAAAATGAGGAACACTGCAGAGATAACAGGAGTTCCGGATTCAGGGGATAATGCCACCGCAATGGATTCTGTGCTGCTCTGGAACACACCCTCATCAGGTGGAAGCGAGCCGGATGAAGAGCTTAGTGCAGAATGGAACCTCCTCTGCCCTGAGAACATTATTGAATTTTCCCTAGAAAGTGCAGGAGAAGAGATCCCTAATGCAGAGGTACATTTCCAGCACAAAGTTAGCACAGCATACCTGACCATAGAGACAAAGGACACTGATTCCGAAGGAAAAGCACAGTTTAGTATTTTCAAAGCAGGAACCTACAGGATTCTCGCCTCCAAATCAGGATATGAGGATTTGCGTGAAACCTTCAGCACCAGTATGTGCCCTGGATGTTCTGCGGATTCCGACTGCCCGGAAGGGCATATTTGCGAGCAAAGCGCCTGCATCCCCCCTGAATGCACTGATGATGCAGATTGCCCGGAAGTGCAGGTATGCAAAAACTGGACATGTATTGAAGCACCCCAATGCATATCCGATGCAGATTGCGGCGACCTCTGCCTTGTCTGCTCGAATTCAGGAACCTGCATCTTCAAGAACGAATGCACCAGCGATTCCGACTGCCCAGAAGGAGACTCCTGCATAGATTGCATTTGCACTGCATCCGCCCAGGCTGATGAGGAGTATGGGGATGAAGATCAGGGCACTCAGGAAACATCCGGACAGGCAGCCACAACCGGAGAAGAAAAAGAAGTTCCGCAGGATCAGGAAGCAGGTCTACAAGAAGAATTCAAGGAAACCCTACAGCCCAATGCAGGGGCAGAGGGGAGTGAGCAGGAGCCTTTCCTTTCAATTTTATCAAGGCCCCTAGAATGCCTGCCCTGGGCGATTTTGCTATTGCTCTTTGCAGCAGCTGTTTATTATTTTCTGCAAAAGTCCAGGCAAAGCAATAAGAGAGAGTAGGGGAGTTCTCCTTCCAAACCCCTTTAAATTATTCACCTCCACTAACTACTCTGATGCTTTCTACTGAACTGGCAGGAATAAAGCTGCCGAACCCCACGGTGCTTGCTTCCGGGATTCTTGGGGTTACAGGTTCCTCTCTTACCCGCGTTTCAAAAGCAGGCGCAGGCGCAGTAACCACCAAGTCCATTTCCCTTAAAGAACGCAAGGGCCACCCAACCCCTGTAATTGCTACCTATGCCCATGGCATGGCAAATGCGGTCGGCCTGTCTAATGCAGGGGCAGAAGAAACCCTTTTGGAAATAGGATATGCAGTTAAGAATTCCCCCTCCCCGGTCATCGCCTCAATTTTTGCCTCCACCATAACGGAGTTCGGAAAGGTTGCAGAAGCAGTTTCAAAAGCCAAGCCACACCTAATTGAAGTGAACATCTCTTGCCCTAATGTGGATGATGAGTTCGGACGCCCCTTTGCATGCGATCCGGGCATAGCAGCCGTAGTAACAAAAAAAGTAAAGAAATCCACTTCAATTCCGATACTTGTAAAGCTCTCCCCCAATGTTCCCAGCATCGCTCCAATCGCCGAAGCGGTGGCCAAGGAAGGCGCAGATGGCATAACCGCGATAAATACAGTTGGTCCGGGCATGCTGATAAATGTTGAGGCCGCCCGCCCGGTGCTTTCAAACAGGGTTGGGGGGATTTCCGGGCCTGCAATCAAGCCTCTCGCTCTGAAATGCATATACGATATTTACAAGTCCACAAAACTCCCGATAATAGGCACAGGAGGGGTGACTACCGGAAGGGATGCAGTTGAGATGATTATGGCTGGTGCCAGCGCAACCGGAATCGGCACAGGAGTCTATTACCGTGGCATTGAAATTTTCTCAAAAGTTTCAGAAGAAATCCAGGGCCTGATGGACAAGGAAGGATATAATTCCATAGAGGAAATGCGGGGTGTTGCCCATGAAGAATGATGAGTTCATAGTAGTAAGGCTAGAAGGGGTGCATAAGGAATCTGAAGACACCACCACCCTCACTATTCCATACGACCTAAACTCCAAGCCAGGGCAGTTCGTAATGCTCTGGCTCCCAGGAAAGGGCGAAAAGCCCATCTCAATTTCTGGAGAGAAAGACGGAAAGTTCCAGATAACTATTTGTGCCATTGGCTCATTTTCAGAAGCGGTTTCCAAGCTCAGGAAAGGAGACAAAATTGGTTTCCGGGGGCCTTTTGGAACCCACTACACAATTCCAAAGGAGTCCACTTCCCTTGCAATGGTCGGGGGAGGATACGGCTCAGCCCCCCTTGCCTATCTTGCAGAGCAGGCGGCCCTTGGGGGAAAAAAAGTTTATTTCATAGAAGGCGCCCGCACAAAGTCCCGCCTGCTATTCTCAGAGCGCATGAAAATTTCAGGTGCAGTACTGCTTACTTGCACTGATGATGGAAGCGAGGGGCCAAAATGCTATTCTCCGGATGTGCTAAAAGACCTGCTGGAAAATCACAAAATCGACAAGGTTTTTAGCTGCGGCCCGGAAATAATGATGAAGAGAGTAGTTGAGATTTCCCAGAATGCCGGAATCCCCAGCGAGATAAGCATGGAAAGATACATGAAATGTGGCATAGGCGTCTGCGGCCAGTGCTGTGTTGATGAGCTTGGCCTGTGCATGTGCAAAGAAGGTCCAATAATCTCCGGGGAACTCGCCCTGAAGATAAGGGAATTCGGCAGCTATACCCGGGGTTCCACAGGAAAGAAATCAGAATTGTGATTAGCATGGAAGAATACAATACTGTAATAATAGGTGCAGGCCCTGCAGGGCTTTCTGCAGCAATTTATGCCTCAAGGGCAGGAAGAAAGACCCTGCTTCTGGACAAAGCCACTCCCGGGGGGCAGATTTACCTTAGCTCCATGGTGGAGAATTATCCTGGTGTAAAATCCACCAGCGGGCAGGAACTAATCAAGACAATGGTTGCCCAGGCAGAGTCTTTTGGCACCGAAGTTAAGCCCTTTTCAGAAGTCATTGAATCAGACCTCAAGCAAAAGCAGGTAAAAACAAAGGATTCCCAGTACCATGCAGAAAACATAATAATAGCAACAGGCAACCGCTGGAGGAAGCTGGGGGTGCCGGGCGAGGACGATTTGGTCGGCAGGGGGGTAAGCTACTGCGCAACTTGCGACGGCCCATTTTTCAAGGGAAAAAATGTGGCAGTTGTAGGAGGGGGGGATTCCGCAGTTGAGGAAACTCTCCATCTCACAAATTTTGCTGAAAAGGTCACATTGATACACAGGAGGGACGAACTCCGCGCAGAAAAATACATGCAGGAAAAGGCTTTTGAAAACGAGAGGATTGAATTCCTCTGGAACAGCGAAGTGCAGAGCATAAACGGCGAGTCGGGGGTTGAGTCCCTTTCCCTGAAAAACAACAAAACAGGAGAGGAAAGCAGGCTTCCGGTTGCCGGGGTGTTCATTTACATAGGCATGCTCCCAAACACCGAGCTTTTCAGGGACCAACTTGAAACAGATGAGCGCGGTTATATCAAAACAACCGAGAAGATGGAAACTGCGCTTTCAGGGGTTTTTGCAGCAGGAGATGCCCGCCATTCCCCAGTCAAGCAGATTACAACTGCAACTGCAGACGGAACAATCGCCGCAATAGTCTCATCAGGTGGCCACTAATAGGGCGAATAGCTCTTTTTTTCAAAGAACTTTATGAGCGAGCTCATCGCAATCGGGTAGAATACAAGGTATATTATTATGTTCAGCAGAGGTACAAGTGTGCTCAGCACTATAACTGAGTAGAGCACATATACAAGCAATGCCTTGATGTTCGTATCCTTTATGAAATTAAGCGATATCAGTATTGCGCTCAATGGCCTGACCTTTTTTTCGATATATGCGATGTAGGTGAAAGCAAACAGGAACTCTATTAGGAACAATATGAAAAGCCCCACCGCTCCGAATATGTATGCCAGGGCCATGTGTATTGTCCAGACTTCTAGGAAGTAGAAGAGCAATGCAAGCGGGCTCAGGAAGAATCCTATTACCACCAGCTTCACTATGCTTATTACGAAGAAGGAAAGGGCATTACCAAACGCATAATGCATAAATGAAACAACCCCTACCTTCTCCTTGTGCAATGCCCGGTAATACTCATTTATCAAGGCCCCTTTGTAGCCTGCGTAAAATATGATGTTTATAAACAGCAGAATCGCCCCCAGCACCCCCAGGACAATCAGGTTTATCTGTGCATCTAGCCCTATCCCGGTAAGCGCCAGGAAAAGAAGGAGCAATACACCTACGGAAGCCCCCATGGTCACAATCATGAAAATGGGGTAAAGGATAGTTGGAAGCATAAACGAAACCGGGTCCCTGGAAAAACTCTCAAGGGAGGTTTTCATGGATTCAAGCAGCAGATCACCGTTTTGCATTATGCTCCAGCATTTAAAAACTTTTTCCAGCCTTTTTCATTTATGGATGAACTAATTCTTCTGTTGGCCGAGAAAGGGGCTCTTGATGAACCTGTGCGCCTTACCACCTGGAATATCGGCAAATCCCTTTCCATGAGCCAGCAGAATGCATCCATAAGGCTAAGGAAACTTGCCCAGGATGGTTTTATCGTATCTGGAGAAAGAGGCATAAAGGTAACTGACAAAGGGAGGAAGGAACTGGCTATTCTCTATTCCCGCCTTTCCTCAATTTTCCAGAAGAACAAATTTATTTTCACCGGCCGGATAGTCCGCGGTTCGGATGAAGGGAAGTATTACGTTTCCATTCCAACCTACAAAAACCGCATGAAGCAAGCCCTTGGATTTACTCCTTTTCCTGGCACTCTGAACATAGAGCTTGAAGAAACCCAAATTGAGCACCGCATAGCCCTGCGCGAGCATCGTCCTATTATGATAAAAGGATTCAGGCAGGGAGGGCGCAGCTTTGGTCCGGTAGAGCTTTACTCCTGCCGCGTAGAAGGTTATGAAGGTGCACTTATTTTTCCCTTCCGATCCCATCACGGACTGAGGGTTCTTGAAATTATTTCTCCCTATGATCTTTCAAAAAAGCTGGATGTTTCAAAAGGCTCGAAAATAAAGGTGGAAGTTTCCTTTAAGTGAATCTATTCTCCCCTGCCGAATTTTCGCTTTATTCCCAGGTCTATTCCAGGATCCAGTTCTATTTTTTTGAACATAACGTGATAGAATACCCGATAAGCGGCAGTCATTACTAGGGCAAGTCCGACAAGCCCAAGCTCAACAGTTGCATTTACCAGGGGTGCAACCACTATGCTTATTCTGTCGTGTATAACGGTGAATACAAGGGCAATCAGTATCAGTATTATGAATGCAAGCACAGTGGAGAGTATGGGCCTCTCCAGCCGCATCTCCTGTATTACTTTTTCACTGGATATTCCCAATTTTTCTTCTACTATAAGTATTACCAAAAGTATCACAAAAAACGAAGTCAGTGAAGTGAGCGTATAGAGTGATATGCCAAAAAAGTTCAGCAGCAGCAGAGCTATTATAGCCGAAACAAAGGCTTCCAGAAATAAACGCATGCTGTTTATTTGGTTGTATAACTTAAAAATGTTATTGAACGGGAAACATAGTCTGCCTTCTGTGTCTGTTACCATGAAGCATTTCGCCCACGGTCTCCCGTTGGCCACTTCAAGGCACCCAACGCCGAAGCGTTGCGCGGCATTATACTAAGCGCCGAAACCGGCTTGCACCATCACCCGGCCTTCGCGGGCCGTTTCATCCCACTCATAGACATCTCGTTTCCTCATAGTTAGCCTACCTGGGTATCGTTTCTGTTCCCGCTAAGAGCCCCCTTAAGGGGCCTTTGCCTCTGGTGGGCAGAACTTCCTCCGGAGTACCCGGTGAGCCGCCTGCTCCCCGTTCACTATAATATCCCATAAATAGTATTTATTTGTTTCCCATTCATTGCGCACCGGAAACACCGGAAACCCACCCCTCCGCTTCTTTTAAAACAATAACCTGACAATATCTTCTACAGAGCACCTTTTGGTGCGGAAATATTGAGCATCCATCTGGATGCGGAAGGTGAAAAAATGGAAGAAAAACTTGAAGAATTTGAGGAAATAGAGGAATCTCCGTCCAAGGAGCAGAATTTCGAGCAGTCCAAGTCTGAAGGATTCGGCTCCGGAGGAAGCGGAAGTGGTGAAAGGCCCGATTTCCGCGTAATGCAGCCGGACCGGGACAAGGATGGAAACTCAATTCTGAAAAATGTGGGCGGGATGTGGAAAAAAACCAGCAAGAACGGAAACGAGTTCTATGTTCTTAATATCGGGAGGATGACTCTTCTGGTATTCAAAAACGACAAACAAGGTGGATTCAATGACTGAGGAAAAATACACCTTGATAAAAGAGCTGGAGGATCTCCCCGGAATCGGGGGGGTTACTGCAGACAAACTGCGCAAGGCAGGCTACAACGAGATTCCCCAGATAGCTGCTTCAAACCCACACGAACTTGCAGAAGCCGGAGAATTTGGGGTGGAAGCCGCAAAGAAGGCAATTTCCGCGGCAAAGGACGCAATTGAAACCGGTTTTGAGAGGGCCGACCAGATACTTGAGCGGAGAAAAACCGTGAAGAGGATTGCCACCGGCTCCTCCCGCCTAGACGAGCTTCTTGGGGGAGGAATAGAAACCCAGGCAATAACCGAGTGCTTCGGGAAATTCTCTTCAGGCAAATCCCAGGTTGGATTCCAGCTTGCGGTAAACCTCCAGAACGCCTTGACGAATGAGGGGGAAACCCCGCCCCGAACCCTGTTCATAGACACAGAAAGCACCTTCAGGCCCGAGAGAGTTGTCCAGCTTGCAGAATCAAATGGGATGGACCCTGAGCAAACCCTGCAGAATATTCTGGTTGCACGGGCGGAAAATTCCGACCACCAGATAATTCTCCTGGAAAAGGCAGAGCAGATAATAAAGAAGGAGAATATTCGCTTAATCATAGTGGATTCCCTTACCTCCCAGTTCCGCGCAGATTATGTGGGGAGGGGGGCCCTGGGCGAGAGGCAGCAGAAACTAAATAAGCATGTACACACCCTCCAAAAGTTTGCAGACAGATACAATCTTGCAATCTATGTTACCAACCAGGTGATGGACAACCCGGCTATTCTTTTTGGAGACCCGACTACCCCGATAGGGGGGCATGTGCTTGCACATGCAGCCACCTACCGCGTTTACCTGAGAAAGAGCAAGGAGTCAAAAAGAATTGCCAGGCTGATCGACAGCCCCAGCCTCCCTGAAGGGGAAGCGGTGTTTAGGGTTACTGAAAAAGGAATAGGGGATTAATCCCCTTTTTTTGATTTTTATGGAGCTCTCTTCAAATCAGCTGGAATTCTTGGAAAAGTGCAGAGAAGCGAAAAAAGTTGCCCTCTCATTCAAAGACCCTCTGATTGTTTCACATTATGATGCCGATGGAATCACGAGTGGTGCAATCACAACATCTGCCTTCATCAAGCAAAACAAGAAGCACAGAAGTTTTCCAACAAAAAAACTGGACGATTCGGTAATAGAACAAGTTCAGCATGAAAAAGAAATAATCTTCGTGGACCTGGGAGGGGGCAACAAACGGGTAAACGAACTCAAGGATGTAGTAATAATTGACCACCACCAAACCGAAGGCATAAAAAAACTGCAGGCAAATCCCCTACTTTTTGAGATAGATGGGGGAACAGAGCTTTCTGCCTCTGCTGCCTGCTCCCTTGTTTTTGACCACCATTTTGACCTGGGCGTAACCGGGGCAGTTGGTGATATGCAGTACCCCCTCCACGGTTTGAACCGTTTCGTACTCCAGAAAGGCGAGGAGCTCGGGGAAATTGAGGCAAAAACAGAGCTTACCCTTTATGGCAGGTATTCCCGCCCTCTTGTTGATTTTCTTGCATATTCTGATGAGCCTTTTATCCCCTCACTTGCACACAATCCGGAAAACTGCGAAAAGTTTCTTTTTGATTGTGGAATAAAACCAAAGGAAGGAGAAACATGGAGGAGATATTCTGATTTATCATTCCAGGAAAAAAAGAGCCTGGTTTCCGCAGTTTCAAATCTTCTTGTGGACAAGGGTATGCAGTGGGCGGCTTCAAGTCTTGTGGGAGAAACATATCTGCTCAAAAAACGGGCTGCCCAGCCAAGCACCTATGATGCAGCAGAGTTTTCAACTGTCCTTAATGCCTGCGGAAGGCATTCAAAGCCAGAAGTGGGCATTTCTCTCTGCCTCAAAGAGCCAGGCTCCTACGAGAAGGCCCTTGGCCTCCTGCGCCAGCACAAGCTTGCCATAAGGAGTGGAGTTTCCTTTGCCAAGAGCAACATAAATGATTTTGGTCCCTTTTTCTTTATTGATGCAAGGGGCTTCGTGGAAGATTCCATAATAGGGATTGTTTGTGGCATGGTTTCGGGAGGCAGGAAAAAACCCATAATAGGTGCCGCCATTTCCGAATCAGGAATAAAGATTTCTTCCCGCGGAACAAAAAGCCTTGTTGATTCGGGCCTGAACTTGGGCAAAGCCCTTTCTAAGGCTGCAGGGAGAGTAGGGGGGATAGGGGGAGGCCACAGGATAGCTGCAGGTGCAAACATACCCGAAGATTCCTTCAATGAGTTCCTTGTGTGTTTTTCAGAATTACTACGGCAATAATCGGAAAAAATTCAACTAATATTTATATATTTTCTGTTGGGAGATTTTCCCATGGCAAATCCAGCCCTGGTTTTTCAGCGGACAAAGCAACCCACATTGGGCATTACATTCAGTGCTTTCCAGGGGGGCGGTCCCCGCGGCCCACGCAACCGTTCCCACTTTTCCCTGATAAAGGGGGGAGCAGACTTTCCACCACTCAAAATAAAACAGAGCCCCAAAATCCGCAGGGAAGGCAATGTCATTTTTGCTGATTTTGGTAAAAAGTATCCTCTGGCAGAACCCCCTCAGGAAGGAGAAAAAGAAAAAAATACAGAAAACGGGGAAAAATCCGAAAAGCACAGAGCCTCCAAAAACTCAGGAGGGGAACACAAGCCACTTTTTGAATTGGTAAAACAGGCTTCAAGGTCAAAGGGTCTCCGTAATATGAGGAGAGGAAAATTTGATCCGCTATGGATGGTCAAGTGGCACATGTGGTACCAGTACGTTATCGCAATGAACAAAAAGCCATGGAATTCTTCCCTTCCCACCGGCCGTTTGCTTACTCAGAGTGCCCGTGCGGAAACTGCAAAGATAGCATGGGCTTAACTCACCAGCTTCTAGGTTTATGACGAAAATCTGCGCAACTTTTTTATTGTTTGCGTTTGTATTAGCAACGTGAAGTAAAATGGGATTCGTTGATAAATTAAAGCGGTGGCTCTTTGGCTCAGAGGAAAAAAAAGAAACAAAGGCCACTCCCGAGCCTCCGATACAGGAAAGGGAAACAATAGTTTATGAAGAAGATGAGGAAGAGCCCAAACCACCGGAAATAGATGAATATGCAGACGTGGAGTTCACTACAGCATCCAAAAAATCTTACAGTAGTATTCCCATGGAGGGTACCACTATGGTGAAGAAAAAACCAACAAAGAAGAAAACGGCCGGAAAGAAAAAGACAGCAACAAAGAAGAAAACAACCAAGAGAAAACCAGTGACAAAGAAAAAGACAGCAGCAAAGAAGAAAACAACCAAGAGAAGAACAACCACTAAAAAGAAAACAACCAAGAAAAAGTCTTCAACAAAGAAGAAATAATCAAAATAAGTAAGTAGGCGGCCGTCCTAACTTACCTTCTTTTATTTTTTAATACTCTACTGACTTTCAATTCATGGAATTAAAACTGCAGCAGCAACCGTGGTTGCCCAGTGCCCGCTTTTTCCTACTTCTGTAGTTGCAGTTATGTTCTTTGTTTTGACTATTTTGCCGCTCATCTTGAAATGCTCTTCCTTTGCATTCCAGGCCGCATCCGGGTCAAAGTCTATGCCCATCGTAGATGCAAGCATGCTTGCGGCAAGGTCTTCTGCATATTCTCCGGCCTTTTGCTTATTCTGGCCATAAGAATGGTGCTCGCTGAGGTAGCCGTGCCAGCTCTTTTCTTTTGGCAGGGCTATTCCTACAGAAGCGGAAATCCTCCGGCTCGGTTCGCATGAGCTTAGCCTTGACATAACTGTAAAAACAATCTGCCCGGGCTTTAGTTTTTTTCTGCCCTCAGCCCTGCTTATGAGTTTTGCGCCCGGCGGGAATATGCTTGAAACATAAACTAAATTACAGTAGGCTACTCCAGCATCTCTGAGGGCTTCTTCAAATGAGCCCAGTTGTGTGTTGGACCTGCCAACGCCTTTGGTAAGGAAAACCTTACTCGGAACAAAATTCAATGGGTTCATGGACTGCTTTTTTGGCGGCAATTATTTAATAACATGCCCCAACAAAATCTTTCCATGGCTCTTAGCATAGGGGTAGTGGGAAAGCCCAATGCAGGCAAAAGCACTTTTTTTTCAGCCCTTACAATGGCAGAGGCAAAAATAGCTTCCTTTCCCTTCACTACCTTAGACCCCAATATAGGAGTCGGATATGTGCGTAAACAGTGCCCCCACAATGAAAAGGGAAAAGCCTGCAATCCCAGGGATTCCTACTGCCGGAATGGAATAAGGTTCGTCCCTGTCCGCATGCTGGATGTGGCAGGGCTTGTTCCGGATGCACATAAGGGAAAAGGCCTGGGTTTCAAGTTCCTCGATGATCTTGCCAGCGCAGATGCCCTTATCCATGTGGTGGATGCTAGCGGAAAAACAGATCTTCAGGGCAACCCTACAGAAAACCACAACCCGATAGAGGAAGTAAAGTTTCTCCAGAAGGAGTTGCTCCATTGGGTATTGAGCATAATGGAGCGAAACTGGAAAAAGGTCAGGACACGGAATATAAACACACTATCTTCAATGCTGAGCGGACTGAAAATTCCTCCTTCCAAGATTGAGGATGCTGCCCGCAGGCTTTCTCTGGAAACAGAGAGGATAGACTGGTCCACAGAGGAGAAGCTTGCTTTTTCAGGTGAAATACTCAAGGCCAAACCAATCCTTGTGGTCTTGAATAAATTTGACCAGGCACAAAACCGGGAAGGACTTTTGAAGGAGTTTTCCGCCCTTGAGGCAGTGCCTGCCTCCTCCTTGTTTGAGCTTACCTTGAAGAAAGCAGATTTTTCAGGGGCTATTGAGTATATTCCTGGCTCTTCTTCGTTCAAAACAAAGGATGTTTCAAAACAGCAGGGTAAAGCCCTAGAAAAAATATCTGCATATCTGGAAAAACAGGGAAACACAGGGGTACAGCAGGCTCTTGAAAGGCTTATTTATGACCGGATCTCTAGGATTGTGGCCTTCCCGGTGGAAGACGAGAATGAGTGGGCTGACCAGAAGGGAAATATCCTCCCCAACGCATTTCTTATGCCCAGGGGAAGCACTCCCCTTGACCTAGCTGAAAGGATACACACCGATATTGCAGGGAACTTCGTGGCCGCCCTGGATGCCCGGAAAAAGACTCGCCTTGCAAAAGATTACCAATTAAAAGATTGTGATATCATAAAGGTATTCTCTAAATAAGGTGTATTACATGGATAAGAATTTCCTATATCCGATTTTGTCTATAGTGCTTGTGATCCTCCTTGCAGGGGCAATCTATTACCTTGCCGATGTTTTTGGAGGAACAGGGACCCACGAGGGAGAGCACCATGGTGAAGAAGGGGAAGAGCATGGCGAAGAGGGACAAGAGGACCCCCCAGAAGAGATAGAAGCTCTTTTCTTCGGCTCCATGGAGAAGCCCCTCCAGCACGACACTTACACATATGCATATGAGGAAACCGCTTCCAATGGCTACACAAACACAGTGTTTCTTACAGAAGGCGATAATTACTCATACGTGAAAAAGAGGGACGCCATATTCACCCGCGAGCTTTTTATCAGAGGAGAGGAAAAAATCCTCTGCCTTGAAACAGTGAACCGCAGAGTATGCACAAACGTAGGGCAGAACTCCACATTCAATCCCTATACATATGCCCTCTCCAGCTTGTTGTTTGATGAGGGCAAGATAAACGCGAACATGGAGAAGAATGAGATGTTCATAGAGTATGGGGCAATAACCTTTGACCCCAATATACACGAGAAAATCTATGACGGTAGAAACTGCACAGAGATAAAATACACTCTTGATTATTCCAAGCTTACCCTAGAGCAGCTCCATTCAGTAGGCATAGATCCCGAATCTCCCCAGGTGCTGCTCTCCAAGGAATACAACTTTACTGTGTGCGCGAAACCGGATAATTACGAAGTGGTCCGCCGCTCCCTGGATTATATGAACTTTGGGGAGCCTGCTTCAACTGTTTCACTTACTACCCAGATTGCCTGGGACGAACCCACCCAGGTGGAGTTCCCTGAGGGACTTGACGAAGAGATGGAAATGGAGGATTTCTATTTCATGCTCAAGAAGAGCCAGGAACATTATGCAGAATGCCTTGTTTCCGATGACTTTGATTCTTGCATCAGGGCCGAGGCAATCTGGTCCCAGAATGAGCGCCTCTGCGAGCTGATAAGCAACCAGACGGTTAAGGACACCTGCTACCTGAATGTGGCCCTTGAGAAAGGGACTCCGGGCCTGTGCACTGAAGTTTCTGCTGAGCTTCTTTCCACTTGTTATATGGAGTTTGCCTGGAAATACATGGACACTACGTATTGTATGCAGATTGAAGACCAGGATGAGATGCAGGAGTGCATAGACCTGGTGACCCAGGCCAACCAGACAGCGGCAAACCAGACTGCTGAAGAAGATGAGGGAGAAACAGGGGAGGAAGAGCCGCCCCCGGAAGAAGAAACAGAGTGCCAGTATGATTCCGACTGCATAGTTGCAGGATGCTCCTCTCAACTCTGCGTTCCGCTTTCAATGGCAGATGTTGTTACTACCTGCGAGTATTTGCCAGAATATGATTGCCTCCAATATACAATCTGCGGATGCCACGAGGGCGCTTGCGGCTGGGAAGAAAACCAAGAATACTTAAATTGTATGGAAGAAAAAGGTTAAACGGTGGTTTTTTGATTGTTGGAAACAGAGTAACTAAGATAGAAGCTGCAAGAGAGAAGCAGGAGCCCCGCAAGGGACTGAACTTCAAGATAAACGTAAAGGACGCAAATGTAAAGGCAAAGAAAGTGGAAATCTCTTATGAATATACTGCTGACTACACTGAGGACGTTGGCCACATAAAGATGGAAGGGACAATAATTGCAGAAGAGGAAGAAGAGCTCCTTGGGAAGATAAAGAAGGAGTGGGCAGACAAGCAGAGGCTTCCGGAGGGGTATGCAGAAGTAATCCTGAATGCAATAAATTATTTCTGTGGGGTAAACGGAGTCCTTGCTGCAAGGATTGTCAATCTTTCCCCGCCAATTGTCCCCCCAAGGTTCAGCCTTTCTAAGAAAGAGTAGCTGCTTCCTTAAGTATTAAATAAATCCCATAGCTTTTTGGGACATTCCCTTTTTCTCCTTTTTTCATTTTCTCCATGGTTTCCCCTGCAAATTCCTGGTCCGGCAGATCCTGTGCCGCAATTATCTCCAATTCCCCTTTTGGGAATGCCAGTGCATCATGATAGGGATGGAATTTTTCAGGGTTCTCTAGTTTTTTTGCAGCCAGCCCGGTAGAGCCGTGAATCGTATTCGGCACACGTATAAGCCGTTTTGTGTCTATTGTAACCCCGGTATCCACATCCACTGTTTTTAGCTTCATTCTGCCAGCAACCCTCCCGATTCGCTCCACAATGTCCTTTATCGGTGTTTTGCTCCAGTTTCCATCTTCCATGCAGGAAAGCAGTTTTGCCTTTTCTTCCTCTTTTTTCAACCCCCTGTGTATAAGCGAGGGCTCCTCTTCAACCACCTTTTCCACAATCCTGCAGAGCCTGCCTTTGTATCCCCAGTCTCTTTTTTTGGGCCCGCCCAGCCTGTACCTGTCAATCTTGCTGAAGAACTTCCTGTAATCCAATCCTGCCCCTGCAACGTAATCTGCTATTTCCCTCCTTTCCTTCCCACCCATATCCATGAATTTTTTTGCATTTGCATGGATGTGGAATCCCCTGCTTCCTGAAAAGACCAGCAACATATCCTTCCTGCTCACTCCAAAATCCTTTTCAAGGAACTCCTCCTGCAGGGCAATTGCATCATTTTTTACGCCTTCTATCTCCTCGTTGCTCAGGAATAGGCCCCCATGCACATCAAGGTCAAAGATGAGGTCTCCCCCCATCCATTCTTTTCGTTCCATGGGTGTAGATTCCGGAAACTTATAGTATGCAACAGAGTGGGAGATGAACAGCGGAACCTCCTGCTCAAGGTAATTGTTAAGTGCCTGGTTGCTGCCAAATCCCATGTGCCTGGATTCTATCTTCTTCCTGAATCCCCCAACCCCGAATTCTCTCCGCTCAACCCAGGGAACATCTATATCAGTATTCCTGTAATATTCCCTGAAACTCCTGAGTATTACTTCTTTTTCTTTTTCCATTGTTTCCACCTCAGGGGGTTTCCTATTTTGCAGTCCGCAACACACAGCCCATAGCTCAGCAACATGCCGCATGAGGGGACAGTATATCCCCTCTCCACCGCATGCTTTATCTGGTAGCTGGCAACCCGTTCATCATAATCAGGGAAATTTGAGAATATCTGCAGTATTTTTTCATACGCCACCCCCTTGTTTATCAGGTAAACAGCCAAGGTCCATCTGCCCTGATGGCCAAGGTTCTCATG
>WJMN01000055.1 GCA_014727925.1 Microcaldota archaeon
ATCTTGAAATATCCAAGGTCATGGTGGAGGAGTATTCCCTTCCCTCTTACCTTGGGCAGCGGCTTGAGCTGCTTGAGAAAGAAATCGGAAGCATATTCGAGGATGAGCAGGTAAAGCAGACAGGTTTGTCAGATTTTATGTAATCGCTTTTTAGAGGGGGTTTACGCTAAGCAAAAAGTCTGAGAAATCTAACGATTTCTTCTCTTGAGCTAGCGCTCAAGACAGAACCAAAAAACACTGTGCTACGCCAGTCTCTGTGTTTTACCTGAAGAATAAGAAAAAGGAAAAAAGAAGAAAAAATTAAGGAATTTACTCGTATTTCCTTGCCATCGGGCCAAGGTAGGGAAGCTCGTACCTCTTTCCATTGAATGCCTTGTATGCACAATAAAGTGCAGCTACAAGTGCAATCAGCCAGATAACCGTTGCAAGGAGCCCGAATACACATCCAATTACTCCAATAGCTGGAATCATGCTGATAATTGCACTTATAATCCAGAGTACAATAGCAATTACGAATGTTCCAACCCAGAGAAGAATAGACTGCATTGAGTGGAACCTGAGGAACTTGTCCTCCTTTTTCACCAAATACATGATGATTGCTATTATCCCGATTATGTATCCCGCGGCTGCAAGAAGGTTGCTTTCGTTTCCTCCCGAAGTCTCCACTGCGGGCTTTTGCGGCGTGGGTGCCGCCTGGCCCGGTGACTTTTCAGCCTTAGCTTTCTTTTCTACCATTAAATCACCATTAATTGAAGCTAATTAGAGCAGGATGTTTTTAAAGGTTTTCCAGTTCCGCCGGAATCCGCTCCCCAGCAATTAGAAGGAAACATTTATATTATTCAAACAAAGCAAATTATATATGCAATCCAGGGCTGCCAGACTCCCAGCACAACAAGAAGGGAAAAAAACAACAGAGGTGCATATTCCAACCAGGGAAAAAGCGGAAGTGAACCGGGAGCATTTTGAGCAGCTGAATGAAGAGATTGGTTATCTTGCCCGGGAGACCGGACCAACCGCGGACCAGCAGTTTGAAGACCCTGTTTGCCAGGTCCTTGCCGGTTTGAACAATCCGGAAGTGGTGCCATTTCTGAATTCTGAGGTGTGGAAGTTGCGCATAGACCTTTCTGCCCCTGGAGTTGACAGAGAGTGGGTGGAGGAAGCATTCAGTAAAGAATCATATACAGAAGTGAGGCACCTCTCAGAGGATGTAGTTGAAATCACAAACCCATACTATCTCCCCTCCGAGCTGCGAAAAGACAATGGCAGCATGGCAAAAAAACTGAAAGGTTTCCTTGAAAAGATAAGGGATTCGGGCTCCCCTTCTGCCATAATGGCTGCCCACGCCTGCATGCTCGAGCTAAGGGACTATTTCTCAACCAGCGACCTAAACAAGCTCCAGCAGTCGGATTCCCCAAGCTGGCTAAAGGAGCATTTTTCTGAAGTTTCCAAGGCATACGGGGAACTTGCACATGGAATGGTTGAGCGCATTGAATACATAAGCAGGCATGCAACCGGAAAGAACAGGCTGAAGCCGGTAAGCATTCCCGAAGGGTTCGAGAAGAGCAAAAAGCGCACCCTGAAAGAAATTGCCGCACTTGAAAAGGACCTGCTGGATGGCTCCCTTGGAAAAAACGCAATAAAGCGGATAGAATGGGGCATAAAAAGGAAATGTTACTCGGTGGTGGAAGTCGCATTTTATGAAAATGTGCGCAGGGAGCTTGAGAGCCTGCTAATGGAATTTAGGGGCAATGATTATATTGAAAAGGGATTTTCTTCAATTGGCAGGGACAATTCGGAAAAAATTGAACTGGCGGTCCGCTATGTGGGGATGCTTGAAACGATTGCTTGGAAGGCAGATCTGGAAGCGGTGCGGCTTAAGCTGAATGCTGCAAAGCGCCCCGGAGAGCCAGGAGAGCTGAGGAAATCGCTTAGTTTACGTTCCTGGATTTTTGGCGCCCGCTCTTCAGTTCTGTGGGGCGCCCGTTCAATGGCTGCAAGGCTCTTCCACAAGCGCCCCCCCAAAAAAGTAAGAGCTGCCACCCGGAGTGAGATGCTGGGTGGCCTTTCTGTTTTTGAGGAAATGCGCCTTGTGTTAAGCTCAAAGCGCGAGCTGCAGCAAATTGGAAAAAGAGCTTCTGCCTATTCACAACTTCTCTCTTCCTGGATTGATGAAACGCTTCCCGGAGCCAGAATCGGCAGGGGGGAGCGGCACAAGCACTTTTCCTCCCTTGGGGGTAGCATTTCCGGGCTTTCAGCGGACGCAGAGAAGCTCCAGGGTGTTATTCTGCCTTCCCCAGATGATGGGTACTGGGAAAAAACAGAAGAAATTTCAAAGCTTGGCAACGAAGAAAAAAGGGGTAGAGAGCGCAAGAAGCTCAGCTGGCAGTACCAGGCAGAGAGGCTGCTTGAGGTTGCAGATGCTTTTGAAATGGATGTTTCCAGGGAGCAGAAAACAATCGGTGAAGATGTGCTCAGAAGCGTGGAGATGGCAAGGAACCAGGATGTCCTGCTTGATGAGAACGCCCCCTGGGACGAAAAAGTTGCAGCTTACAACAGGCAGTTTGTGATGCAGAATGCTGTTCCAATCCTTGCTACTTCAACAGCCATCGGAGGAATTCTCGGGGCTGCTGCAGGAGGTGTTGGAGCAAAACCCGGAGCAATCCTTGGATGGGGAACCGGGGCCCTGATTGTTGGTGCAGCCGGAACGTTTAATACAGGAGAATCCCTTGCAGACTACCTGGCCGCAACCACAGAAGCGGAAGAGGAGAGCGCCCTAGCAGATTTGAGGGGCTCTGCATTTTATATGGGCTTTGGGATAGGCGGGGGTCCGCTCAGGTTTTTCAGCGGGACTGCAGCAAAGGCCGTATCAGGAACATCATTTTTTGGCCTGGGAGCGGCAAACTCAGTCCTCCTCTATCACGACATAAAGAGGGCAAGCGAAGGCGATTCAGCAGCCTACTGGGAAATCCCTGCAGATGTTGCATTTATTGCAATAGGGAGCGTCGGGTTCATGAAAACCTTCAGCGGAGCCTGGAAAACTGTTTCCCTTCCCCGTTATGTAAGCAAAGAACTGAAGGGAAAATCCCTTATTGGGGGCTCGTTTGCGCTTACTGAGAGGCAGATTGGCACGCGGCTTCCCAAAATACTTTCACGTGCGGTAAGCGGGGGTTATTCCCCTGGTTTTGTTGCTCTCAACTCTGCATTTTCGCTAGGATTCAGTCTTCCTGAGATGAAATATGCCGCAGGCAAAGGAAAATACAAGCAGGCAATGAATGTTTTCTCTGCAGGATTTGGAGAGATGAGCAGGGGCATGGTTACTTTTGAGTTCGTGCTTGCCGGAGCAGGAATGGGAGCATCCAAAGTATTGAGGAAATTCCCGGTTAAGACAGTTCCAAGGTTAAATTTCCTTCAGGCTTCGGGGCTCCATACAAAAATCTCAAAAATCTCCAAAGAAGCGGGCGCAAAAGTATCAAACCCAAAAATGCAGGAGAGGCTGGTGGAGATTGCTTTCGGAAGCAGAGGAAAACTTTCCTCCGAGCAGATACAGAGGATGCTTGCACTTGAAGGGGAAGCTGGGAAAAAAGCAGCAGAGGAAATTTCACGGGAAGTCAGCAAAGGGTGGAGGATTGCAAGAGAAAATTTCCCATTGAGGGGGACAGTAAATTTTAAGCGGGCCTGGAAAAGGATTGAGCCGTTGCTTGAGCCCGCAACAGTGATTTCAAGGGCTTCTGTGCCATTGCTTGTGGGCTCTTCAATTTATATGGAATATTCAAATGAAAGAGAAAGGCTCCTTTCAGGAAGGCTGGAAAAGGTCCTGACTCCATCTGAAGCAGATTTTATAAATTCTTTATTCAGCAAAAGCGATAATTCCGCGGCAATGAGAAATTCATTCGGAATCCCAAAATTAGAGTATTCCAAGATACTTGATGCTTTTGAAAAAATTGACAGGGAAACATACAGCCCCATAAAAAAAAGAAACGAAGCAGAAAAGCGGCTCAGGGTTTCCTGCGCCATTGCATTGCTCATGTCAAAAAAACGCGCTTCTGCCGCCTCAGTGGAACAACTTTCCGTTGATTTGCATAATGCATTGGAGGGGATTGAATCCCCTCCTAGTTCTCAAATGCCGGTTGATTCACTTGCAGAAGCTGCTTATGTGGTTTACAATAAAGGCCCGGGCCATTTCAAAAAAAGATATGCACAGAATCGGAAGCAGGCAGCAGCAGAGTGGCAGGGTGGGCTTATGGACCTATTTGTGTGCAGCACTGCAGGGATTTTTGCTTCACTCCAGCTCAATAAAGGCCAGGCATGGTCCGCCTCAGCAACCAGGGAGTTTCTTGCAGAAGTGGAGAAGCTCCCTGCCAGGCAAAGAACAAGCGTCAGGGGATGGGCCATTCTTTCCGGAATGAGGGATCTTGAAACCGGTACTGATGCTGCATCTTCAGTTGCACTAATGCTGGATGCAACCCTGCAATCCAATTTCATGCTCATAGAGTCGCTCACTGGCGAGTAGGTATTTATAAATTTGCAATGAGGTAAAATATATAAGATGGTGAAGTTATGTGTGCTAAAAAAGGCATGTGGAAGGCCCCCCAGGAAAAACCTCCAGGCCCTGGGGGAATACCGGTAAAAACAAAATTGAGTGCAGACAAGCTTAAGCAAAATACAGAGAAACTGCTAGAGGGTGCGGCAAAAACCCTGAACACTAGATTGAGAAGCAGGATGAGAACACAAGAATTTCTTACCCTTTACGATGAAACAATAGACAGAACCCTTACTGCCTTTGACAACTGGGGCAGAGCAGGCAAGGTAAATAAACTTACCCCTCTTGAAATTGAAAATGAAATTCTAAGCAGAACCAGCGAGAAAATCGGAAGGGCGATAGGGGAAGCAATCACCCGAAGGATTGCCCGGTCCTTTATCAATCTGAAAACACGGGTTCAGGCAGCTGGAGTTACAGATAAACTTCCGGCAATAATGGAAGAACTCCAGGATGGCCACGGGGACCTGAAAACGCTCCTAAACAGCAAGAACTTAGGGTATGAGTACAGGACTGTGGAAGGCCCTGATGGAATAGGTCGTACTGAAAAGATAAAGGTTAGAGGTCTTACTGAAGATGAAATAAGTACGATACTTAATTTTAGGGAAGGGGGCCTCAGCAAAGCTGATGTTGAAATGATTAATTTTGCATCCAAGAACGAAATTGTACATAAGTTTTTCAAATCTCCCAAAAAACTGCCGAAAGGCGTCTGGGCCAAGTTATGGAGAGGGGGATTGGCAATTAAAGACCTGGTTTGCCCTGAAGCGAAGAAGGCAGTGATCAGAGCATATAGTGCTGCAGCTACAGTGAGACACCCTCTTGACCGGGAGGCCAGGGATGCAATGATTGAGAGGCTGGGAGCCTACATGGACAAACATCCCAGGGTGACCCGCCATTTACGCTACAAAAGATACAAGATTATACCCCTTGCAATTGGTCTTGCAATTTATTCCCTTTGGTCTGAAGATGAAGAGGAAAAACAGCTGGAAGGAGAAATGCCGAGCATTACTCCTTCCCCTAAGAAAAGGAGGAGGGGGCCAGCAGAAGATACCTTGTATAATAATGGAGGATATACACGGCACAATCGCCGCAAAATCCTGGATTTGATGGGAGCAGAAGGTATCCCGGAGGAAAAAAAGGCCAAGGTTGCCTCCATTATCGTGACAATTCCAAATGAATTTTTCCAAGAAGCTTTCCAAGAACCAGAAAATTCTGATTTAAAGAACATGATTTCTGTACTTAACGACCTTAGCCCTCTTTCTGGGAAAATGCCCAAAGAAAAAATAGGAATGGCTGCTTATAATATACTCAGGTTCGTGGATCCATCTCAACTGGATGAATTCGCAAAAGAGCTTGCAAAAAAAGCAAAAACAGCAAAACAGCTGGACGCATTTTTTGCGAGTCCCCCGGCAAAATTCAAAATGACTGAGGCCTGGCTGGGAAGACCCTTTGAATATTTCCTAGAGAAGGGTTTTGATGCAAATGATGAAAAACTCAAATCCCTGTGCAGCACAATAAGGAGGATTAGGTTAAAGGAAGGCCGCGAAACAGTTCCACTTTCCAAAGAAAAGCAAAGGAGCATTGCAGGTGTGCTTGCTGAAATTTACTCATCTGGTGAGGTGGTAGTCGTTCCGGATAATTACCAGGAAAATGTTGAATTCCTTACCAGGATGCTAAAAGAAGGTTTTGGTGTTCAAACGGCCGGAGATATTCTCAGGAGAGCCAAGACAGGATGGGGGCCAGGAGTTCCGAATTACCAGGAAGATGTTGAATTCCTTACCAGGATGCTAAAAAAAGGTTTTGGTGTTCAAACATCCGGAGATATTCTCAGGAGAGCCAGGTCTGTTTACAAGCCGGAGCATTTTGCTGATGCTGAAGAGATGATTGCCCCAACATTGCAGCCGGGCATGCCTAAAGAGGAGCGGCGGCTTGCAATTGAACGTCCTGCATTTTCAAAGAGAGGATGGGCCCGCGATACCTGGGAAGAGTCACCCGACCCACGCCTTTTGGACATTCTAACCGAAGGCGACACTGCAAAAACAATCAGCAAGGATCTGAGAAAATTTCCTCAACATATCTATGAAAGCGTCGTTGAAAGCCTGGTAAGCTTTACCAATGCCTGGCAAAAAGAAATAGGAACCCTGGGCAATAGAAAGATAAAGCTCCTGATGCCTTTTCTTGGAGCGATTACCCGCTCAAAAAAATTGTCCCACCTGACTCCAAAGCAGAGAGGCATTGTGCTATACAAGATATGGACTTCTGTAAATCTGGGCAGGAACAAGAAAAAAAGGTTTAAAAGGTTTAAGCAAGTCATGGACTTCCTAAAGAAGAAGTTTGAAGGCAAAAATCCCACCGTCCCGCAAATCAAGTCTTCAGTTGACGAGTATCTTGAAGAAAACCCAAAGCTGGCCCTTTAGCCCTAACCCTTTCTTTTTTATAGCCTTTTTTCCAATCATAGGTTTGTGAAAATTTACAATACCCTCTCAAGGCAGGCAGAAGAATTTGAGCCTATAGAAGAAGGAAAGCTTTACTTCTATGTATGCGGCCTTACTCCTTATGACCATGCCCACCTGGGCCATGCCCGGACCTATATATCTATGGATATGGTAAAGAGGTATTTCCTCCACAAAAAGTATGATGTGCTCCACATCCAGAACATCACAGACATAGAAGACAAAATATTCAACCGCTCAAGAGAAAGCGGAAAATCCCCCCAGGAGCTCTCGGAAAAGTTCCATACAGAAGCACTGGAAGAATTCAAGCGCCTCAACATACTGCCCGCAGACTATTACCCGAAGGTAAGCGAGCATATACGAGAAATAATTGAAATGATAGGGAAGCTTATTGAGAACGGGCATGCTTATGAAACTGAAACCGGAGTCTATTACTCAGTTTCTTCTTTCCAGGATTATGGAAAGCTTTCAGGGCAGAAACCCGAAGGCCGCAGGAGCGGGGCAAGGTGCAGCATAGAAGAAACCAAGAAGGACCCCGCGGATTTTGCCCTCTGGAAAAAGGGGGAGGACGTACTTATTTTTGAGAGCCCCTGGGGCAAAGGCAGGCCCGGCTGGCATATAGAGTGCTCGGCAATGAGCATGAAGTATACAGGGGGAAGAGAGCTGGATATCCATGGTGGAGGGAGAGACCTTGCATTTCCCCACCATGAAAATGAGATTGCCCAGGCAGAATGTGCCCTTGGCCATCGGTTTGCAAAATACTGGATGCACACAGGATTCCTCACTGTTAAGGGGGAGAAGATGTCCAAGTCCCTTGGCAATTTCATTGTCCTAAGGGACCTGCTGGACAAATACCCCCCTTATGCCCTGCGGCTCTTTTTCCTCCACAGCCATTACAGGAGCCCGGTGGATTACAGCGAAGAAAATATATCTTCCTCCCAAACCACAGCTGAAAGGATGTTCAATTTCCTTGAGCACGCAGGAGAACTGCCGGAATCGGGCGGAACTGAAAACGGAGAGCTCCGCAAGAAGCTGCAGGAGGAAACCGAGGGGTTCTACAGGGCGATGGACAATGATTTTGATACTCCCACTGCACTTTCCCACATGTTTGGCATAATGACAGAGTGCTTTTCAGAAATGAGGAAGGAAGAGCCGGATTACCCGGGTATTGCAGAAGCAAAAAGGGATTTTGAAAAGATGATGTGGATACTCGGGCTGGAAAAAGAAGAAAAAAAGCTGAGCCCGGAAAAAGAAAAAGAAATTAAATTCCTTGTCCAGAAAAGGGAAACAGCAAGAAAGGAAAGGAATTTCAAGCTGGCGGATGAAATAAGAGATGAGCTTGCCCGGATGGGCATATTGCTTGAAGACACAGAAGAAGGACCAAAATGGAAAATGAGGTGAATGAATGCGCTGGATACTTGCTTTGTTTTTGATGGGAATGCTCCTGGTGGCAGGTTGCCCCCAGGAAGAGGAGGTTCAGGTGGAGCCTGAACCCGAGCCTGAACCCGAGCCGGAGCCTGAACCCGAGCCGGAGCCTGAACCAGAAATCATAAGTGTAGGATATGTCGGGCCACTTTCCGGGAACAGTTCGGCCAAGGGGAACGAGGCTCTTAATTCACTTGAGCTTGCAGCTTCTGAGCTTTCCACAGATGAATATGTTTATGAAATCGTTTCTGCTGATGGGCAGTGCACTTCAGGGGGCGCCGCTTCCGCACTGCAGACTTTCATTGACAGGGCGGACATTACTGCAGTAATCGGCGGTGTCTGCCCCGAAGAAGTTGACGGAATGGTGCCGCTTCTCGGCAGCAATGGGCTTGTCCTGATTACCCTGGCAACAGGAAATTCAGACAATGATTATGCAATGAATTTTGCCGGTTCAGCTGAGCTTATCGGTGAGGAGCTTACCCAGTTCTGCCTGGACCAGGGCCTTATGAGGACAATGACCATTACAGACGGGACTGCTGATGCGCAGAAGAAGGTTGGGTATTTTGATGCGGCAGCAAAAAAGGCAGGCCTCTCTACCCAGCCCGCACAGCAATACGGAGAAAATTTTGAATCCAAGGTATCTATCATCAAGGGCTACCAGCCTGAAGTTGTGCTGGTCTTTACATCTGATGGTGCCACTGCTGCAGACATAGTGAACAAGCTCAGGGAAGGCGGCGTAAATTCAGAAGTGATAGGTGATGAAGACCTTGTTTCCTCTTCTGCTATTTCTGCAATGGAGAATAATTCTGAAGGTGTTTATGGAATACTCCCTGAGTTTGACGAGACAGACCCGGCTGCTTCATATTTCATGAACAGCTATACTTCCAGGTATGGCACCCCCTCCAACACTGTTCTTGTGGCAGACGCAAGAAATGCCCTGTATCTGCTTGACCAGGCAGAGCAGTTCTATTACTACCGCGCCACTGCCGAGGACCTGCAACAGTATTGGATGAACCTTGAGACCTGGGCAGGGATGGGTGCAACTCTTTCATTTGAGAATGGAGACAGGGTGGCTTCTTTCAGGATGGTTAAAATTGAGAACGGGGTTCCTGTCTCTCAATAATGCCACCCTTTTTATTCTTTTTTTCACTTTTTACAGGGGGGGTTACCTTACGCAAAAAGTGGATACAAAAAACACCGTTTTACGCTCCCTTTTTATACTTTTTTCTTCATTTTAACTCTCACGTTTTACTCAGGTTATGCTGTAACTTGGGCCTGTAGCTCAGCTTGGTTAGAGCACCGGACTCTTAATCCGGGTGTCGAGGGTTCGAATCCCTTCAGGCCCGTTTTTTCCATAGGTTCAGTGTTTGGAGTTCCCAGTTCTGCGGTAGGAAAAAACGGGGCGAATTCACGGAACGTGAATCAGAGGCCCGTTTCCTCTTTTCTGTTTCCTGTTTCGGGTTCCGCGCTTTGCAAGTCTACTTCTGTAGAACAAGGGTTTTCTGTTTCGGGTTCTGGTAGTTTGGTACAGCGTTGGTGGCAAGCTCAGAATACTTCCGAAACTTATATAAACTTATATACATATAACTCTATATAGGTGAAACAAATGACAAAATCCGTTCAGAAAGTATTGCATTACCCCAGGCTGGATACGGTTCTTATGGTAGAGGAAACAATCAAAAATGCAAAGGAGTACCATACCAAGGCTCAACTCCTCAACGCACTTCCAAAGAAAATGATGTACCAGACCTTTCTTCTGATACTGGACTATTTAGAGAAATCCAACAAAATTCTCATAGACAAAAAGGACGGCAGAATTGTTTGGATTTGGGACCCCAAAGGCGTTGAAAGATTCCTTAAGCAGGATTTGGTGGCCAGATGAACCAAAACAGAAAGATTACTATAGTATTCGCAGACCAGAAGCTGAAAAAGGCATTCAACGATTTGGAAAAAGGAAAGGGCGCAGAGCCCCAGCTATACGAGTTCATAAATAGGGCATTTGATGACCTGGAGAAAAACCCAAACATTGGGATGAAGATACCAAGAAAGCTCTGGCCAAAAGATTACATCAAAAAATATGACATAGACAACTTGTGGAAGTATGACCTTCCTTCTGGCTGGAGATTAATCTACACTCTAAAGGCAAACCAGCTGGCAGTCATCGCAGTAGTTCTTGAATGGTTTGACCACAAGGAATACGAAAGAAAGTTCAAATATTAAAGGATGAAAAACATGAAATCTGTCCTGGGTTTTGAGTCTTGCAAGTCTACTTTTGTAGAACAAGGGTTTCCAGTTTCGGGTTCGGAAGTTCCAGGTTTAAAAAACAAATTATGCATAAATAGTAGTGATGGAAGGAAAAGAAGAGGAAGCAAAAACCCACATCATTATCGTTCCTGTTGCCCACGTATCAAAGAAGAGCGCAAGGCTTGTGGAGGATACCATACGCAGCCGCAAGCCGGACCTGGTAGGGCTTGAGTTGTGCAGGGAGAGGCTTGAAGCTCTTTCAAGAGGTGGAAGCCGTTCAATGGACCTGCGGACAGCAATTTCCCATCCAACTTCCGCCATTTTGTTTGCCGCACAGCAGCTTATTGGTAAATGGTGGCAGGTAACACCAGGAGAAGAGATGATGAGGGCGCTGGGGGCTGCTGCAGAGCTCCAGAGGCCGGTTGCCCTCCTAGACAGGCCGATAGGGGGGATTGCAAGGGACATTGAGAGGATACCATTAAGAGAAAAGATTGGAATGGTTTTTTCTCCCGGGCTGAAGCTTCCCGGAAAAAAGAAGATGTCCTTAAGCCAGATGATGAAGCCGGAAAACCTGGAGAAGATTCTTGGGAAGCTTGAGCGGGACTTTCCTGCATCCTACAAGGTTTTTGTGGAATCCAGGAATCGCCACATGTTCGGCAAGATGCTATTATGCAATGTGGATACTGTGGTCGCAGTAGTGGGTGCGGCGCACGTCCCGGGGCTTTGCAGGCTTGCTGAAGAATCAGGCGAAAACATTAAGATTGAAGTAGTAGAGTGAATTTTATGGAATTTCTTTTCAGGAAAGAACCTGCAAAAGTCCTGCTTTTCCTAAAAGGCAGGGATTCAGCATACCTCTCGGAAATTGCAAGAGAAACAGGAACTACATACGTATATGTAACAAATTACATTTCTGTGCTGGAGAAAAAGGGCATGGTTTCAGTAGAGTCTGAGGGAAAGAAAAAGATGGTAAAGCTCACGGAAAAAGGCAAGGATATTTCTGCCCATGTTGAAGAGATAAGGAGGCGGGTTGAATGATTGAGGTTTGCAGAGGGAGCAGCCGCGACCCGGGAAGGAGCAGCAGCGGAACAGTTGCCACTGGATACAGGATAGGAGACTATGCGATTGATGCCCCTGAGGGAGTAAGATATGAAGGAAGCCCTTTTGTGCTTATTACTCATGCGCACTGCGACCACATCTGCGGGCTTACACAATACAATTCCGGCTATGGGTGCTCGGAGTTTGCTGCAGTTGCAATCACAAAGCCGTTGGAAGAGGCCACCCTCTGCACCCATCTGGGATTTGAGCCCCCCAGGAGGCCCCCGGAAAAAATCCTCCATGAAGGAGATATGCTGGAAGGAGACGGCTTTTCAATAGAGGTAATAGAAACACCCGGGCATTCAAAGGGTTCGCTTTGCTTTTATGTACCCGACCTAAAGACTGCATTTACCGGAGACACGGTTTTTGGAGGACAGGCACTTCCTTCCTGCACCCTGCCCACAAGTGAGCCCGGCAAACTCGTTGATTCATATGAGAAGCTGGCTTCTTATGAAATAGAGAAGATATGCCCCGGACATGGGGGGCCATTTAGCTCAAAGCATTATGTTGAAAGCCTGATTCCGATGGTTGCGGATTTCATATAATCCTGAGCTTTGCTGTTTTGCTTGTTTCCTCAAGCACCTTCCTGTAGTTGAGGTAATGTGCATAAGCAGTAATTTTTACAGGCACTTCACCGCGGGTTGTTACCGGCCCCCCGTGAATTGTGACCGGGAAGCTTTTGCTCTCTCCATTTTCAAGCTCCCCGAGGCGCTCTTCATGGTGCTTGCTCATATATGTAACATCAAATCCAACTTTTTTTCCTTTTGGGAGGATGACGTCTGCTGAAACAAGTTGTTTTGAGCCGGAAACATTTCTGAGCTTCACAGTCATATTTACTTTGGAGTCCTGATGGGCCTTGAGCCTGAGCGGGCTGAATTTGTGCGAAATCTTGAATGCCGCCGAACCTCCTGCCGGTGCTTCTTCTGCAGTTTCTGGCTCTTTTTTCCCTTTCCCTAACAACCAATCGAACAGGCCCATAGTATCACGTTAAAAAGTGTGCTGTTATATTTAAAATGCTTTCCCCCTTCCCCGAAGTAAAATCCACATAATTCCACGGCTAAACCCTATAACACAAACATTTAAATACCTGTTATAGTTCAATATCAAGTTGCGTATTTTGGGGAGGAACTGGTCGCCTTGCCAGCCAGCGCAGATTGCTGCGCTGGCCTAATTCTTTTTCTTCTTCGTGTTCAGGTGGAAATATGGCTGAGGGGATTGAGATTGATGGCTCTTATAAGGAAGGCGGCGGCCAAATTGTGAGGACCTCCCTTGCGCTTTCTGCCCTAACCAACACCCCGGTAAAGATAACCAGCATAAGGTCAGGGCGGAGCCCTCCCGGCCTGAAGCCCCAGCACCTTGCAGGGGCAAAAGCAGTCCGCTCCATATGCAGGGGAGAGCTGGAAGGGGCAGAAGAAGGGAGCACTGAACTCCAATATTTCCCAGGGACCATCTATGGTGGCAAATACAAGTTTGATATAGGGACAGCCGGCTCAGCCACTCTCCTGGCCCAGACAATTCTCCCCCTGCTGTTTGCTGCCCCAAAACCCACAAGGATAAAAATAACCGGGGGCACGGATGTCCCGAAAGCCCCGGGATATGATTATTTTGGCAAGATATTTCTTCCAGCCCTTTCCATGTTCGGCCTGGATGCGAAATGCTCCCTTGAAAAAGCAGGCTATTATCCTCAAGGGGGAGGGGTCATAGAGCTGGAAGTGGAGCCGGGCAGCCCGCAGCCGGTTTCCTACTGGCCCAGGGTTTCTGTTCCCCGGGCAATAGTCTCTATTTCGGGGCTTCCCCTTGCAATTGCGATGCGGGAGAAGAAGGTTATGCTTAACAATGCAATAGAAGATGTAAGAATAAGGGAGAGGGAGTCCCCCGGCCAGGGAAACACAATCCTTTTGTACAAGGGTTTTGTTGGCAGCTATTTCTTAGGCAGGAAGGGCCTGCGTGCGGAAACGGTTGCCGGGAATGCAATTGCCAACCTGGAGGCAGAAGCCGATGCAGAAGTTGACTATCATCTTGCAGACCAGCTCCTCCTCTATGCTGCCCTTGCTGGAAAAACAAGCTTTAAAACTTCTCACATTTCAAACCATACGGAGACCAACATCCATATAATAGAGAAATTCCTTGGAAAAAGATTCTCTGTTGATAAAAATGTGGTCAAGGTGGAATAATGGTCGTGATGCTTGACAAGCCCGGGCTTGCCCTAACTCTTATTTTCGGACTCGCCATATTTTTTCTCGGGGATTTTTTCTACCTGGTACTCATACTGGCATTTCTGCTGCTCTCACTTGTGGCCACCAAATACGGGCATTATGAAAAGAAGGAAATGGGCATATATGAGCACGACCGGAGCTGGGAAAATGTGCTTTCCAACGGGCTGGTGCCAACTGTTGTTGTGGTTCTGGGGTATTTTCTGGGGTGGGGCCCCATACCCTATATATGCTCAATAGCCGCAGTCACCGCAGACAAGTTTGCTTCAGAGCTGGGAGTACTTGGGGGTGATCCGGTTTCCCTTGACGGGCTTAAGAGGGTCCCCCCGGGAACGAGCGGTGCAGTCAGCAGCACAGGGACTCTTTCTTCCCTGGCAGGCTCTGCAGCAGTTGGAATTGCCGCAATGTTCCTTTTTGGGATAGGCCCCAACATGGCCCTGCTTGTGGCATTTGCAGGATTTTCAGGAGGGATGGTGGACACCGTGTTTGGGGTGTTTGAAGAAAAAGGTTTCGGTACTAAGGGTACTACTAATATAATATGTTCCATTGTCGGAGCATTGATTGGTTTAATGGTGATATTATGAGAGCTGTAATACTTTGCGGTGGAGAAGGGACAAGGCTTAGGCCATACACATATACTGTTCCAAAGCCGATGCTCTGGCTCGGAAGCCGCCACATACTGGAATATTCAGTTGAGCATCTGCGGAACAGTGGAATAAAAGACATCATACTTTCTGTTGGTTACCTAAAAGAGCAGATAATGGACCATTTTGGAGATGGAAGCGAATTTGGAGTGAATATAGATTATTTTGTGGAAGAGGAAGCGCTTTTTACCGCAGGGGCATTTTATCCGCACAAGGAAAAGCTGAGGGATGAAAAGTTCATTGTTTTCATGGGAGACCACGTGACCAACATAAACATAGAGAGATTCATAAAAGCACATGAGGAAATCGGCGGGATAGCTACAATAGCAGCAAAGAAAAAGAAGACCTCCCTTGAATACGGAATAATTGAATCAGAAGATGAGAAAGTGATACAGGGGTTCAGGGAAAAACCGGTGGTGAATTACCTGATAAATACAGGTATGTATCTTTTTGAGCCCGAAACCCTAGAATACATAAAGCCCAAGGAGGATTTTGCTAAGCATGTTTTCCCAAGGATGCTTGAGGCGGGGAAGAAGCTGGGCATGTACAAGTTCAGCAGGGAATACTGGATAGATATCGGAAGAGTTAAGGATTATGAGAGGATGCGGGAGCTATTCAGCGTTTCTGACCTGGTAACCGACCTTGACTTTGAAAAATCACAAAAAGAGTAAAAGTATTACCAGCCCAAGCAGCAGCTGCAGGCCCATCATTACCAGGACAAGCGATTGTTCTCTTATTCCGCCTGCTAGTTTCATTATGAGCTGGCAGAGGCTCCTTACCCTGCCTTCTAGCGGGTATAGCTTTCCATCTTCCCTGAGCTCGCCCCACCAGTTGCTGCTGGGAAATTTGTTTATCAGTTTTATGAAAAAGTCCCCCACAAACAGCAGCAGTACCAGTGCCCCCGCACTTTCCATATTCCCTATTATTACTCCTGTTGCAAGCACTGCCCCGATTGTAAGTGTGCCAACATCTCCCGGAAAAACTCCTGCGGGGTACCAGTTTTTTGGGAGGAATCCCAGCAGTGCCCCGAGCATTGGGATAAACAGCACGAGCATTTCCGTGTTCAGGTATGCTGCAGCTATCATTATCATGCAGGCAAAAATTACCGCCCCCATCCCGGCTTCAATCCCGTTGAAGCCTGCAAGCATGTTTGTGAGGTTGGAAGCAACTGCAACCCCCACGGGTATCAGTATGATGGTATAGAATATGCCGAAGTCTATGGTGCCCAGGAAAGGCACTGCAAGGGCAGTGCTTCCGGAAGCGCTTACAGCAACAAGGGGTGCTGCTGCAAAAAGAGGTATGGATGCCTTTGCCCACTGGGGCATTCCGACCAAATCATCAATTATTCCAAGTATTGTGAGAAGCTGTATTGTGGAAAGGCCCGCCAGTATATATAAGGTATTCATCTCCATCCCTAGAAAAGTGTTCATCAGGAGGGCAAGCAGGACACCTGCAGAAAACCCGACAACAATGGAGAACCCCCCCATCTCCGCAACCTCTGGCCTTCCTTTTTTGTTTACATCCTTCCCCACTATCCTGCGCTTTTTTAGGAAGGGCACCAGAACACTCAATGAGATGTAGCTAACCAGCAATGAGAACAGGAATATTGCCAGGTATCCAAAAAGAGCCATTTCAGGGTTAGATAACATCTATTCACCCCGAAGTTTTTTGAGTATGTTTTTTGCAGATTCTACAGAATACTCATTCTGCTCCTGCATTTTTTTCGCGACCTTCTCTATTTCACCTTCCTTTGCCCCCGCACCTGCAGCCAGGTTGGAAGCATGCAGTTTCATATGCCCCTTCTGTATCCCCTCTGTTCCAAGTGCATAGAGGGCAGCAAAATTCTGGGCAAGCCCAACTGCTGCCATCACCATGGAGAGCTCCATGGCGCTTTCTGCACCGAGCAGCTTAAGGGCAATTCCTGCAGTTGGGCTGGTGTTTATTGCCCCGCCAACTGTCCCCACTGCAAGCGGCAGTTCTATTTCGCCTACAAGGTCCCCATCCTCGTTTTTGTAGAACTTATTCAGGGGCGTGTATCCGTCCATTGCTGCGTAGGCATGGGCACTTGCCTCAACAGCCCTCCAGTCATTTCCTGTTGCAACTGCAACCGCATCAACACCATTCATTATTCCCTTGTTGTGGGTACAGCACCTATAAATGTCATTAACCGCAAGCTCATATCCGTCCAGAATCCCTTCAATTGCATCCTCCCCAACCACTTCCTTTTTCCAGGTGCATTTTGCGCGTGCTTTCCTGCGCACTGCAAGGTTCGTGAGTATGCGCAGTCTCGCTTCCCCCGCAACTTTTTCTTCAAGGAGCGGCGCAATCCCCTCAAGAAGAGTATTCAGGGTATTCGCTCCCATCGCATCCCGTACATCCACATAGAATACTGCAACCAGCATCCTGCCCCTGGAAGTTTCAAGAGTATGGGCTTCGCATTCCCTGTAGCCCCCTCCATACATTTCCATACCGGATGCAAGCTCTTTTGCTCTTGCAGCAATCTCCCCCTTATTAGCATTGAATTTCTCAAGCACATCCTCTGGAACATTTACAAGCTGGACCTGCCCGGTCATAACCGGCTCGTCCGCATCAGCTGTAAACCCACCACTTTGCGCTGCAAGCTTCGCAGCCTTGGCCGCCGCTGCAATAACTGAGGGCTCTTCTATGCACATGGGCACAGCATATTCCTTTCCGTTAATCCTGAAGCCCGGGGCAATCCCGAGGGGGAGGTGGTTCACCCCAACCAGATTCTCAATCATGCGGTTTGCAGTCTCCAAGTCCAGTGCGCCCGAGTCCAGAAGCACCTTTGCCTCCCCATCATTAATTCCGCGCTCCTGCTTGAGCAGTTCTATGCGTTCCTGAATAGTCTTTTTGTAGAATCCTGAGAATGCGCCCATACGCTAATTTTAGCCCGAAAACCTTTATTATGTTAGCTGCATTTACTTTGCATGAGATGTAGCTGGATTACTGCATTTGTTTTTGGTTTGTTGGTTTTTCCAGGACTGGGATTTGCTGCAGGATGCACAGAAGAGTCATACCTATCTTCATGCAACGAATGCACTTTTGACGAATATGGGAAGATGGATGAAGATTGCAGGAAGCAGTTTGAGGAAAACGGGCGGAACTGCCTTATCACCAACCAGCCCGCAATATTGTTTTTGTATGCAAAGCCTGAAAAATGCCCAAGCCTTTCCAACTGCCAGATGCAATTCAACATGTGCAAGGAAATGGCAGGAACCGGCACTGATGAGGGAGATTGTTCTTCCCCCCAGGTAAAGGAATGCTTTGCCAAGGCAGATTCCTGCATATCCCAGGCAGTAAACCACTGCAATGCGAAAAGCAGCCCATGCGCAGGTTTATTCATACTTTCTACAATGGCATTTGTGCTGATTTCACGGAAGGCTTAGCTCATTTTTCAATAGAATCCAGCGCCTTCCCTATGTTCCCAAAGGCTTCGTCAAATTCGTTCTCGTAAACCTTTCGTATCGCTTCCCGCAGCTTCTCTTTGTCCTTGGAAATAAAATACTGTCCTTTCTCACGTTGGATTAGCCCCTTGTTCGCAAGCCTCTGCAAATGATAATACACGGTTTTATCGGAAACAGATTCCTTCCTTTTCTTGCTTACCTTTTCGTAAATCTCTTTTGTGGTGGGTTTCTTCCCATGCACAAATTCCTTCAGCAGCACATCCAGCACATCAATCACGATGGTCCTGCTTTCATTTGGGGAAATTAGCCCCAGTGAAAGGGCAACCCACCTCACCAGCGATTTCCTAGTCAGCCTCACATCATCGGTGAGTGCCATGTTGCGCAATACCATTTCATTTTTTATGAGCTCTGCTTCGGGAATCATCAGAAGCTATTCAACAGCAACAGTTAAATTTCTTGGTTGTGCTATTGTATGTGGTGGGAGAATGAAAGTAAGCCTCAATACATATCCTGAAGCAATTCCTGCATACCCCGGAAAAACAATTGACCTGATTATAGATGCCGGCTCTTCAAGCGAACGCCCCTCATGGCTTGAAGCAGAAGTGAGGCTGGAGGGTGGATTTTCATTCAAGCCCAACAGCAGCGTAAGGGCAGCTAGATTCAGGATGGGAATATGTGAAGGCCGAGATTCCTGCTCTAAGTCAATAAAGCTCTATGCTGAGCACAATGTACGCCCCCAGCTCTACAAATGCCACGTTTCCCTGTTTGTGTTTAACCAGAACGGGGATTTGCAGGGAAGGATTGATGAGCACAATTTGATTAAGTGCACCTCCAATTAATTTACAGAAAACAAAAAGGCCAGCATAAGCTGGGTTATTTGCGTATAAAATTTTTAACGCAGGTTCCTCTATCTGTTTTGTACTAGCAGAAAAAGTTTAGGTGCTACTTTAAAATGATTATAAAAATTGAATAGCGGGAGGTGGATTTGAACCACCGACCTCCGGACACCAGGCAGGGGGGAGGGGTCCCCCTTGCCTAGTGGAACCCAATCCCCCTCTATTTTTGAATATTTTTTAACGCAGGTTCCTCTATCTGTTTTGTACTAGCAGAAAAAGTTTAGGTGCTACTTTAAAATGATTATAAAAATTGAATAGCGGGAGGTGGATTTGAACCACCGACCTCCGGGTTATGAGCCCGGCGGGAACTCCTGACTCCCCTATCCCGCTGTTTTAATCTGAGGGGTTGGTATTCTTTAGGTTCATTTGTATTTATAAATATACCCAATTCCAGCGCAAAACAAAATATAGAATAATATTTTTTAGATTAAAGCAACCTAATAGCGTAAAATGCCAGCAAAAAATTTCATGGACTTAGGGGGATTCGCACCCCCGGCCTCTCGCGTTCTAGCAGGCAGCCCTTTAGCCAACGTTGCTGGAGGGAGCGCACGGGGGGGTGCGCGGGGAAGCAACGTTGTAGGCCGGGCCTCCTGTTGCAAGGCGAGCGCTCTACTACTGAGCTATAAGCCCGAAAAGTTGAAAAATAATGAGCCGAAATACTTAAAAGTTAAGCACCGCTCTCCTCATTCACCCCAACCACCCTAAATGGTTTCCTCCTTTCTGCATAAATTAGCTCTGCTCCTGTCTCCAGCGTTGCAAGCAGGTCCTTTGCAAATTCTATTGCTTCACCCACCCTCTCTGCCTCCCACATATACTCTGAAGCTTCAGGGGCGAAATAAGTTTCCTCGCCTTTTTTATCCTGTTTTATTTCCCCAAGCATTTCTTGCCTGAATAATTCCATCAGTTCTTTCCTGCCTATTTTTGCCCCGCCGGCTCTCTTCCGCAACACAATTTCCTTGCCCGCGAGCCTTTCCTGCTCCGCAAGTGTCTGCTCAACTGCAACTATCCTGGAGACCAGCCCATCATATTTCTCAAGCATTTCATCTATCCTTGTGTATTCTTCTGCTTCCCAGATCTCCTTTGCGAAGTCGCGCGCCTGCTTTAGCACTACAAGAACAGCCTGCATTAGAGAAGGATTTGAGAAATCAGGGTCTCCTGGCGATATGGAGGCAGGGCATCCCTTGTCCAGATTGTTGATGATTGTGGTTGCCTTCCTCTCTTCAAAGTCAATGCAGAAAAACTCACGCACTTCCCTTAGTTTTGAGATTATGTCTTCTTTCCTTATTGATACGCCTTCAGGGTGGGTGCTGCCTGTTCCGTCTATCGCCCTGGGCCTCGGGGACGCCCTTTTCTTTGCCCCCCCTTCATTTTTTTTGCCGGAAATAATTGCATCAAGAATCCTTTCCAGTTCAATCGAAACCTCTTTGTACTCTTTCAGCGGACCGCTCTCTAGCCTCTCCAGCTTTCCCAGATATCTTGCTCCTTCAGACTGAAGATGCCCCCTCACGTTTCTAGCTCCCACCGCCCTTCGCACCGGGCGGAGAGGAACCACGCGCGCTCTGGGGGGTACACTTGAGCTTCTGCCTCTTGGTCCCACTGGCCCATCTTTATCCATGGTGATTATTTATGTATGAATATGTTTAAATAGCTTTCTGGTGCAAAACTCCGCCTATTTTCTTGCAAATACGAGGTATGCGGTATGGGTGAGCCCTATGTTTTTAGGCCGCATCCCATATGGCCGCACCTCATATTCCCTGACCATGTTCTCAAGCATAAAAACAGTCCTGAATCCGGATTCTCCGCACTTAAAATAGAACTCCTTTGCCTGCTCCGAATTGGGAAGGAATCCCACAAGCTGCCCTTTTTTTCCCAGTGCTTTGTAGGCGGGCGGAACCGCCTTGTCTGCGCCAGGCATATCCAGCAAAACCAGATCCAGGTTTTTTTCTCGGATTCCATCTAGTATGTCCTTCTGCTTGATTTTCACATTTTTAAGCCCGGCCTTTTTCACGTTTCCTTCCGCAATTTTGGCAAATTCCCCCTTTCTCTCATAAGAAATGACATCCTTGCATATGTTTGCCAGCACGATGGTTGAAAATCCTGAGCCTGCCCCTGCCTCCAGAACTCTGCTTTTCTTTCCTATTCCTGTATAAGATATGACCATGCCAATGTCCTTTGGAATCATTACAGCCGGCCCCCGCTTCATTCCTGCAAGGAGTGGGGGGAACCTGAGGTCCATTCTTTTGCTCTTTGCCATGGCCTTTTATGCAGGGGCAGGAATAAAGGGTTTGCTGATTAATGTTTTTTTAGGTTTTTATGTGCTCATTTTAACCCTATAAAAATAACGGCAATTTATAAACTTTTCTGGATATAGATATATGCTGATTATGGTGAATTCGTATGGGAGGAGAAAGACCTGATTTAATGAAAAAAGAGGAGGAGCCTAAGGGAAGGCACCCGGCAGGAAGGCACGCAAACCGCAATTCTGCAGGACGGCATGGAAAAAGGCTGGGTGCAGAAGTTTCTGAAGAAGGTCCCAATACCGCCAACAGGGTGTTCGGATCAGTGGCAAGAGGAGCAAGAGCAGTGTTTCTTGCAGCCGGGGTAGGCCTGGCAGTTGTCGCATGCACAACCGGAGGCGGGCTGAAGGATACAATCCCTGATGCAGGGCAGGATACTGACAGCGAAACCATTACTGGGGACACTGATACAGGATGGGACACAGATACCGGAACTACAGGCCCGGAATGCGGGACCGGAGGAGCAGATTACGAAACAGTGCTTGGCCATGGCGAGAAAACACTTCTTGGCCCGGTGGGGCACTGGATGACTGTTGTGGACATGAGTTTCAGCGGGCAGTTTGCAGAAGTCAGATTTACCAACGAGCAAGGCGAGCTTGTAAGTACGGAGGGTGAAGTAGTTGAAGAAGGAGACATCTCTGCGTATGCCCTGCTTTCCTTTGATGGAGATCCCAGCGTTACTGTTGCCCTTGGGGGAGAAGAACAGGCCATAGCGCTCTGCGGAGTTTACCGTTTTTCCGATGGAGTGGACGCAGCCCATTTTACCACAGATAATGAAGAAGGCTTCATGCATTGTGAGTATGTGGACAATGGAAATCTTTCAGAGCCCGAGGAATACGAATTCAGTGGCGCCACTACCCAGTTTGTCCGGGTAATGACACATACACATGGCTTTATCCCGGATATTGAAACAGGGGAAGACCAGGAATGCCCCGGAACTATCCAGGATTTTGTGTATGAGGAAAGTACATTTGAGG
>WJMN01000056.1 GCA_014727925.1 Microcaldota archaeon
GGAGGTCGACAATGAATACACTCTTGTTAAGGAAGAAGTCCCTGGTTGCTATCCTTCTGAAATCACTGATGAGGAAGGCCGCACTTCCTGTGTACTCCCCCCCGAAGTTTATGAAAATACCTGCACAGAAGTTTTTGTCCGTGTGGGGGATGAGGTTTATGGGCTCCAGAATGAGGGCCGCACCTACAAGTCCAGCCAGGACAGTATCCGCGTATGCGACAAGGACACGAGCGCGCTTGCTGTAATGTCTGATTCAATAAAAAATGCTCTCACCACAGAGGAGAACATCCAGAACCCCCTCTGCTTTATTTCTATGATTCTTGCAGGCCTGCTGCTTGCTTCCATGTTTTTTGCAGGGAGAAGCCCCATTTCTCTTCTGGACATAACCACACCCCTTCTCCCCAAGGCAAAGTCCATCTCTTACAGCGGAATCAAGATGGGTACGGGCTTCAGCCGCATGGCCGAGCAGCGCAAGTTCCTGGCCGATAAGATTAATACTGCCTCCCAGGAAACTATGAACCGCCTCCTCCGCCACATCCGATCAAAAAAGGGATACAGCAAGCACCTGATTAATGAGATTCTTGGTTCAGAAGCAAGCCCTGTGCTTAAGATGCTTGCTCTCCGTGCCCTTGCTGCGGGAAAAGACAAGAGATATATAAACAAAATCCTTGGAATGCAGGGCAAAACCGTGGAGGATAAAGAATATCTGGAAACATACGGAAAAGTTCTTTCAGACCTGGAAAAGGCAGATGATGCTGAGTCGCTTGATGAAGAAGGGGGCATCCACTCAAGTTCCTGGGAGCTTGCAAGGATGAATATTCTTCTCCAGATGGAGTCAAATGCTTTTGCGGAAGCCACCGGCTCGGTTCCCAAGTGGTACAAGTCAGCAGTTGGCAAAACCCTTGGAAAGATTCCTCTCCTGCGAACCCATTTCATGGGGGGAACTGCTTCTATGTTTTATGGAGGGCGCCACCTCTTCCGAATGTATTCCACGCCTCTCCGTGGCCTCATACGCAGAACAGGGGATGCATTCACCCCCAAGGGCAAGGAGAAGTGGAGCAAGAGGGTGCAAATGGCAGTGGACAAGGCAAAAGCAAGGGGACAGAAACCCGGCCGGTTTGCTTCTTGGATTGCGCTCAAGGACCATGAGCGCAACGTGGTTTCGGTATATAATAATTTTGCATTTGGTGCAGAGTTTTACGACCGCATGATGGTAGAGTGCAAAAAGGACCTAATGCACTGGCTTATAGGAGAAGCCATTCGCCACTACGGCGGAAAAACCGACCTTGACCGTGACGAAGTCCTTGAAATCGGGTTCAAGAACCCTGAAGATCTCCTCTTTGCAGGAATGGATATGGGGGCATTCAAGAAGTTTGAGAAAGACCTCCGAAAAATACTTGCTGACCCCCATATGCACGATTTGCGGAAAGCAAAGGCCATAATGCGCCTTATGAAGGAGCATGGCATTTCCTTTGATGAAGCTGGCGTAAGCAATGCCATTACTATGCTCCACCGCATAGACAATGAGGTGCCCAAGTCCCCTTCCAGTGCAGATGTACTTGACATAAGCAACGAGGAAGCAGTAAAGTCCCACAAGCTCCAGCGCCTTCAGGAGTACCTCAAGGAGCAGTTTGCAGTTGACCGCCCGGTAGATTTCAAACGGGAATACATTGACAAAGGCAAGTTCTTTTTCACTGTAGGGAGGCAGAGTCTTTCCTATGGCAACACTGACCTTAGTTTTGGGACATACTTCCGCTCAAAGTACCGCGAGGTCCTGGAATCCCCTGTCACACTCAGGGACAAAGAAGGCAGTCCGATGAAACCCCTGGGCATAAGCGAAATGGCAAATTACGCATTCCTGCGCATTGTCAATGAGCGCTGGGGCATCTTTGACCCCAACACTAAAGGCCTCAGCAGGGACCTGAAGATAGTTATGCTCAACGCGCAGAAATGGATGCAGTCCCTTGTAAATCCACTGAAGATTGACCCTTCAGATACACAGGCAATGATTAGGTCCCTGCAGGCAGAAGGCCGAGAGGAGTATGGCCCAGTAAAGGGAGAGTGGAAGATGGATATGCATGCCCACTGGAGGGTCCTCGGAGGGGATATAGGGGGGGCCAAGTCTTCTGTTGAAGAGCAGGCCTATGGAGAAGTCCACAACGCATTCAATATTCCTATGGCCGTTCAGCGGATGATTGAAAAGTCTGGGGGAAAGCTCAACATGGAGCAGGCACAGGAAAAATACCAGAAAGAGGTTGTGGTTCCCAGCTACCTTTTTGAGCGCATCCAGCACATAATTGAGGAGGGCCGCGAAAACACCTATTTCACTTCCCAGTCTGAATTCCGCCGCTTCAACCAGATTTGGGCTTCTTTCCGCTCCCACCTTGCCCGGGAAACAGGCAAGGATGAGCGCAATATAACCGACAAGGAGATATCAGAGTTCATAAAGAATCCCCTTGACATGGATGATATTGCAAAATCTACCTGGGTAAGGATGAGAGAGGGACAATATGCACCTTTTGACTCAGAAAATGTTTTCCGCTGGGGCCAGGCCGAGCGCCCGGTAAATGCGAATTTCTATATACGCAGGGGAGGATACTGGGAGGAGTTTGCCCCGGAAAAGTTCATGAAGGAAAGGCCATTTGCAGGCCTCCTGAAGAAAGACAGCAGCATAAAGAAGATGCTCTTTGGGGAGACAGATTACCTTCTCAAGCAGGGGGAGATACGCAAGGTTCCCCAAAAGGTGCTCAAACAGTACCAGAATATTATGGATGAGCTTTCCCTTGCAGAAGAGAATAAGCGGGCTCCCAGGCTTTCTGCAAATGATTTTGACAAATTCTTTTCCAGCCTGAAAAAACTTGCCGAAAAAAGCCCACGGAAAGCAGAGGCCTGCGCGGCCATGGCTGGCCGCCTTCTTTCCGACAATCCGTTTGCATTGGGAAGGATGGGCATTGATGCCACCAGCCTTGACCTTGCAGGTGTTTTTGGAAAAAAGACAGGGGAAAAAGTCAGGCTTGAGCTTCTCCTGCACAGGTATGGCAAGTCAGAAACTGCAGGGGAGAGGGAAAGGGCAGCCAAGGCACTGAAGGAATGGGCAAGGGAAGGTGGCCCGGGGGAGGAGCGCCACGTAAAGGTTGCCCTCCTTTTCTACCAGCATGCCCAGAATACTGAGAACTGGGAAGATTTCAATGGGTACAGGGAAGCAATAAAGTTCGGAACTCCCGCGACCCGCTCTTCTGAAGTTTACGCAGGCAAGGTTGAAGATTACGAAAAGGTCGGGGGGGTAAGGGGCTGGTTCAAGAATGTCTGGAACATGGGAAGAAAATACTGGGATCCAATTACAAACAAGGCAAATGTCGGTTTTGAAAAGTTCCTCCTTTCTACTTTTGGCCAGCAGATGAAGGCTGAATATGAAGGAAGCACAATATCTAATTATTTCAGGGAATCCGGCTCCAAGTTTGCCATGAAGCTAGCTTCCGGAGAATTCAATCATCCGGATGTACGACCTGAAAATGACCCGGCAATGAGGGCCTATACAGATCTCAATGACACATTTACCCGATACCATGCCCTTTGGGATGAGACGATCACCAGGGATCCGAGGGGCAGCACTTCTGCGATAGGAAGCCCATTCATTTATTCTGCATTCTTCCACCACGGGCCGGCAATGTCCTATGGTCCCGGAGCATATCAGCGCTGGAGTTCTGCGGGTTCTCAGCCCTGGACAACCTGGCAGGGTTTCAAGGCAAACATAAAAGAAAGGATGTGGGGTCTCCAGTGGGCACCGCAGATTTTCAACTGGGCAATAGGCACTCCTTTCGGTCTTGCCTACCGCACTTATCTTACTTCCAGCTGGGGGTTCATGAGCAAGCATGACCGGCAGTATCGTCAGGCTCCTGTTTATGAAGGGAAGCCTGCACAGTTCAGGGAAGAGGCCACAAGGCAGTATGAAAAGCAGATGGACCATTATAATGCCCGTTTTGAAGAGCTTATGAAGACGCTCCAGCACGGGGAGAAGCATCTTACAGCTGAACAGGCCCGCGCAGAGGCAGAACGCCAGCTCCGCACAATTAAGCCGGAAATGCCTGCATTTGATTTGCAGCGGGACATTCTTCATCCATATTCCCAGACACAGCCCCGCAGGGCAGAGGCAAGGGCATCTATGCTGAACTGGTTCTATTCCTCTTTTGACCCAACTTCCACGAATTGGAAAAGAATGGCAGCGGTTGTTGCGGCTTCCCCCCTCTCCCCTCTTGCATATATTCCATCCCGCTTTGTCCAGTCCAGGATTCTTGGCAACGGCACACCGTTGCTTAACCGCTCAGATTCCAACCCTTATTATGTTTCTCCTGGAAATGCAAGGAGTGCACTGGTAAAGGCATTTAGCGGCCCGATGGTCAAGAAGCGTTATGGTGGAACTGAAATGATGACTGGTGTGGTGAGGGCACATGAGGATTCCTGGATGTACCAGGCAGGGGTTAATACTATCTGGGGAAATGGAAATCCGGGAGCAACCTACCTTGATTTCAGCTTCAACCTAAGGATGGACCCGAGGACAGCCAATCATCTACGCTACGAGTCCCGCTTCCGCCCATTCATGGATTATGACCAGTATGTTCGTAAGCAGACTCACCTCGGCCTTTTCAAGAGGGATGTAGACCCATTCTCGCTAATGATGGACCGCAATTCCGAGCTTAGGCATTATAAGTTCCCACAAAACACTCTTTTCCGTTTCCTGAACCCGGCAACCTATTTTGGTTACCAGGCAAAGGCACAGCTTGGGAGGGTTGGCAGGGCAGTTTCAAGGGCAAGCTCATTTTTCCAGGAGAGAGGGGCAACCAGCGCCACTACCCGGGGAGGGGAGATACGGCATGGTGCCAAGGCAATGTTCCTGAGATCCGGAGAAGCAGTTGGCGAGTTTATGAAGCGCAAGGCCATAGATACTGTTTTTGCAAAGAGTTTCCGCTATTGCCCAACATGTGGAACAAGGATGCCTGAGGGCGGAACCTGCCCTGCCTGCAGCAAAAAGGTCAGGTGCGCATATTGCGGCCAGGTTGTTTCCCCAAATACAAACCACACCTGTACCCATGGAATCCAGCGCAATATTCTAAAGGACAACCTTGCAGGTGACAACTATTATATGGGAAAGCCGCACGGATATGGTACCTCCGGGTTCATGGAAACCACAAAAGCAAGATGGGCAAGGAGATGGGGTAGAGAAGCATGAGAAAAGAACACATATTCATATTGGCCCTGCTGCTGCTTTTTGCAGGCTGCTCAGCGATGGATGAGTATTATGCAGAAGAGGCATCGGAAATAAGCCGCTCAGAAGCCCTGGACCTGGACAACCCAGATTACCAGTGCGATGCAACCGATGAAAGCTGCATCTGCATGGTCTGCGAGAATAGTGGTTTCCAGCTAATCAATCCCTTCAATCAATTCTACAGCATGGACCTTGAAGGGGGGGAATGTTATTTCCAGGAGCAGTGCACGGAAGAAAAGTTCCTGGACATCTCGGGCGAGTTTTTCTGGCTCAGCGATATTTTCGGCCCTGACAGGGTGCGTTTTTTCATGCTTGGGCAGGGGTCTAATTTTGCAGAGTTTGCCGATGCCACGAGGTTCTGCAACAACTCCCTCCGCCTCTCAGTGCGCTGGCTCGCTTCTTCTGAAGGCCTTGAATATCCTCTTCCCCAGGCCCAGAGGGCAGAGTGCTTCCTTGACAAGGATATTCTTCCGATGTACCTGCTTTACAGCGAGGGGAAGGCGATGGATGTGCGCAGGGCAGGCCTTATTGCAAGCCAGTTTGAGGGCTCCGGCCCAGTAATACTCACTTCTGAATTTGATTTTGATTCCTCTAATCTTTCCAAGATGGACAAGGCTGTTGAGCAGGCAATAGAGATGAAGGGCGAATGCCCCCATTGCCTTATTGCTATCGCCCCTAAATTCAATTACAGTGCCGAATATGGAGGATACAATGACAGCTATGATGCCCTCTACTATATTTTCAATGAATCCAATAATGCCCAGGAAGCCCGCAGCAAGATAGACCTTGTTGCAGTAGGGCTCAATTCACATCATTCGCGAAACTGTGTTGGCGCCTCCCTCCTATGGGATGCTCTGGAGTATTCCCGTTATTCAATGGAAGAATATGGAAAACCGACAATCTGGGCTTATGTGCTTCTTGACCCAAACCAGCCAAATACCCAGGATCACATGTCAGAGAGTTATTGCATCTGGAGTTCTGATGAAATAACCAAGACATATGGGCAAATGTACAAGAGCATTCCCTCCCTAGTGGGCGCAGGGGTTCTTGGAGTTGCCCCATATTCTCTTTATGGGCTGGATACAGGCCCGCTTGCCTGTGAAGATTGTGGGCTGATGAACATAAACGGCACTGTTTATCCTGAGCACACGATGTGGTTTTCCCTTTGCCAGGTATATTATACTGAATGGGGACTCCATCCAATAGTGTTTTCCCCTTCCCCATGCGCAGACTGCTCCTATGCTGAGAACATGAAGTTTTACCAGCTTACTGAGCGTTACATGGGAAGCTCGCCTGACATCGAGGAGCTGCTGGCTAATCCAATCAATCCTTCGGAAACCTTTTTACGCTGTAACGGGCAGCTCATAACCGAGATGCCTTCTGAGATAGAACTCGGGGGATATGTCCCCAATATTGATACATCTGATGACTCC
>WJMN01000057.1 GCA_014727925.1 Microcaldota archaeon
GGAGGTCGACAATGAATACACTCTTGTTAAGGAAGAAGTCCCTGGTTGCTATCCTTCTGAAATCACTGATGAGGAAGGCCGCACTTCCTGTGTACTCCCCCCCGAAGTTTATGAAAATACCTGCACAGAAGTTTTTGTCCGCGTAGGGAATGAGATTTACGGGCTCCAGAACGAAGGTCGCACCTACAAGTCCAGCCAGGACAGCATCAGAGTATGCGACAAGGACACGAGCGCGCTTGCTGTAATGTCCGATTCAATAAAAAATGCTCTCACCACAGAGGAGAACATCCAGAACCCCCTCTGCTTTATTTCTATGATTCTTGCAGGCCTGCTGCTTGCTTCCATGTTTTTTGCAGGGAGAAGCCCCATTTCCCTTCTGGACATAACCACCCCCCTTCTCCCCAAGGCAAAGTCCATCTCCTACAGCGGAATCAAGATGGGTACGGGCTTCAGCCGGATGGCCGAGCAGCGCAAGTTCCTGGCCGATAAGATTAATACTGCTTCCCAGGAAACCATAAACCGCCTCCTCCGCCACATCCGCTCAAAAAAAGCCTATAGCAAGCATATGGTTAGTGAAATACTTGGTTCAGAAGCAAGCCCTGTGCTTAAGATGCTTGCTCTCCGCTCCCTTGCTGCGGGAAAAGACAAAAGATACATAAACAAAATCCTTGGAATGCAGGGCAAAACCATTGATGATAAAGAATATCTGGAAACCTATGGAAAAGTTCTCTCAGATCTGGAAAAGGCAGAAGACGCCGAATCGCTTGATGAGGAAGGGGGAATCCACTCAAGTTCCTGGGAGCTTGCAAGGATGAACATCCTTCTCCAGATGGAATCAAATGCTTTTGGGGAAGCCACCGGCTCGGTTCCCAAGTGGTATAAATCAGCAGTTGGCAAAACCCTTGGAAAGATCCCCCTCTTGCGGACTCATTTCATGGGGGGGACTGCTTCTATGTTTTATGGAGGGCGCCATCTCTTCCGGATGTACTCCACACCTCTCCGCGGCCTCATACGCAGAACAGGAGATGCACTCACCCCCAAGGGCAAGGAGAAGTGGAGCAAGAGGGTGCAAATGGCAGTGGACAAGGCAAAAGCAAGAGGCCGGAAACCTGGCAGATTTGCCTCCTGGGTTGCGCTCAAGGACCATGAGCGCAACGTGGTTTCAGTATACAACAATTTTGCATTCGGAGCAGAGTTATATGACCGCATGATGGTAGAGTGCAAAAAGGACCTAATGCACTGGCTTATAGGAGAAGCCATCCGCCATTACGGCGGAAAAACCGACCTTGACCGTGACGAAGTCCTTGAAATCGGGTTCAAGAACCCCGAAGAGCTCCTTTTTGCAGGAATGGACATGGAAGCCTTCAAAAAGTTTGAGAAAGACCTCCGAAAAATACTTGCTGACCCCCATATGCACGATTTGCGGAAAGCAAAGGCCATAATGCGCCTGATGAAGGAACATGGCATTTCCTTTGATGAAGCTGGCGTAGGTAATGCAATTACTATGCTACACCGCATAGATAACGAGGTGCCCAAGTCTCCTTCCAGCGCAGATGTAATTGACATAAGCAACGAGGAAGCAGTAAAGTCCCGCAAGCTCCAGCGCCTTCAGGAATACCTTAAGGATCAGTTTGGAGTTGACCGACCGACAGATTTTAAGCGGGAATATATTGATAGGGGCAAGTTCTTCTTCACTGTGGGGAGGCAGAGCCTTTCCTATGGCAACACTGATCTCAGTTTTGGAACATACCTCCGCTCAAAATACCGCGAGGTTCTGGAATCCCCCATTATCCTCAGAGACAAAGAAGGCAGTCTGATGAACCCCCCGGGCCTAGGCGAAATGGCAAATTATGCCTTCCTGCGCGTTGCCAATGAGCGCTGGGGCATATTTGACCCCAACACCAAAGGCCTCAGCAGGGACCTGAAGATAGTTATGCTCAACGCCCAGAAATGGATGCAGTCCCTTGTAAATCCCCTGAAAATTGACCCTTCAGATACACAGGCAATGATTAGGTCCCTGCAGGCAGAAGGCCGTGAGGAGTACGGCCCGATGAAGGGAGAATGGAGGATGGATATGCACGCCCACTGGAGGGTCCTCGGGGGAGAGATAGGAGGGGCCAAATCCTCTGTTGAAGAGCAGGCATATGGAGAGGTTCATAATGCATTCAATATTCCCATGGCAGTGCAGCGGATGATTGAAAAGTCTGGGGGAAAGCTCAACATGGAGCAGGCACAGGAAAAATACCAGAAAGAGGTTGTGGTCCCCAGCTACCTCTTTGAGCGCCTCCAGCACATAATTGAGGAGGGTCGCGAAAACACCTACTTCACTTCCCAGTCCGAATTCCGCCGCTTCAACCAGATTTGGGCCTCCTTCCGCTCCCACCTTGCCCGGGAAACAGGCAAGGATGAGCGCAACATAACAGACAAGGAGATTTCAGAGTTCATAAAGAACCCTCTGGACATGGATGATATTGCAAAATCAACCTGGGTAAGGATGAGGGAGGGGCAGTACGCACCCTTTGATTCAGAAAACGTTTTCCGCTGGGGCCAGGCCGAGCGCCCGGTAAATGCGAACTTCTATATACGGAGGGGAGGATACTGGGAGGAGTTTGCCCCGGAAAAGTTCATGAAGGAGAGGCCATTTGCAGGCCTCCTGAAAAAGGACAGCAGCATAAAGAAGATGCTCTTTGGGGAGACTGATTACCTTCTCAAGCAGGGGGAGATACGCAAGGTCCCCCAAAAGGTGCTCAAACAGTACCAGACCATGATGGATGAGCTTTCCTTTGCAGAAGAGAATAAGCGCGCCCCCCGCATTTCTGCCAATGATTTTGACAAATTCTTTTCCAGCCTGAAGAAACTTGCCGAAAAAAGCCCGCGAAAAGCAGAGGCCTGTGCGGCCATGGCCGGCCGCCTCCTTTCCGACAATCCTTTTGCCCTAGGAAGGATGGGTATTGATGCCTCCGGCTTTGACCTTGCAGGTGTTTTTGGGGAAAAAACAGGAGAAAAGGTCAGGCTTGAGCTTCTTCTGCACCGGTACGGCAGGTCAGAAACTGCAGAGGAGAGGGAAAGGGCAGCCAAGGCACTGAAAGAATGGGCAGGGGAGGGAGGCCCAGGAGAGGAGCGCCACGTAAAGGTTGCCCTCCTTTTCTACCAAAATGCCAAGAATACTGAAAACTGGGAAGATTTCAATGGATACAGGGAAGCTATAAAGTTTGGAACTCCCGCAACCCGCTCTTCAGAAGTTTACGCAGGCAAGGTTGAAGATTACGAAAAGGTCGGAGGAGTAAGGGGCTGGTTCAAGAATATCTGGGATATGGGAAGAAAGTACTGGGACCCAGTCACCAACAAGGCAAACCTTGGATTTGAAAAGTTCCTCCTTTCCACTTTTGGCCAGCAGATGAAGGCTGAATATGAAGGCAGCACAATCTCCAATTACTTCAGGGAATCCGGCTCCAAGTTTGCCATGAAGCTCGCTTCCGGAGAATTTAAGCATCCGGATGTGCGGTCTGAAAATGATCCGGCAATGAGGGCCTATACAGATCTCAGTGACACCTTTAGCCGATACCATGCACTCTGGGACGAGACGATCACCAGGGACCCGAGGGGCAGCACCTCAGCGATAGGAAGCCCCTTCATATACTCCGCATTCTTCCACCACGGACCGGCAATGTCCTATGGCCCCGGAGCATACCAGCGCTGGAGTTCTGCAGGCTCCCAACCCTGGACAACCTGGCAGGGATTCAAGGCCAATATAAAGGAAAGGATGTGGGGCATACAGTGGGCCCCGCAGATTTTTAACTGGGCAATAGGTACCCCCTTCGGCCTTGCCTACCGTACTTACCTCACTTCCAGCTGGGGATTTATGAGCAAGTATGACCGGCAGTATAGGCAGGCCCCGGTTTATGAAGGAAAGCCCGCACAGTTCAGGGAGGAAGCCACAAGGCAGTATGAGAAGCAGATGGACCATTATAATGCCCGTTTTGAAGAGCTTATGAAGACTCTCCAGCACGGAGAAAAGCACCTTACAACTGAACAGGCCCGCGCAGAATCAGAACGCCAGCTCCGCACAATAAAGCCGGAAATGCCTGCCTTTGATTTACAACGGGACATTCTCCACCCATATTCCCAAACACAGCCTCGCCGTTCAGAGGCAAGGGCATCTATGCTGAACTGGTTCTATTCCTCTTTTGACCCCACTTCCACAAACTGGAAGAAAATGGCAGCGGTTGTTGCGGCTTCCCCCCTTTCCCCGCTTGCATATATCCCCTCCCGATTTGTTCAGTCTAGAATTCTTAATAATGGAACCCCGCTGATTAACCGATCAGATTCCAATCCCTATTATGTTTCCCCTGGAAATGCGAGGAGCGCACTGGTAAAGGCATTTGGCGGTCCAATGGTCAAGAGGCATTATGGTGGAACTGAGATGATGACTGGTGTGGTGAGGGCACATGAGGACTCCTGGATGTACCAGGCAGGGGTGAACACAATATGGGGGAACGGAAACCCGGGAGCCACATATCTTGATTTCAGCTTCAACCTCAGGATGGACCCGAGGACAGCCAACCATCTCCGCTACGAGTCCCGCTTCCGCCCTTTCATGCATTACGACCAGTATGTTCGTAAGCAGACTCACCTCGGACTTTTTAAGAGGGATGTGGACCCATTCTCACTCATGATGGACCGCAACTCCGAGCTCAGGCATTATAAGTTCCCACAGAACACTCTTTTCCGTTTCCTGAACCCGGCAACCTATTTTGGTTACCAGGCAAAGGCACAGCTTGGAAGGGTTGGCAGGGCAGTTTCAAGGGCAAGCTCATTTTTCCAGGAGATGGGATCCACAAGTGCCACTACCAGGGGAGGAGAGATACGGCATGGTGCCAAGGCAATGTTCCTGAGGTCAGGGGAGGCAGTTGGCGAATTCATGAAGCGCAAGGCAGTAGATACTGTTTTTGCGAAGAGTTTCCGCTACTGCCCAACCTGTGGAACAAGGATGCCTGAAGGGGGAACCTGCCCCGCCTGCAGTAAAAAGGTCAGGTGCGCCTATTGCGGCCAGGTCGTTTCCCCAAATACAAACCACACCTGCACTCATGGGGTCCAGCGCAACATTCTAAAGGATAATCTTGCAGGTGACAATTATTACATGGGAAAGCCGCATGGATATGGCACCTCCGGATTCATGGAAACCACAAAAGCAAGGTGGGAGAGGAGATGGGGTAGAGAATCATGAGAGAAGAACAGATGTTCCTGCTGGCCCTGCTGCTGCTTTTCGCAGGCTGCTCAGCGATGGATGAATATTATGCAGAAGAGGCAGCGGAGATAAACCGTTCAGAAGCTATGGACCTCGACAACTTAGATTACCAGTGCGATGCAACCGATGAAAGCTGTATCTGCATGGTCTGTGAGAACAGCGGATTCCAGCTAATTAATCCATTCAACCAATTCTACAGCATGGACCTTGAAGGGGGAGAATGCTATTTCCAGGAGCAATGCACAGAAGAAAAGTTCTTAGACATTTCGGGTGAGTTTTTCTGGTTCAGCGATATTTTCGGCCCGGACAGGGTGCGTTTTTTCATGCTTGGGCAGGGCTCCAATTTTGCAGAGTTTGCCGATGCCACTAGGTTCTGCAACAACTCCCTTCGCCTCTCAGTGCGCTGGCTCTCTTCTTCTGAAGGCCTGGAATATCCCCTCCCCCAGGCCCAGAGGGCAGAATGCTTCCTTGACAAGGATATTCTTCCCATGTACTTGCTTTACAGCGAGGGGAAGGCGATGGATGTGCGCAGGGCAGGCCTTATTGCAAGCCAGTTTGAGGGCTCCGGCCCCGTAATACTCACTTCTGAATTTGACTTTGATTCCTCCAATCTTTCCCAGATGGACAAGGCTGTTGAGCAGGCAATAGCGATGAAGGGAGAATGCCCCCATTGCCTTATTGCGATTGCCCCCAAATTCAATTACAGTCTAGAGTATGGAGGATACAATGACAGCTATGATGCCCTCAACTATATTTTCAATGAATCCAATAATGCCCAGGAGGCCCGCAACAAGATAGACCTGGTTGCGGTAGGGCTCAATTCACATCATTCCCGCAACTGCGTTGGCGCCTCCCTCCTATGGGATGCTCTGGAGTATTCCCGATATTCAATGGAAGAGCATGGAAAGCCGACAATCTGGGCTTATGTGCTTCTTGATTCAAACCAGCCAAATACGCAGGAGTATGAATCAGAGGACTATTGCATCTGGAGCTCTGATGAAATAACCAGGACATATGGGCAGATGTATAAGAGCATCCCTTCGCTCATAGGCGCAGGGGTTCTTGGAGTTGCCCCGTACTCTCTTTATGGGCTGGATACGGGTCCGCTTGCCTGCGAAGATTGCGGACTGATGAACATAAATGGCACTGTTTACCCTGAGCACACGATGTGGTTCTCCCTTTGTCAGGTATATTATACTGACTGGGGACTCTATCCAATAGTGTTTTCCCCCTCCCCCTGTGCAGACTGCTCCTATGCGGAGAATATGAAGTTCTACCAGCTTACTGAGCGCTATATGGGAAGTTCTCCTGACATCGAGGAGCTGCTGGCTAATCCAATCAATCCTTCGGAAACCTTTTTACGCTGTAACGGGCAGCTCATAACCGAGATGCCTTCTGAGATAGAACTCGGGGGATATGTCCCCAATATTGATACATCTGATGACTCC
>WJMN01000058.1 GCA_014727925.1 Microcaldota archaeon
GTATCAGTATCCGTATCTGTGTCGGTGTCCGTGTCAGTATCAGCATCCATTGTGCCTGTTCCTGTATCTGTGTCCAGCGTGTTTCCTGGGCACTCACAATAGTATGATGTTTTCAAGTTTCCGTTCTCATCAAATTCGTTCTCTATACAGGAATCCAGCCCAGTAACCGGGCCCCCATCAAGAGCATAGCAACAGGAACAGTTCTGTGGTCCTGCATCAGGTGCAGCATCCTTATCTACTCCCGGGCTCTTTGAGCCACATCCCGGAGCAATAAGCGCAGATGCGAGAGCAACAACGGCTCCAATCTTTCCTACTGCGCCCATTCTCTCTTTTCCGGCAAGTTCAGCCAGATTCTCTTTTTTTCTGAAGGAAGGCTTCCTTGTGTTTGAAGAAACTCCCCCCTCTGTTCTACTTACGTTGTGTATTTCAGCCATCATACCACCATTAATAATCAGTAGTAATATGTGGGGGGGAAGATTTATAAAGATATGTTATTTTTATAGGGAGAAGGTGTAACACAATATCCTAAAACAACCATGAATAAACCCAAAAATAGTAATAATATAGCACCTGCCAACTGACGGGGACTGAAAAAGGATAAAAGGATAGAGGTGGAAAAGGGTGCAGAAAAGGGGATGTGGTATGATTACATATAAAGAGATTGAACTAAGGGGAATTGAGCTAAAGGATGTGGAAACCCTGAACAGGAATATAGGAGAGGTAGAGATAAATCCGCTGCTCTCTAATGCATATTACCCCCTCTCCTCCATGGGTGGAGAAGAGTTCCTGAAAAAAAAGCTGCGGGAGGTACAGGAAAAAGAGGGATACCTGTTTTCCATATACATAGAGGGAGATGGGCCGCTGGGTCTCTTGGAACTCTCAAAAATAGACTGGAAATCCAGACATGCTGAACTCAGCCTTTGGATAAACAAGGGGTTCAGGGAAAGGGGTTATGAAAAAAAAGCGGCAATAGCAGCCCTGCATTTTGCATTCCGGGAACTCGGGATGCACAAGGTGGTGGCAAGGTGCATTGAAAACGATTCAATGCTCTGTACACTTTATGAAAAGGAGCTCTCGTTCGCAAATGAAGGGAGGCTCAGAGAGCATTATTTTCACGAAGGAAGGTATTTTGCCCTGCTTTTCTTCGGAATCCTTGAAAAAGAATATGCTGCCCTGTTTGGAACAACAGAAGTGGCTATAAACTCCTGTGGGGTGCAGTCAAAACCGGAAACTAGCGGGCTGCAGGAAGAGCACGCGTTCTGAGCAGGTGGATGGAATGGAAGAGCACGAACTTGAAAAAATAGGAGATGGGCTTTTTGAGATGAAAAAGGAGGGAGGGATGAAATCCAGGGCCCTTGTATTCGGAATCCCGGAGATAGTTGAACAGATGAAAAAAGACAGGACTCTCGGGCAGCTTAGGAATGTTGCAAGCATGGAGGGGATAGTGAGGCATGCAATGGTGATGCCGGATGGGCACGAGGGATACGGTTTCCCTATTGGGGGTGTTGCTGCATTTGATGCTGAGGAAGGTTCTGTTTCCCCGGGAGGAGTGGGATTTGACATAAACTGCGGGGTAAGGCTGGTTACCACACCTCTTTCTGCAGAAGAAGTAAAGCCAAAAATCCGGGAGCTCTGCGATACGATGTTTGAAAATGTTCCTTCCGGAGTGGGAAGCAAGAGCCAGAAGCTACGCGTCAGCACTGAAGAACTTGGTGAAGTAGCGCGCAGGGGAGTTGAATGGGCAGTGGAAAACGGCTACGGAAGAAAGGAGGACCTGGGGCACACAGAAGAAAATGGGAGGATAGATGGGGCAGATTATTCCGCGGTTTCCGACCTGGCGAAAAAACGCGGTAGTAAGCAGATAGGCACACTGGGTGCAGGAAACCATTTTCTGGAGGTGCAGGAAGTGGGTGAAATCTTCATTCCAGAGACTGCGAAAAAATTTGGGCTTGAAATGGGGCAGGCAGTGGTGATGATTCATACCGGCTCCAGGGGCTTCGGCCACCAGATCTGCTCGGACCAGCTAAAAAATGTCATACGGAAGGCACGGGAGATGGGGCTCCCGATGCCCGATACTCAGCTTGCTTATGTGCCTGTGGAAACAGCTGAGGGGAAGAAATATCTTGCCTCCATGCGCTGCGCAGTGAACTATGCGTTCGTAAACAGGCAGGCAATAATGCACTGGGTAAGAGAAAGCTTTGATTCTGTTTTCGGGGAAGGAACCTCGGAAAAGATGGACCTTGTCTATGATGTTGCACACAACATTGCAAAAAAAGAAAACCATGTGGTAGATGGGCAAAAGCGCGAACTGATTGTGCACAGGAAAGGGGCCACACGGGCATTTCCTGCAGGAAGGCCGGAACTGCCATCAGCTTACAGGGAAATCGGGCAGCCGGTACTTATTCCAGGGAGCATGGGGACTGCATCTTATGTGCTAGTGGGCAAGCAGAAAGGGCTTGAACTGAGCTTCGGAAGCACCTGCCACGGTAGCGGCCGCAGAATGAGCAGGAAGCAGGCAACAAAACTCCACCTAGGAAAAGATATTTCAAAAAGGCTTTGGGAATCAAACGGAATTTACATAAGGGCAACAGACACAAGAGTTGTTGCGGAGGAGGCCCCTGACGCATACAAAAACGTGGATGATGTGGTAAAAAGCGTTGAAGTTGCAGGTCTTAGCAGCCCTGTTGCAAAAATTAGGCCCATTGGGGTTGTAAAAGGCTAGTGTGTTGAGCCTGAAAAAACCTTGTGGCTTGTACTCATTTCCCGCTGCTGGACCTCAGAATATGCAATGCTTATTGCGCTGAAGATATCCGGAGGGGTTTCTGCATCCAGAATTACTTTCAGCAGTTTTTTGGACTTAGAAACCGGGAGGCCCTCTACTGCTGAAAAGAACAGATCCATCTCTGTGGGTTGTTTAATCCTGCAGACTTTTGCGCATGCCGCAAAAAGGAGCGATATGGTATGGGCAAAATCAGGCGTGGAATCCTCTTCAGCTATCCTTATTGCATGCTCCATTGCCCATGAAAACACCATTTGCCCGTTTTTACAGGAGAGCACCTCTACAGAACTGGCAGCTACATCCTCTTTAATATTTGAAAGCTCAGATAATCTGGAACCGAGGTGTGAAAAACAAAATATAAAATTAGAGCTTATGAACTCGGAATCGCTTTTGGAAGACATAGACCATTTTACATTCCGGCGGGCTCCGACAGCTGCAATCAGGAAACTAAGTGAATATTTGGAAAACTGCTTCTTGTTTTCCTCAAGGTCTCTCTTAAAAAAATAGCCTTTTGCCTCAGCATTGGAACCATACGGCCCATTTGGATTTATTTTTCTTTTTTGTTCCATAGGAACACTCTAAAGTATGAATTCCCGAGAAAAGGGAGGGGGAACTCTCCCCCTCCATATTCTCAGATCAGTGTGAAAAATTAAATTGGTGCCCCTTCAGATGTACCTGAAGGAAGCTTCATCGTTTATGTCCGGCTCTTCTCCGGATGAGGTCTCCTCATTGCTGCTCTTTACTTTTTCAAGCTGGGCAGTCTCATCAGAATCCCCTCCCATCTTTCCTGCAAAGAAGCCGATTGCAGCAACCACTACAAGACCAAAGAGGAGGATCGGGATTTCAAGCTCTCCGTCAAACGGTCCGCATGCAGGGCAGTCAAGCTTCGGGCAGTTTGGACATTTCTCGCAGGGCTGGCAGTTGCAGTCGCACTTGCAAACCGGGCAGTTGCAGCTGTCTTCTTCAAGGCTAACCGCAGGTTCCGGTTCTTCTTCAGCTTCGTCTTCAAGTGCCATAGGGGTAGGTGCGTCAACACACTCATAATTAACGCATTTCTTTCCCGGGCTGCAATAACTGTCTCCCACACACTCCTTAGGGATGCACTTCCCTTGGTCGCATATGAAATCTGTCGGGCACTCTGCACTAACTATACAAATTGGGGAAATGCAGATGCCGCGGTAGCAGACTTCATTTTCTCCGCACTCGCTGTCGGCCCTGCATTCTAATGGAGTATAACAATCCCCAAGAATACATACATCTCCGGAATCACAGTCCGAATCAACTACACACCGGCTGAAACCGGTGGACGAAGAAAATGCAATCCCTGATATCAGGAGCAGTGCCAGGATATTTAGTATGACATTTTTCATGTGGATATATGTGTGGAGTAATGTATTTAAACCTGACTGTTAAAGCCAACTAACAAAAGCTTGTTTACTCATTCCCAGAGGATTCCTGATAGGCTGCGGATGATGCGGAGCTCTTCATCATGACCATACTCCCGCGCAAGGTACTCGGCTAGATCATATCTCCCATTTTCCAGCCAGTAGTGTATCGATTCTTTTGTCTCATCTTTTACCTGTTCCTGGGTGAGACCTGATATGGATGCTACCTGCTCTTCTAGTTCTCTTCTCCGATGAAATACTGCAAAATCACGAATTGCCTGGCGGGCATACTTTGGGACCTCCCCTCCAAGGCCAAGGCTGCGAGCATTTTCTGCAAACTCAGGGAATCTTTTGGGCGAATCAACAAAAAGCGTGTAGTGTGATTCGAGAAAAGAAAGATTCGCTTTTCTTAAGAGATCATCTTCGTTGTTTTCTTTTGCAAGTTTCGCTGCAGCACGGTATCTCTTTCCATCCATCAATTCTTCGAACTTAAGGTGTACTGCTGCACGCTCTAATATGCATTTTTCTATTCCGGAGCTGATACCTTCATCTTCACTCATATCCCCATATGACAGAGAGTATTTTGCAAGTTCAAAATAAATATACTTATGTATATCCTCTCCTCCGAGTACATCAGCAAGTAAACTTGCCTTATCAAATTCACCGCATCGTGCATATGTTCTGGACGCTATCCTTGCCATCCTGTTGGCTTTTTCAGCTAGACCCTGCTCCTCACGTATTTTTGCAGTTATGAATGCACGGTCCGCGCGCCTCCGCACAACCTGCTTCAGCTTTTTTACGCTGCCAAAAATTTTCATTGTGGGTGTTTGTAAGGGTTGCCTAACCATGAAATCCACAATAACACTATTTGTTAAACAATATTTTTAAAATGAGTGTAAACTCCCTTCCCCCATGGAGGGTCCGATGGTGAAGACATCCGGCAAGACCGGATGGCTTAAATGGGAAGGAAGGGAGTTTAATTTGATATGCATCCCACTAAATAGGGGATAATAAACTGTTTAGTTTGGGCCATATACAGGCTTCAAGGTTCGCCAGAAGAAACAATACACAGATTCCCATTCTCCTTATGGTTTCCAAATACCATATTCACTATATAATATTTGGAGGTGATCTATCCGCAGGTTCCCCTACGGATACCTTGTTATGACTTAGCCCCCCTCACGCAACATAGGTTCGAATCCGGCATAAACCGGAGCCTCACCTACACCGCATTTGGGTGACTTGACAGGCGGTGTGTGCAAGGAGCGGGGACTCATTCACCGCGCGATGATGACACGCGATTACTAGGGATTCCAGCTTCATGAGGGTGGGTTTCAACCCTCAATCCGAACTTAGGCCGGATTTAGGGGATTGGCTTCTCCTTTCGGAGTCGCTGCCCATTGTTCCGACCATTGTATGCCGCGTGTAGCCCAAGGGATTCGGGTCATACTGACCTACCGTCGCCCACTCCTTCCTCCCACTTAACGCGGGCAGTCCCATTAAGGTGCCTCTCACTAAAGGTGAAAGTAGCAATTAATGGTATGGGTCTCGCTCGTTGCTGGACTTAACCAGACAACTCACGCCACGAGCTGACGATGGCCATGCAACACCTCTCGGCTCGTCAGGCAAGATCTTTAGTCTGGCCTTCATACTGCCGTCGCCCTTGGTGAAGTTCACGGCGTTGTATCCAATTAAACCGTAGCATCCACCCCTTGTGGTGCTCCCCCGCCAATTCCTTTAAGTTTCACTCTTGCGAGCGTACTCCCCAGGCGGCGGACTTAACACCTACGCTACAGCACTGCTGCAGATTAACTCTGAAGCAACACCACAGTCCGCATTATTTACAGCTGGGACTACCGGGGTATCTAATCCCGTTCGCTCCCCCAGCTTTCGTTCCTCACCGTCGGACACGTTTTGGTCAGGCGCCTTCGCCACTGGTAGTCCACCCAGGCTCAACGGATTTTACCCCTACCCCGGGTGTACTCCTGACCTCCCCCGTTCCCAAGCCAA
>WJMN01000059.1 GCA_014727925.1 Microcaldota archaeon
GAACTGGTAAAGCATGTTCATTGCGTCTATTGCGATGGGTTTTCCTGAAAAATCAGATATCTCTGCCCTGTGCTTTACCGCGAGGTCTCCAAGCTCAACTCCCATCTATTTCCCCTTCTTCTTGTTCTGCATTTCCAGCATGTCAAGCAGGCTGAGCTCCTTTTTGCTGCGCTTTGTCAGTTCGGACGGCACTTCTGCATCTTCTACCTTTTCAAGTATTTTTATGTTCAGGGCCCTCTCAAGCTTTTTTGCTGTTTTTAGGGGTATGCGGATGGATTCATTTTCTATTTTATCCAAATAGCTTGCTTTTTCGTTTATCTGGTTTGCAAGCTCCTCTATCTTCATATTGCGGGCTTCCCTTGCTTTTCTCACTGTTTTCCCGTAACCTTCCATAAGGTCCTCCTCCAGTTTCAGGGCTTTCGGGCCTCTTCCAAGATCAACAGGTTTTGTGGGCCCCGGGCTTTCCTCAAGGGAAAGCACTATCCTTCCGTGGTAGGCACATCCCCTGCATGCTGCCATTTTGGCGCCTTCAATCTCAACTATGAATGAGGCTTCCCTTTTTCCGCAGATATCGCATTCCATATTTGTTTTTTTCTAACAATGCATTTTTATATTGTTGGTGCAAATCCCTTCCCATGCAAAAAAGTCAGCAGAAAAACTGGCTGGGCCTCATCATATTGGTAGCAATTACTTTTGCTGCAATATTTACAATTCTGGAGACAGACCTTTCTGCGCCCCTCAAGTTTTTCGGCTCGGTCATTGTGCTGCTTGCTTCTGCAAAAGGAGTTTCCCTGCTCACAGGTGTAGAATCAGAATGGGGAATAATGCTTGTCCGCACCAAGAGGGGAATAGAAATAATCAAAGGCCTGGCAAAACACGAAGAGCTCTGGAAGTATTTTGCAGACCTCGGAACATGCCTTGCATTCGGCCTTCTCGGCTTCTTTGTGGTAAAGCGGCCTAGGATGGAGCGGGTAAAGATAGTTGCTTCTGCAATGATTGTGCTTACTTTCCTCCTGTTTTTTGTTTCCCCCATGGTCCTGCCGTTTCTTACCATTTCCCTTGGCCTTTCCCTGGGAACTGAAAGCGGGAGCGTAACCGAAAGCCAGGATATGCTGGGGCCCGCACTCCTCTCGGCCGCTGTTTATATTGGGGGACTCTCAACTATGGTAACCCTCTCCATAATCAATTATGGGCTGACGGTTGCAGCCGCGCTTGTTGATTCCTTTGTTTTTGGGGCAGATACGATTTCCCAGACTTCCCCCGGAGTAACCCTTATCCTCCCAGGAGTTAATATCCCTCTGGTTGAGGGCATACTGGCCCTTGTGCTCATACTGGTTGTGCACGAAGGCTCCCACGCACTACTCTCAGTGATAGGCAGGGTCCCCCTGCTTTCTTCAGGCCTTGCGTTTTTTGGGGTAATTCCTGTAGGTGCATTTGTTGAGCCGGATGAAAAGCGGCTCACCACCAAGCCTGCAGAAGTCCAGACCAGGGTGATTGTTGCCGGCTCCACAGCCAACCTGCTCACTGCAGTAATTGTATTCATCCTGCTTTTTGCATTCCTTTTTGCAACATCCCCGTTTAGGGAAACCGGCTGGCTTGTTGTTGAGGGCATGATAAACAATACGGTAATTTATTCTGTAGATGGAGTGGAAGTAGATGGTGTGCAGCAGCTTGGCCTTACTCCCGGGGACACAGTCACCCTTGAGACCAACTACGGAACCATGGACAGAGTAGTAGATGAGGATGGTATGCTCGGAATACACTATGTTCCCCTCTCTTCACCCCCCTATGCCCACTATAACTTCTTCCCGCTTGACTTCATTTTCCGCTTCCTCGCGCTCACATTCTGCCTTAATTTCATAATAGGGATTGTGAATCTCCTTCCTCTCCCCTTCTTTGACGGCTACCGCCTAGTTGAGCTGAATATCGGCGAGAAGTGGATACCCAAAGCAATAATGTATGTGTGCATAGGGGCATTCCTGATGAATTTCCTGCCATGGTTCTTCTGATCAACCTTTATGCCCATGTTACTGCAGTACAAAATTCTGAGAAATTTTAGATTTCTTCTTTTGAGCCCGCTTAAGATTGGCAAAAAAACTGTTTTAAGCCACCCTTGAAAATTAGCAGATAATATGGGCCCGCCCGGATTCGAACCGGGGATATCTACCATGTCAAGGTAGCGTCTTAACCACTGGACCACGAGCCCGCTTCTATTCTTTCTGTCCATAAAGTTTTTAATCCTCCTTTCATTTATTCTCCCATGGCGCCCAGTGACCAGCAGCCGCGCTCCAGAGCGCGCTCTCCAGCTTCCAGCAACCCAACTTCCCCAATCAGCAGGGTTATTGATGAGGGGGCAAGCGACATAACCAAGAACATCTCATTTCTTGAAAAAACAAGGCGCACACTGAGGCTTCTTTCTCCGAATATCTCAGAGAACAGGCTCCTCCACCCGGTAACCGGAGGGGACCCGACCCGTTTCCTCCTTGCGGTGGTATCCTCAATGAGCGAGGCAGAAAAACGATGGTCAGGAAACAGGGAGCTTACGCTTATACGGACCAGGGAGTCCCTCTACATAGATCCCCCGAGGGAGGGCAGGAGAAAACCCTCTCCGGTGATGGCCGGCTCTTTTCTGCTTTCTCCAATTCCCCCATCCTCAGTTGCAAGGGACAAGGCACTTTCTCAATTTATCCACAACATCTTCATAGAGATTGCCCAGGATGGCGGCAAGAAGCTTTACCTTTTCCCGGTTGAAAATGGGATAAAGGGGGCACTGCAGAAGTTTCCTGCCGGAAAAGAGGAGCAGGAGAAAAAAGAGCAGCCACGGCTCTCGGCCCTTACCCCTGCTTCTGTATCAGAGGCAAGGAGGGTGCTCCTGGAGCACGAAGTGCAGGGCGGTGCACCGCTTGACCTTGAGCGCATCCATGATAATCTTGAGGAGGCAGTCTCCAATACTTTTGATGATGATTCCATCCGGCCTTTCTCCACCCTCAAACTATCAGGGGGCGCGGTTTTCCGCCTTTATCCATATGGAAAATATCCTCCGGATGCCGGGATTCCCGAGGGCTGTGAGCTTATTCTTTCCCAGGAAAACTACTACCTTGTGATGCCGGAAATGGTTGCAGCGAGGCTTTCTGAGCAGCTGCTTTCTAGCCATCTATCTTCTAAGTAGGAGCAGTGCGGGGTTGCAGAGGAACAGCAGCCCCCACCATGCTGAGGCAATACTTCCCCCTGCAATGGAAACCCACAGGAATACACCGCCCAGCAGGAGCTGGAGGAGTGCCGAGAATGCAATTGTGCATGTTCCGAAATTTCTGGAGCCGAAAATTGTTTTCAGGGTTGCAACGATGCGGGGTAGGGCAACTGAGAAATTCAGCAGGTATGCAAACAGCCCTACCCTGAATGAACCTGAATATAGTTTTGCGAGTATCAGCAGTGCCCCGAGATTTGAGAGCAGGTAAGCAAGTGAGGCAAGCTCCCCCGGCTGTGAGCCCCACAGGGCAGCAAGCAGGGCTATTGCTGCTGCAGCCAGTTGCACAAGCGATACATAGTGGAGGCCCAGTGCATGCACCACCATTATTGCTTTTTTCTCCATGGAGAATCCCCAGATGTTCCTTGCATATTCAGGGAGCAGGGAAACAACCCCTGAAATGTAGCGCATGTGCTGTGAGCAGAACCTGCTGAACCTGCCTACGGGCGCCCCTTCTGCATATACTTTGGGGATGTGCTCTGCCTTCCACCCTCTCCAGAGAAGCCTCAGGGAAACAGCTACATCCTCAATCAGGGAATGGGGAAAGCCCCCCGCATCCCTAAGAGCAGAAATCCTGAAAATTCCGCATGAGCCGGTAAAGAGGCCCACCCCTTTGCGTGTGTTTATGGGCTGGATCAGGTTTACGAATGCCGCATTTGTATAGTCCGCAGCACGCTCAAACAGCCCCTCTCCCCCGCACTTCTTGTTTGTCTGGACAAAGGCAATCCTGCCCCTTTCAAAATGGCCCATTGTTTCTCTGAAAAAAGCATCATCCCTTACTATCTCGTCTCCGTCAAATACTGCAAGGAACTCTGCATCTGTTTTGCCGAGCAGTGCATTTAGCGCCCCTGCCTTTCTCCCCCCCGGGTTTTTTCTGTGCAGGAGTTTTACGCCCTTCTTCCGGCACAGCGCTTCAATCTCCCCTGCCCTCTTTTTATCCGGGGTGTCATCAAGCACAGTTATCTCCAGCTCCCCCGGCGCATCCGTTTCCTTTATGGATAAGATGCATTTTTCTAGGCGCTCTATGTCCGGTTCAAAGACCGGAATTCCAACTGCAATTTTTCCTGTTTTCTTTTTTGGCGGGCAAATTCCTTTTCTGAGCTTTTCTGCTTCAGTTATGTATTGAGCCCCACTTGCATTGAAAAACAGGGAAAATATGGCTATCAGGAGGGAAACAGCTGCAGCCAGCCCCCCTGTTTCAAGGAACCAGAAAAGCGATGCCCCAACTGCAAAAAGCGAGAGCACGAAAACAGAACCAAAAATCAGGAGGCTGCGCATCAGGAACTACCAAGAGGGATTGCCCCTAAGTTATTTTTAAAGATTAGCTTCCAATTAACTATGTTGCATTTTTTTGGTGAGCAAAATGAAAGTAGGAATTTCAGGTTTTGGAAGGATAGGAAGGATGTTCCTCCGCGCAGCCGCTGAATCCGGCGCGCTGGGGCGGGATTTTGAAATTGCCCTGATAAATACCCGCAGCGCCGTGGACATAAATGCACACCTATTCAAGTATGACTCTGCCCAGGGCAGATTTCCCGGCACTGTTGAGGCAGGCGAGGGCTCCATTTCTGTAGATGGGTATGAAATAAAGTGGACACGGGAAACACAGCCCGAGAACATACCCTGGGGTGCCCATGATGTGGATGTGGTAGTTGAGTCCACAGGGAAATTCAGGCAGCGCAAGGAATGCCAGGCCCACCTTGATGCAGGGGCAAAGCGGGTGATAATATCTGCCCCGGCAAAGGACTGCCCGATGATAGTCCCCGGAGTGAACATGGAATCTGCCGACCGCAATGAAAAAGTATTTTCCCTTGCTTCCTGCACCACAAACTGCCTTGCCCCCGTGGTAAAGGTGCTAAATGATTCTTTTGGGGTGAAGCGGGGATTCATGACTACCACCCATGCATATACCAACGACCAGCGAACCCTTGACGGCTCCCACAAGGACTGGAGAAGGGCGCGTGCAGCCGCAGTCTCCATCATCCCCACTTCCACCGGTGCAGCAAAAGCAATTGGAAAAATAATCCCTGAGCTTGAAGGGAAGATGGACGGGTTTGCCCTGAGGGTGCCTGTTGCTGATGGCTCGATTACCGATATCACTGTTGAAGTGGAGAATGGGGCGACACCCGAAGGAGTGAACCAGAAGATGAGGGAGGCTGCAGAGGGCCCCCTGAAGGGAATTCTCCAGTATCTAGAGGAGCCCCTTGTTTCGGTGGACATAATAGGAAACCCCCACTCTTCAATCCTGGACAGCGAGTTTACCAAGACCTCAGGAAACATGGTGAAGGTTGTTTCCTGGTATGATAATGAGTATGGCTATGCAAGCCGGCTGATAGACTTTATCAAATACATAAAGAGCTGGTAGGACTTATGGACAAAGCAAGACCCAAGCACATCGCCATCATCCCTGATGGAAACAGGAGATGGGGCGAGCTCAATGGAATCCCCAGGCAGGAAGCATATGAAACAGGCATACGCAAGATAAGTGATGTGCTTAGCTGGTGCATGGAAGAGGAGATTAGGATGATTACTATGTGGGGGTTCTCCACTGAGAACTTCCGCAGGGATTCAGAAGAGATACACGGGTTATTTGGGCTTTTTGAAAAAGATCTTCTTGCAGCAGTTACCCGGAGGGAGGAGCTTCTTCGCAAGAACGTGAAAGTCCGTTTCCTCGGCCGCACCGGCCTTTTCCCTGAAAAAGTACAGAAGATGTTTAATGAAGTAGAGGAGATGACAAAGGATAAGGGGGGCTATTCCCTGAACCTGCTCCTTGCATACGGGGGCCGTGCAGAAATAGTGGATGCAGTAAATTCCGCGCTCAGAGAAGGTGCAGAAAAAGTAGATGAGGAGCTCCTGAGCAGGCACATGTACACTGCAGGGCTTCCTGATCCTGATCTGGTAATACGCACTTCCGGGGAAAAGAGGCTTTCAGGCCTGCTTCCATGGCAGACCGTTTACAGCGAAATCCATTTCAGCGATAAGCTATGGCCGGATTTTTCAAGGCAGGATTTCCAGGAAATACTTGCCTCTTATAGCAAAACCAAAAGAAGGTTTGGAAAGTGATTGTGGAGAACAAGAGTAATTGCAGGAAGGTTTACTGTCTGGAGGCAGCCTCTTTTTTGCAAAAACTGCGCGGCCTGATGTTCAGAAAAAAGGTTGTCCCAATCTTTTTTGATTTTTTCCGGGAGGGCGTCCATCCCATTCACTCATTTTTTGTCCCTTCTCCGTTTTTTGCTGTTTACCTTTCTTCTGCAATGGGGGTAGTTGACAAATTCAGGGTTTCTAGGTTCGAGCTTTTGAGGAAGAACCAAAAGCCGGCCCGTTACCTTATTGAGCTGGGGGAAAAGGATGCATCTTTTTTTGGAATAGGAGACGAGGTTGCTGTGTATGCTGGGATGGAAGATACTGGATGAAGGAGATTATGAGGTAAGGCTTCCCCGCCTTAGCCAGGATGAGGAGCAGGTAATCTCTCTTGTGGAGGAGCGCTTCAGGGAAGAGGCAAGGGAGAGCGAATTTTCTTCTGACCGGGATGTTTCCGGCCTGCTCAGGCAGCTGCTCATAGAATATGCAGAAGCAGAAGGGGTAATCCTTGACCATGACCAGCTTGAGTATCTTTCAGAGATGGCCCGCCTCCACATCTATGGGTTTGCGTTTATAGAGCCCCTTCTTTCTGATTCTTCCATTGAAGAAGTGAGTGTAATCGGGCTGGGAAAGCCGGCCTATGTTTTTGTGAGGGGAGAAGGCTGGAAACAGGTAAATGCAATGTTTACCGAGGAAAGGGCACTAATGGATGTTGTCAACAAGATGGCCCGCCACCTTGGAAGGCGGATTACCCTGCAGAAGCCCAAGCTCAACACAATACTCAGCGATGGCTCCCGCCTCCATGCAACTCTCCCCCCGCTTTCCCAGGGGGAGCTTACCCTGAGGAAATTCAGCGAGGAGCCGTTTTCCCCAAATGATTTGGTTTCCCTCAAAACCATGCCTGCCCGTGCCCTTGCAGCCCTTTCTTTCATAATGCAGGCTGATATGTCCCTTGTGGTTGCAGGCAATACTGCAAGCGGAAAGACCACCACCCTGAATATGCTCTTTTCATTTATTCCCAGGAACGAGAGGGTTGTGCTTGCAGAGGAAAGCCCGGAAATTAACATCCCCCATGCCCACAAGGTCTGCCTTGTGGCAAATGAGGAGATGGGCATCTCCCTAAAGGATTTAGTATATGATACGCTGAGGATGCGGCCGGACCGGTTTGTGGTGGGGGAAGTAAGGAACCAGCCGGAAACCGAGGCGCTTTTTGATTCCCTGCTCGGGGGGCAGGCCCGTGGCTGCTATGCAACCTTCCATGCCCAGAGCGTTGAGGAAACATTCCGCCGTTTCTCGCTTTTTGGAATAAGCGATATTGATTTCAACAGTATAAATGCAGTTCTTGTGCAGAGGAGGATGCTGAAGTATGACCCCCGCTCGCGCAGGAACACAGAGATGAGGAGGATTACAGAGCTCTGCTTTGGCCCCTCCAGGGAGCCCCTCTTCTGCTACCTCCCTGAAAAGGATTCATGGAAGGAGGGGGATTTGGGAGAGTTTTCCGAATCAGTATGCGCTTCCCTCGGCATCTCCCCCAAGGAGTTCAGGCAGCAGTTTTCCCAGAGGGAGAAACTGCTGAAGAAAAAACTGGATTTCAATGAATTTTTTGATTCTTTCCAGGAAAAGTTTTATGGGCTTTAGTATGGATATTGCAGGCTTACTTTCAGGGCTTTCGGGGAAATTCCCCCATTTTCCATTTCCCAGCAGGATTGCTGCATATTCCTCAAGGTTTGGCGCAGAGCCATCTAGATACCTCTCCCTTTGCTTTTTGCTTCCCCTCTTCCCAGCGCTTCTCCTTTCCCTGCTGTTTCTTTCAAGTTTTGTTTATTTTGTTGCATCCTTTTTGCTGTGCTACTCATTGTTTGCCCTGGCCCTCTTATTTATCCCGAAGCTTGCATTTGAGAAAAAGCGCTCGGAGATTGAGGCAGAATTGCCGCTTTTCCTGAGGACGCTGAGCATGCTTCTTGAGCTCAATATCCCCTTTCACCGTGCTCTTTCTGCGCTTTCCCGGGAAGGTTTTGCAATTTCTCTGGAGCTGAAATCCGCGGTAAAGGAAATGGATAGGGGGGCAACCCTTGAGTCCTCCCTTGCCTCGCTTGCAAAGAGGCTGGAGTCACTTGAGGTTAAGAGGGCGGTTTCCCAGGTAATTTCCTCTTATGAGAGCGGTGCGGGCGCAGCAGGAATCAGGAAAATATCAGATGACCTGTTTTTTCTCCAGCACCAGAGGATGAAGGAGTTTTCCTCAAAGCAGGCCCTCCTTTCCCTCCTCTTCATCGCGGTTTCCACAATAGTTCCAGCGGTTTTTCTGATATTTTCTGTGCTCGGCGCCTCTGTGTTTGAATCCCCCACAGACCCGGTTGTATTTACCTTCGCCTTTCTCCTGGGCTTCCCTGCAGTTTCCGCAGCCATCCTCAACTTCTCTTCCATGCTTTCTCCGGCTTACCTCAAAGAAGGCAGGGGCCGGGATGTGGGCATAGTGATTCCCATGGGGGCGGCCGTTTTCCTAGTCGCCATCTCCCTTCTTGAACTGAGCCCCCTGCTGGTGCTCCTGGTTCTCCTCCTGCTCCTTGGGGCGGCAGTTGCCTATTATTATCCCCACTACAAGAGAGAAAAATACCGTGAGGCGGTGGAAAAGGGAATTCCTGATGCCCTACTCTCTGTTTCAGGCAATTC
>WJMN01000008.1 GCA_014727925.1 Microcaldota archaeon
CGCGATAACTTTTACAACACAATAGTCGACAATAGCGAGACGTACACATACACTCCAGGCAAGGATTCACAACATCCTGAAGTCGGGAAAACATTCAATCCGGACTCCTCCCTCCTGGTTGCTGTTTCTCCGGAATTCAGGGACATGGGAAAGGCCGTGAGGAACAAACTGACTGGAAAGCGGTGATAGCACAACATCTGCCTGCGCACCCCGCAGGCATAAATTTTTAATCCACCTCTTCTCTATTATTCATGTGGTTTTATGGCAGTTTCACCGCTCGATTCGCGCTACAAAACGGAGATGACACCTGTTTTTGATGAGGAGAACAAGCTCCGCAAATGGATGGAAGTAGAGGTTGCGCTTGCAAAGGCCCATGCCCTCCTCGGCCATATTCCTGAAGAAGCTCCCGGGGCCATAGAGGCAGGAATGGAAAAAGTAAAAGTTGAGCGTGCCCAGGAAATAGAAGCCGAAATCCACCATGACCTGATGGCGATGGTCCGCGCACTCTCTGAGCAGAGCGGGGAATACGGAGGCTACATCCACATCGGAGCAACAAGTTATGATATTGAGGACACTGCAACTGCACTGATTTTCAGGGAGGCAATTGAGGTCCTAGAAAACCGCCTCAAAACCCTGAACTCAAAACTCAAAACCCTTGCAAAAGCGCACAAGAAAACAGTGTGCATAGGAAGAACACACGGCCAGCACGCCAACCCCACCACTTATGGAATGAAGTTTGCAGTTTATTACCAGGAAATAAAGAGGAACCTAAAGCGCCTAGAAGAGGCAAAGGAAACCATTTCAGTGGGGAAGATGAGCGGGGCAACCGGCACGATGGCTGCATTCGGCAGGGAAGGAATTCAGATGCAGGAGCTTGTGATGGAGGAGCTGGATTTGAAACCCGCAAAAATCTCCACCCAGGTAATCCAAAGAGACAGGCATGCGCAGGTGCTCTGCACCCTTGGAATAATCGCAGGCACCCTAGAAAAAATGGCAAAAGAAATCCGCAACCTCTCCCGGCCGGAGATGGGCGAGCTTTCCGAACCCTTCGGGAAAAAACAGGTTGGCTCCTCCACCATGCCGCACAAGCGCAACCCGCATAAGTCCGAGAGAATCTGTTCGCTTGCAAGAGTAGTGCGGGCAAACGTGCAGACTGCGCTGGAGAATATCCCCCTAGAGCACGAGCGAGACCTCACCAATTCTGCAAACGAGCGCTTTATTTTTCCAGAAAGCTTCATAGTTACGGATTACATGGCAAAACAGATGGCAGCAATTCTTGAAGGCCTGGAATTCTATTCCGAAAACATCCAGCGCAACCTTGAGCTCACTAAGGGCCTGGTAATGGCCGAGCGCGTAATGATGGCACTGGTGGAAAAAGGCATGAGCAGGCAGGAAGCCCACGAAGCAGTACGCGAAGTAGCCCAAAAAGCATTTAGGGAAAAGAAGTCCCTCAGGGAAGCCCTTTCGGAAAGCGAAGCGGGAAAGCAGTTCAGCGAAAAGGAGCTAGATGGGCTTATGGACCCCTCAACCTATCTGGGAAAAGCAGAAGAAATAGTGGATTCCGCTCTCGACTAAATCCCTCTCCTTTCTTTTCAATATATTTATAAAGCTTAAACGAAATACCCAGAGTGGTGTGACTGAATGGCTACCCTATCTGCCAAGCAACTGATGTATGGTTCTATCGGCCTTGCTTTCCTCGGGGCAATACTTGCCCTGAGCTCAAGCGCCAGCGGGATTCTGGGAATAATCGGAGGCCTTTTTGCAGGACTGGGGGGACTGGGCGCAGTGGTTTTCTTCAAGTATGGATATCTTGTGGTTCCCCTGATTACAAAATGGCAGAAAATAGTGATGGTCACCGATACCGGATATGAGATTCCGCCCTCCCAGGATGTAATCATAAAAAAGGTAGGAAACGAGTATTATGCATCCGCTTTTCTTTCAGTAAAGATTTTTGAGTCTGCAACCGAGAGGGGTCCGGAGCAGAATGTTGCCTACAACAAATACTTTGAAAGGGCAATTTCCAACATGAGATATGTCGTGAAAATCTGCTATCTCCTCTATGCAGAAGATGTTGCGGAAAAGAGAAGGACAATTGAAACAAGGAAGGCAGAGTCCCAGCTGCGGCTTGCAAGGGAAAGAGACAAGGCAGACCCGGACGTACTGAAGATGGACAAGTATGAGAGGGAGATAGGGATGTGGGACAACCAGCTCCAGCGCCTGATAAAGGGGGTGAGGCCCATGGGCGTGCTTGCCTATGCAATGACTTCTGCCACAGGGGTTTCAAAGGAGGCGGCTGTTGCCACTTTGAGGGCCCAGGTAAGGGAGCTTAAGGTAACGCTCCAGAATGCCCTCAATGTCCAGGTAGAGCAGCTTACTGCAGATGAAATGAAGAAGTGCTTCGAATGGGAGTACGCATTCCCTTCAGGGCCAAAGGAACTGGAGGAAAACATATTGTGAGGGGATGATGTGGGAAGGCTCTCAATAAGCAAGGTGCCCAACAACGACATATCAAGCAGGAATATCCTTGTCCATCCCCCGGAGCCCCCGATGGAGGTGCTCTGCAAGGACCCGGCACAGGGAATTTATGTGGGCAGGACAAAGATGCTCAACGTTCCTTTTTACTGGACCTACAAAGAGGTCACCAACCCCCATCTTGCAGTGGTGGGGATAACCGGCTCAGGAAAATCCTACTTCATAAAAACATTCCTTACCCGCGCTTCCTTCGTCTGGAACTCAAATGCCCTGATAATAGACTGGGCAGGAGAATACAAGCAATGGGTAAGGATGACCGGGGGAAAGGTTGTTTCCCTTGGAAAGGGCTCTTATCTGAACCTCCTTGACCTTGGGGGAATGAAGCCCTATGACCGCATAAAGCAGGTAATGCGCACGATAGGGATACTCACCAACATAGACCAGTACCCTGAGCAGAAGCGCCTTACTGAGCAGGCAATTGAAAAGGCCTACAAGGATAACAAGTTCAGGATGGATGAGAGGGAGCAGAGGGATGAGCTTGGAAGGCCTCTCCAGGCACCCACACTCAAGGACGTTATGACCATCCTGGAAGAAAGATCCTCCATGGGGACATACGAGTTCCCTGCAGAGCTTGAGAATGCAATATACCGGCTGAAGCAGTTTACCAAGCCGGGAGAGGACTTCTTTGCCCAGCAGAGCACAATCAGCCTTACCGAGCTTACAGAATCAGGCCTGGTTGCCCTGGACCTTTCAGGGCTCCCGGACGAGCGCTTCCGCGCCCTTGGCGCCCTTGCCATGCTCCAGTTCATAAAGGAGAGGATGAGGGCCACAGGCTGGGCCACGGAAAAGGGGCTCCGCCTGATTGTTGTGCTAGATGAGGCCTGGAAAATCGGGAAAGATGAAAACAGCGATGTTGTGATGATAGTCAGGGAAGGAAGGAAATACAACTTCGGCCTTATTGTGGCTTCACAGAACCCCACAGACATTGCAGAGGCGATTTTCTCAAATGTGGGGACAACATTCATACTAAAAATCAAGTTTGAAAAGTTCCTGAATTATATACAGGGTACTCTCAATTTCAGCGAATACATGAGGGACGCAATCGCAAAGTTCGGAGTCGGGGAGACCGCGGTAAACATGGCGTTTTCCAGCGCAAACCCCTACCCCTCCACCTTCCTCATAGACAAGATTGAAGGGGAGGAGCCGATGAGGGAATTTTTCCTGGACCTCAGCAAGGTCCTTACAAAAGAGCAGAAGGAGGAGATGGACGTGGCAAGAAGTGTTTCATTTAAAAAAGACAGTTTGAGGAGGCGGCTCAGGGAGTTCGGGCTAAGCGAAGGCCGCATTGAGGACGTGGTGCGTCTTTTTGACCAGAAGAGCAGGCACATGGATATTGCTTCTTTTATAATCCTGCTTGAGCGCTTTGGGGTTGAAAGGTCAAATATAACTATGTTCCTTAAGGAAATAGGGATTGAGGACACTACAGTGATAAACATATTTACCCTCGCAGACAAGCGAAAGGCAGATGTGATGGACAGGGACATAACCCAGGTTATCCTAGAGGAGGGGTAGAATGGCCAGAATGTGCATAATATCCAGGGAAGAAGTTCCTGAGGGAGAAGGAACCCCCATAAAAGAGGACGCAATAATCCGCACAATAAGGAGGATAAAGGGGAAATTGGGCATACTCCAGAACAACCAGCTGGTTGTTTCGGATGAGCACCTAGAAGAATACAGGAAAAAGCGGGAAAAATTTGAGAAGATGGCAGTAATCCACACCGCGGTTGCCGCAATTCTCGTGGTAATCCTCACTCTGGGCCCGCTTCTGCTGGGGGCCCCAATCAACCTGGTAAGCATTTTCTTTGCACTTGTGCTGGGAATAATGATTGCCGCACTTTCCCTGCTAAGCTACGTTCCCGGGCTTGAGGGGGAGGAAGAGAAAAAAACAAAGAGAACGCCAAAGCAGATTGCAAGGAGCCTTTCTCCTAGGAAAAAGGCAGCGCCACGCCGCCCCAAGGCGAAAAAAGCAAAGAAGAAGTGAGTTGAATGGTTGAAGATGGAGCACCAGAACCCAAAGTAGATGGCTTCCGGATGACCGCAAAGCTTACCGGAAAGTTTTCTGATGTTGCAAAGGCCCTCAGCACAATATCTTTCCTCAAGATAGCAAAGGAGAAAGAGGGGGTGGGTGTTGCTTATGTGGAGAGCAGGAGCATAGACAAAACACCCTACCTTTTTTCCATGATGAAGTTTAAGAAGGATGAGATAGAGGCAATCTACACAGTCCCGTCCAATGTTTCTCCAACCAAAAGAAAGCTTGATGTGCTTCGCTACCTGCTCAACATGATAACCCTAATTGAGCCCCATTACGCTATTGACAACAAGGTGGTCTACCAGCTTGTTGAGGAGACCATGAGGCAGATGGAAGATTATACCAGCGGAGACTACAAATCCCTATACAAAGAATACGACCAGCTCAAGAGGGAGGTGGAGAACCTTCGCCGCTCTTCTATGATATACCGCAACCAGGTGAAAAGCCTTTCCAAGGAAAATTATGAGCTGAAAAACGAGAACGATGAGTACAAGGTGAGATTTGAAAAACTCAGGGGAGGGATATCCGACAGTGTCCTGAGCACAAGAATCCAGAACTGGATAATGGACCATAATGGCTCCATAAACATTGTGGAGTTTGCAAAGTACAACCGGGTTCCTGAGGCCAGGGTGGAAGACGTTCTGAACCGCCTGGTGAGGCAGGGGTATCTGGAGCAGATTCAGTGAGCATATGGTGGATATAAAGGACTTGAAGATAAAGAAGCGCACCTTCCAGTTTGATGTAAAGAGGCGCTATTCAAACGAACTCAAATTCAAGAAGGTGGAAAAGACACCACTTGAGAAAATAAAGGAGTTCCTAGAGTCCTTTAGGAAACCAAAGGGAGAAGTGGTTCTGGAGGATAAAGAGGAGGAAAAGGAGAAAGGGGGAACTGCTCGGCTTGGGGAAAAGGAGAAAGAAGAGCCCCTGGTAAGCACAAATCTCCTCCTGAAGGCAGGAGGAGGCACGATCCTTATTTTCCTTCTCCTGATCTCTGCATTCCTTTTCATACAGTCAGGGGTATATGCACAGGAAGTGGTTGTGAATCCCCCCGATTCCCAGGCAATCCATTCCGAAGTCATTGCTTATGACATACTTACTGCAAGCCAGGAGGAAAATCCCCGGGACCCGACACATACAGCATTTGTGAGGATGGAGCTGCAGGGGGAAAAAACCGCAACAATTCCCATATCCCTTGAGGCCTACAACCGCGTGGTGCCCTCCTCTGTCTATGTTTTGCGCAGCCACCGCTACCAGGCAGAAACCTACCCCGAATTCCTCAATTCATTTAAGCAACGGATGTTCCACTGGGACATTCCGGTAAACGAGATAGGTATGGGTGAGCTGGCCACTCTTCCCTCACAATCCCTGGTTGTGGTGCCCAGCGGATACATACCCCAGCAGATGCTTTCAGGCAGCGGCACACGCATAACCGACCTCCTTGATAGGGGGGCAACAGTTGTGTATGTGGGCCAGCCCTTTTTCCGGATGTTCAATGAGCAGGGCGCAGTTGTTTCATCAAACCCTGCCGCACTTGACCCGATGCGCGTTACTTTTGACGAGAGCACCCAGCTGGTTTCTACCAATAACCTGAGCATGGGCAGCCCGCTATATGCACTTGGGGGAGGTTCCATGATTTGGGGCTCAGTAAGCTCAGTTTCATATGGGGAGGGATACCTGATTGCATTCCCCCAGACGCTTGACGGCGGCTGGGCCAGCGGTGAAGAAGCAGCCGCCGATATTTACCGCCTCATAGTGGAGATGCCCTGGATTTCCCCGGCAGGGAGCGCTTCATCAGAAATTGGGGTTTCCACGAACCTCACAGTGGCAGAGCTTTACACCAGCGTGTTTGAAGGAGACCGCAAGTATTTGCGGGTATATGGATTTGATGAAGAGAGCGGGACCGGATTCAATGAGGTAATTTATGCAAAGAAGAGCACAAAGGGGGAGATATACACAGAAGGCCACGATATTGTCCCCGGCGGGCTCGGCCCAACGGAAATGGACATAATGGCAGACCTGCGAGAAGAAGGCGGGGAGGCAAGGCTCTTTCTTGTAATTACCCATATTGGGGAAGAAGTAGACAGGACCCCGGTTGCCACCACCAAGGTAGCCCTGAATTCCCAGCCAACATTCCCTTACGAATTTCTCCTTCCCAGCGGAAACTACGTACTCAACATAATGGATACTGAGGACAACAGGTATGCACGTTCATACATGCGGGTAGGCACGCTGGATATTGTGCAGGGCTCCCACGCTATATCCACAGACACATACAGGTTCTCATTTTACCTAGATGGGCAGCGTGTGCCGGTTTCAGGAAGCGTTTATGTGAATGGAGACCCGTCTAATGCACGGGAGTTTGAAAATACAGAGTCAATTGAGCTTGAGGCCTCCAGAATGGTCGGGGGGCCCCTTGAGGGGAACCAGGAGCACACTTTCACTTTTGAGCTGGGCGATTTCCAGTTTACTGAAACTGTGTATAAGCGCGCACCATCATCAATATTTGATGAGCCTCTGTTTGTGGCCGCCGGAATAATCGGGATAATTGCACTTGGGATTGGCTTCCTTTTTGCAAGGAAAACCGAAACCATGTATGGCTTGGATATCCCTGACTTCCCTCCGCAGACAACAAATAAAATCCCCATGAAAAAGGAAACCCTCCTTAAAATCTTCACCAAGCTCAATGAAAAGTACAAATGGAAGCACACCCCCCTCACACTGAGCGAGATAAAGAGCGGCTTCCGGGGAATGCTACATGAAGGAAAGCCGATTTTCATAAGCGATTACAATCTTGAGTACCTGCTTCTCCGCCTGATAGGGATGGGAGAAGTAAAGAAGGAGATAAAGTATTATGGGCTCACATCCTGGGAAGAAGATACAGGATACAGCATGAGATACCTTGCTTTCTTCCGGAAGCTGAGGGACATCTGCATAAACAACGCGGTTCCCTTTACCCATTTTGAAAAATCGGAGAATTATGATTCTAGGATAACAATTCTCGGCCAGAAGATTTTCGTGCATCTTTATGATGAGCCGGGAAGGGTGATACCGAATGCACTTTCCTCCCTTGGAAAAGGCCTTAACATAATTCTATTTGAAGAGGAGGCGGAAAAGAGCGAATTCTACGAATACCTTTCCAGCGGCTACCAGGGAGGAACCATCCTCAAACTTGAGATACAGGCAGGCTCGGTTCTCCTCAAGACCTTTAGGGAATTTGAAGAGATGGTCAAGGAGATGAAGGTTTAGGGGCCTGTTTCCCATCGTTTTTATCCAGGATTTTGCCATAAAGCTCAACAAGCGCCTCAACACGCTTGTCCGCATCATATTCCCTGGCTATTGTCTTGCACTTCTCCCCCATTCCCTTCCCGTTTTCAAGAGCAAGCAGCAGTTTTTCCCTAAAATCAACCTCTTCTTTGAACAGGTATCCTGTTTCCCCGTCTTTTATGAAATCAGATGAGCCGGATTTCTCAGGCGCAACAACCGGGAGCCCCGCAGCCATTGCCTCAAGCGCCACAAGCCCCTGTGTGTCAAAGTATGAGGGGAATGCAAATGCATCTGCAGCACCATAATAGTCCGGAAGCTCCTTTTTGGGCACAAAGCCTGTAAATATGAAGTATTCCTCCAGGCCCCTGAGCGCCACAAGGTTCTTGTAATACTCATCTGCAGGCCCTTTCCCCACAATTACAAACACCACGTTTGATTTCTTGTTTATGATGGACTGGGCCTCATTTATCAGCAGCTCAAGGTTCTTTTCTTTCACCACTCTCCCCACATGGAGCACGATTTTTTTCTTCCCAAGCTTGTGTTTTTTCCTTATCCACTCCCCATCTCCCTTTGAGTACGTACGGTAATTTATTCCAGCCGGCATTACAGTTATGTTTGGGATGCTGTGTGTTTCCAGGATTTTTTTGGTGAATTCGCTGGGCACAAGGACCTTGTCAAAAAACCTGTAATACCACCTTAGGTATTTCCATGAAACATCCTCAAGGAATTTCTGCATATCCTCACGGGTTGTAATGTAGTGGGTTGCGCTGGGCACCATGGTGTGGAAAGAAGCTATGCAGGGCTTTTTCAGGGTCCTCGCACAGTCCACAGCCGCAAGGCCGGTCGTTGCTATGCCATGTGAGTGTATCAGGTCAACGTCCATTTCCTTAAGCAGTTTCCGGGCAGAGCGGAAAGGGAACAGGGCAAGGCGGTAATCGGGGTACGGCTTGAATGAAGCCGAAGTGAAATAGTATACTTTCTCATCCTTGTTTTCCTCTTTCTGCTTTTTCGTGCCAGGAGTGAGTATGAAAACTTCATGCCCTCTTTTCTCCAGCCCCTTCCTATAGTTGAGTATGGCGGTTACTACCCCATCGTTGTTTGGCAGGTAGGTATCTGTAAAGTATGCTATTTTCATTCTTTTTCCATCCCCGGGATTTTTTCAAGGTGTTTTTTGATTGATACTTTTGAAACTTCAGTAGGTATGGTGTCTGAAACAAATACTTCTCCGGACTCCCGCAGCTTCTCTAGGGAATTTTTGAGAAAGAACCCGTGCGATGCAGTGCACACTACCCTTTCTGCCCCCCCTCTTTTCACATTTTCTACTGCCCTGAGCATTGTTCCTCCGGTTGAAATCATGTCATCTATTATAAGCACCGGCTTCCCGGAAACATCATTCTCCATCTTAACTTCCTTTATCTCCCGGTATGCCTCCTTTCCTTCCCGGTAATCTCCCCTCTCCTTTTTCATGCTGCTGCCTCCGAATTCCTCTACCAGGTAGTTTGCCCCTTCATCCGGGCTCATTATTTCCAGCTCCTCGCCGGCAATTTCCCTGGCTTTTTCAACCAGGTTGCGGTTTAGGGAGAGATTCATTATCTTCAGGCCCCCATACTCAAATTCACCTTCTTTCTTGATAAAATGGCAGTCAAATGTCACCAGCAGGTCCACCCCCTCCCTCTTCAGCAGGTTGCAGAGCACCTTTGCGCTTTTTATTTCTCCTTCTTTAAACACCTTGTCCTGCCGTGAGTATGGGAGGTAGGGAACAACAAGGGTTATGCTTTTTGGGCTCTGCTCCCGTATTGCCCGCAGCGCAAGCAGGGTCTGGAATATAGAGGAGTCCTGCTCAGGGTAAAGCCGGTTAAGCAGAAGCACGTCCTTTCCCCTGGCTTCCCCGGCAGAGGGGACTCTCACGTAGCTATCTCCATCGGGGAACGTCTTTATTTCCACGTTTGGCTCGTACAAGTCTGAAAAGGAGGGGCAGACAAATCTCATGGGTTAAAAAAGAAAAGAAATTGTTTTAAAAGCCACTACCAGTGGCTTTTTGTGTTTAAACAAGCTCAGAAGCCCGAAACTTCCTTTCGCAGTACCCGCATCTGTATTCTCCATTATCTAGGGCAAACCTTGAAGGCACGTCCTGGTGATTGGAGATGCATTTCGGGTTTGGGCACTTTCCAACTCCCTCCATCTTTTCCGGAAGCTCTGCTTTTTTCTTTTTTACTACCCTGCCTTCCTGGATATGGTTGATTGTAGCATTTGGGGCAATAAGCGCAATAGCATCAGTTTTCTCTTCTGATACAAGAATCCCCTCAATTTTCACGATGTCCTTCTTATTGCTTTTGCCGCTTCCCACATTCATCACAAGCGCCACCCTGTGGGGGTAGCTCTTGTCTATTCCAAGCAGGTCCATTACGCGGATTCCCATGCCCTGCCGGATGTGGTCCACCACAGTTCCCTGCTCTATTGTGTCTACTGTAATTCCCATCAAAATCACCCTTTTTTCTGCCGGGCAGAGCCCAGCATCTTCTTCATAATGCCCATCCTCATCGGTATTCCGTTTTTTGCCTGCTCAAAATATTTTGCATACTTGCTCTTGTCCACTTCAGGGGGGATCTCGTCAATTTTTGGGAGGGGATGCAGAATAATCATGTCCTCTTTTACTCCCTGGAGGTACTCCGGCTTGATTGTGAATTTCTTCTTTACGCTCATCGCCTCATACTTGTCCTCAAACCTTTCCTCCTGTATCCTGCACACATACACAACATCCGCATCCTTAAAATCAATTGTTTCGGTTTCTTCTACTTCCATCTCAAACTTCCTTTTTACATCTGCAATGGCATCCCGGGCCATTTCCAGCCCGCTGGGCGCGACAAGCTTCACCTTTGCCCCGAACATTCCCAGTCCATAGAGGAGCGAGCGCATTGTGCGGGCATGCTTCAGGTCCCCCACAAGGTGCACATTCAAGGCGCCGATATCCCCCTTCATCTTTTTGAGCGTATAAAGGTCCAGGAGTGTCTGGGAGGGGTGCTGGTTACCCCCGTCTCCCCCGTTTGCAATGGGCGCTTCTGCAAACTCAGATGCAACCCGTGCAGAGCCTTCCAATGGATGCCTTATCACAATGATATCTGCATAGCCATCCACGGTTCTTATAGTATCCTCAAAGCTTTCTCCCTTCTTCAGAGAAGAGCTTGAGCCAACAAAATCCACAATCTGCAGCCCCAGGCGCTCGGCCGCGCTCTGGAAGGAAAGCTTGGTCCTTGTGGAGGGCTCAAAAAACATTGTCGCAACAATCCCATCTAGCTTTTCCACATTTCCTGCTTCAAGCTGCCTGTCCATCTCTTCTGCCCTTGCAAAATAGTCCTCTACATCCTCTTTGCTGAGGTCTCTAAATGATATTAAATCCATAATCCCACCTTTCACGGTTTAGGCAGAAACAGGAATATAAACCCCCCTCTCCCGTGCATGGATAAGGTATTTATTTTATTGCGTTCCTTATGTATTTTTCTTCTAATCCGAAGCGCAGGGGGACATCGCCTTCAGTTTGAAGGTATCCCGGATTCCCCCCAAAGTGTATAGTATTCGGGTAAGGTAGATGGCCTATGAAAATAGTATTCGAGGGACAGGACGGCTGCGGAAAGGATACCCAGCTTGCCCTCCTCAAAGAAAAGATTGAGTTTACCCATTTTAAATATCCAACTCCTGCGTTTCCCTCCATACGCGAATACCTGGAAAAAAAGCGTGAGATTTTTCCCAAATCCCTTTTCCTGCTTTTTCTTGCAGACATTGCAAATGAGCAGGAAAAGCTCGCCGATTCCCCAGGTGCCAGCATAATAGACAGGTATGTGTTTTCCACAATTGCATATGACAGGCATTTTACTTATGAGAAGGCCAAGGAGCTGGTATCGGGCATGGGATTCCTGCGCCCGGACAAGGTAATTCTTCTGGACCTGCCCCCGCAGGTTGCACACGAGCGCAAGATGAGGCAGAAAAGCCAGGAAGGAATTTCCCCCGACCGCTATGACGAGGACACTGAATACCTCACCCACGTGAGGGAGCGATTCCTCATGCTAAATGAAGATTCCTTTCTCTGCCCTGAGTGGGTTGTGCTGGATGCAACAATGCCCCCAGAAGAGCTGCACAGGGAGATATTAGGGCTCCTGGGCCAAGCGTGAGATTTTTATAGGGTACCTCTCTAAATTCTTTTTCACCTCCATTGTCTTATGGATGTTTTCACAACAATAGCTCCTGTAGTCTAGCCCGGTCAAGGACACCGGACTTTCACTCCGGTAGCCCGGGTTCGAATCCCGGCGGGAGCATTCTGAACCGAAGGTTCCCAGACCCCCGGATTCCCCCTGATTTTTGACACGCTGTTGGCCCCACGGGCAAATATTAATAAGTGGCTGGTACCCTTAACCAACAGTGGGAAAATGGTCAGCAGGGAGGAAATATCTGAACTGAGGCAGAAGCATTTTGAGATGGAGCGCCGGATAGCAGAAATCGGAACGGAGCAGTTCCCAACAATTATCATGCTTTCCGAAGCCCTGAAGGACATCCTAGACGGGATAGACACGGTAAAGCAGAAAGAGCAGGCCATGAACGACCCGCATATAAACAAGAGAATCAAGCTTGCAAAAAAGGGAATCAAGCTGGGCAAGAGCCTGAAGTATTTTGAAGACAATATTGTGCTGGAGTTTGACCAGGGAAATCTCACTGAAGAAACAGGCAAGAGATTCGCTGAAATTACCAAGCACCTGAAGAAGAACAGGGAGTGGGCGGCAAAAAAAGAGTTTGCCTATTTTGAAGAGCTGATGGCCCTAAGCCAGCAATACCAGGAGTCAGGAGAAAAGATGGAAAATGCCAGGAAGGAGCTTGAAAAGGCCAGGCACCGTGCAGAAGGCCTCCTTGAAACTCTCTCCTGGCTGGAGACGCAGGAAGTTGACCTGGAAAAGGCCGGGAAGCATGCCCAGTGGGAGGAAAGCATTTCAAGGCTCAGGGAGCTGAGGCATGAGCACCTTGTTGAGCTATCCACAAAGCCGGCAAAAGAGCTTCTGGCAGATGAAAAACTGGTTTTCGGCCAGTTTCCTGGGAAAGAAGCCCAGCTAGAAGAGATAATGAAGTTTTTTTCCGAATACCCTGAGCTGGGGAAATACAAGGCAGCAGAAATCTGCAAGCTGTTTTCTGCAAGTGAAAAAAAGCTTTCTCATATTTGCCCGGAAACTTCTAGATTCAGGAATTCAATTGCAAAAAACAGGAGGATATTTGAAATCCTGCACAACCTAGATAGCACCAGCTACCTTGAGCCGGACCCGGAAAACGAAGCAGTATTGGATTTCTACTCAAAACACATACCCGGAGCAGGAGAGCCGGTGGAGAAGCTCAGGCTTCTTGCACCGGGCAGGAAGCAGCATGAGGCAGCTTACCGGAAACAGAAAAAAATTGAAGAAAAGAAAGGGGAACTGGAGGGCAAATCCAGGGAAACGCTCAGGGAAAAGCTGGAGGAGATAAATGCGTGCACAGAACTGCTAAATTCCGCCCCTGAGGAGCCCGCGCAGGAAAAAGAAGAAATAGAGGAATCCCTTTTTTCAAAAATCAGCTCTTTTTTCAAAAGCTAAGCCCTTTTTTTTCTCCGCCTCTCCCAGAAGCCAAAAAGTGGAACCACGAAATACACAAGGTTGCTCCAGTCCGGAGCCCAGAATGTTAGGGCAACACCCACAAGGCTCACAAGCACGAATCTCTGCACAATCTTCATGCTCGTCTTGAAGGATTCGTGCTCATACCTGTCTGCATCAACGAGTTCCTTGTGCTTATCAACATAGACTGCCTGGAAGTAAAGAAACAGCATTATCAGGAAAATATTGAAATGGAAGAAGAGCTCTGAAATCATGAGCCCTCCATATTCTCCGACCAGTTTTGTGGAAAAGGGTATCAGCACTACCAGCATGAGCCAGAGAAGGGTCAGCCATATATACCTTTCATCAATTTTTCCTATGTGCCTAAAATGATAGTTGTGGGCAAGCCAGAAGAATCCTAGCAGCACAAAGCTCAGGATATAGTCTAGGAATATGGGGAACATGCCCATGAGGCTGCTGTATAGGGCAGTGGAGGTTTGCGCAACTTCAGGAAGCTTTATGTCAAAGATAAGGAGAGTTATGGCAATTGCAAAAGTCCCGTCTACTATGGTTGCAAGCCTTCCCTTTCCAAGGAACTTCTTTTCGCTCATCATTCCTCCCTTTTCATTCCAAGAAGCATAATCTGGGCAAGCAGGGCCTCAATCTGGATGTGCTCGTTTGCCCCCTCAACAAGCCGGAAATCATATTCCCCAATTCTGTCTACCAGCTGGACCTTCTTTTTTTCGGGAATCTCAAGGTTTGCTGTTTCCCTGTATATCTGGAGTATTATATCAGAGCCCGAAAGCCCATACTGCGTGCTCAGCTCAAGAAGCATCTTGCGCGCATCCAGGAACCTTCCGCCATATGCAGCATCTACCATTTCCCTTATCTCCTTGGGCCTTGCGCGTGAGGATATTTTGTAGATGACCTCTTCAGTGATTGTATTGGAGTGGATTGCAGCACCCTGCAGGGCATTTATTGCCTTGCGCATGTCTCCTTCAGATACATATGAGATTGCCTCCTCAGCCCCCTTTTCCACCTCCAGCCCTTCCTTTTCTGCTATTGTTTTTATCATCTGGTGGACCTGGCTTTCCCTAAGGGGAAGGAAGCGGAAAACTGCACACCTGCTCTGCACAGGCTCGATGATTTTGGATGAATAGTTGCAGCTTAGGATGAAGCGGGTAACCGGCGAATACATTTCCATGGTGCGGCGGAGTGCATGCTGGGCATCCGGGGTAAGCGCATCTGCTTCATCTAGGAAAATCAGCTTGAAGGGCACGCCCCCCCCGACAGAAACGCTGCGGGCAAAATCCTTTATCTTCCCCCTCACTATTCCGATTCCCCTCTCATCTGATGCATTAAGCTCAAGCAGGTTCCCCTCAATCCTGTCTCCGTAAAGGTCATGGGCCAGGGCAAGGGTTGCAGTAGTTTTCCCTATTCCCGGAGGACCGGAGAAAAGCATGTTTGGCATGTTTCCGGATTTTACAAATGCCTTCAGGGATTTTACTGTTTCATCCTGCCCTAACACTTCTGAGAGTGATTTTGGGCGGTATTTCTCTGTCCATGGAAGAAGTTCCTGTTCCATTCACCCACCTTTTGTAGTGCTTTGGGTAATTAACAATATAAACATTCTCCATTATTCTTTTTCCAGTGGTAATTATGCAGAGAGTAAAAACCGGGATAGCCGGGATGGATGAGGTCCTCAACGGCGGAATCCCCATACACAGGCACATTGCCCTCAACGGAGGGCCGGGCGCCTGCAAAACCTCTTTTGGATTTGAATACATCTACCGTGGGGCACAGGCAGGGGAGAACGGGGTCTACATTTCCCTGGAAGAGACCCCTGAGGATATAATTGAGAATATGTCTGCAACATTTACCGGATTTACAGACATGCCTGACCTGATTTCCTCCAAAAAGCTGGAGATACTCAAGCCCGACAGGTTCATGTTTGAGGATATTGCAGAGCTTCTTGAGGAAAGGATTGCAAATAATGACATAAGGAGGGCAGTAATTGATTCCTCCACCATGGTCCGCCTCGCATTCAAGGACGAGTCAGAATACAGAGAAACGATGTTTGAGTTCTTCTCCCTTCTCCGCAACCTGGACATAACCGCGATGATGTGTGTGGAGGCACCCAACCAGAACCTCGCAACCTCCAAGTTTGACATAGAGCACTTTGTGATGGACGGAATCTTCAACCTCTATAATCTCGGAAAGGCAGACCAGAGGGTAAAGGCGATAGAGGTTTACAAGATGAGGGGTACCAACCACATAAGGGACAAGGTCCCATTCAAGCTCACCCCAAACGGGATAAAAGTCTTCGTTGGCGAAAAAGTCTTTTGATACTCCCTTTTTTTATTCTTTCCTTATTTAACTTTACCCCTATTCCGGTGAATAATTATGTATGATCATAAAGCAGTTGAGAAGGAAATCCTTGATTTCTGGGAGAAAAAAGAGATATACGAAAAGGTAAAGAAGTCCAGGCTGAAAGGCGAGGACTACTATTTCTGCGACGGCCCGCCCTACGCAACCGGGCAAATCCACCCGGGAACAGGGTGGAACAAGTGCGCAAAGGATGCAATCTGCCGCTTCTGGAGGGGCAGGGGAAGAAACGTCCGGGTGCAGCCCGGCTTTGATACCCATGGCCTGCCTATTGAGGTAAAGGTAGAGAGGGAACTCAAGATAAAGAACAAAAGGGAAATAGAAAAATACGGGATTGACAAGTTCATAGAGGAGTGCAAGCAGTTTGCCACCAAATACATAGGGGTGATGGGAGACCAGTTTAAGTCCCTGGGAGTCTGGATGGACTGGGACAACCCCTACATCACATACAAAGACAGCTACATTGAGTCATCCTGGGAAACTATAGCAAAGGCACATTCCAGGGAACTTCTTACAGAGGGAGTGTATGTCCTTCCTTACTGCAGCCGCTGTGAAACAACAATGGCGAACTATGAGCTGGAGTATGGGGAGGAAACAGACCCCAGCATTTTTGTGAAATACAGGATAATGGACAGGGACAATGAGTTCCTCCTTGTCTGGACCACAACCCCCTGGACGATAACCGCAAACATGGCGGTAATGGCCCATCCCAATCTTCCATATGTGAGGGTAAAGGTAGGCGATGAGGTCTGGATTCTTGCAAAGGACCGGCTGGATTATATCATGGAGCTTACAGGGGAGACGGCAACAGTCCTTGATGAGTTTATCGGGAAGAAGCTCCAGGGCGTCCAGTATGAGCACCCCTTCCAGCACATAATAGAAAAGGAAGCGGACCGCAAGGTAATTCTCAGCGATGAGTATGTTACCCTAGAAGAGGGCACCGGGCTTGTGCACTGCGCCCCGGGGCACGGACCCGAGGATTTCCTGATGGGAAAGAGATTCGGGATTGAGGCTTTCTGCCCTGTTGATATGAGGGGAAGGTATACACCTGAAGCAGGGGAGCTGGAGGGAAAGCCTGTGCGCGCGGCAAACCCCGAAATAATAGCGATACTAAAAGAGATGGGGCTGCTGCTTTATGAATCCAGGATAAAGCACCGCTACCCCCACTGCTGGAGGTGCAAGAACCCCCTTATTTTCCTCACAACAAAACAGTGGTTCATTGAAGTTTCCAAGCTTAAGGAAAAAATGCAGGAGGAAACAGAGAAGACCGCCTGGCAACCTGATTTTGCGAGGAACCGCTTCAGGGATTTTGTAAGGGATGCTCCGGACTGGTGCATTTCCAGGCAGAGGTACTGGGGAATACCCCTCCCAATCTGGAAATGCGAAAACTGCGAAGAAATGAAGGTTATCTCCTCAAAAAAGGAGCTCGGGGACGTCAAGGAGCTCCACCGCCCATATATAGATGAAAAGGAGCTTAAGTGCAAAAAGTGCGGGGGAAAGATGAAGAGGGTCCCAGATGTCCTTGATGTATGGTTTGATTCAGGCAACGCGGTATGGGCTTCCCTGGACAAAAAAGAAAAGGAGAGATACGGGCAGGCAGACTGCATACTTGAAGGCCAGGACCAGATACGCGGATGGTTTTACTCGCTTCTCGGCTCAGGGATGATAAAGAACGGCCAGTCACCCTACAAGAGAGTAATCATGCACGGCTTTTTCGTGGATGAAAAAGGGGAGAAGATGAGCAAGTCGGTGGGGAATTTTGTGCCTGTTGAAGATATACTGGAGAAATACGGGGCAGACTCCTTCAGGCTTTGGGGGCTTTCCAACACAATATGGGATGAGCAGAAGTTCAACTGGGTCTCACTCAGGGAGGCCCACGGAGCCCTGGACATACTTTACAACATGCACATTTACCTAAGCCGCTTTTATCCGAAGGAAAAAATAAAGGATGCAGAACTGGAGAAAGAGGACCGCTGGCTCCTCTCAAGGCTCAACAATACCAGAAAGACCTTCAATTCCTCCTTTGGGGCCTATGAGATAAGCAATGCCACAAAAGCCCTCCGGCATTTCCTTGTGGAGGACCTGAGCAAATTTTACATGAAGATTGCAAAGGACAGGGTTTCCGGAGGCAGGAACAAGGAAGGTGCGCTTTTTGCAATATACTCTTCTGTGCTTGGGGTGGCAAAGATGCTTTCAGTGGTTTCTCCGTTCCTCCCTGAACACGTTTACCAGAAGTTTTTCAGGAAGCACGAAGGAGAGGAAACAATTTCACTCTATCCGCTTGCGGAGATAAGGGAAGGCGAAATAGACCCTGCGCTGGAAAAGCAGTTTGAGAATGTGAGGGAGATAGCCCCTGCCCTGCTTGAGCTGAGGCAGGAGAACAAGGTAAAGCTCCGCTGGCCGCTTTCCGAAGCTTATATACAATCAGATTCCCAGGATGTTGTAAAATCGGTGGAGGGGCTCTCAGGGATACTGCGCAAACTTGTGAATGTGAAAGAGGTTTCCGCAGGCACCGCCTCACCAAAATTCGCTTCCGGGGAGTTCCAGGACGGAAAGGTATTCCTAAACTGCGAGCTCAGCGAGAGCCTTTACGAAGAAGCAATCACCAACGAGATTGTACGCCGGGTCCAGATGCTCAGGAAAAAGCTCGGGCTTGTGGAAAGCAACCGGGTAGCTGTGCAGATGGACCTTGAGGACGAGTTCAGGGCGATTGTAGAGAAGAACAGGAAGGATATTATGAAGGACACAAATTCTAAGTACCTTGAATTTTCTGAGCTTGAAGCAGACAAGGATGCGAAATCCTGGGAAGTTGACGGGAGGATTGTAAGAATAAAAGCAGAAAAAGCCTGAAAGTTTCAGGCACTTTTGAACTTTCCCCTCTTTTCAAGGTCGGACCAGCAGTTCTTGCAGATGTATGCCTTGCTGCCCTTTCCTACTCTTTTTGAGCTCTTAAGGCATTTGGTGCATACTTCCCTGCCGCAGTAGTTGCACTTGTCCAGCTTTGCTGTTTTTGAGTCGCATCTTTCACATACTTGTATTGCCATAGTGATACCCCTGGTTTCGATGATGTACCAAGAAACTATTCTTTGCCCAAAAGGTATTTAAAAGGTTCTTGGATATTTCTCCTGCATGGAGGAGATAACGAAATCTCTTATTTTTGCACTTCTCCTTATAGTCATTCTCTACATTTTTGGTGCAATAATGTATCACAACCTGGAGAACTGGAGCTGGGTTGATTCAGTTTATTTCATGACCGCCACATTCACCACTGTCGGGTATGGGGATTTTGTGCCGACAACCGATGAGGCCAAGATTTTTACGGTTCTTTTTATGTGGACAGGAATCTCCATCGGGTTTTACCTCATCTATACAATCTCAAAATACAGGGAGGAAAAGATAGACCACCGCCTATTCCCATTTCTTGCCCACTTCATGGACCGCGGCAGAAACTCTAAGAAAAAGGACAAGTACAATATTGCGGAAACAAGGATTCCCTCTGACCAGAGGTACATCATAAACCCGGCAAGGCCCCGCCCCAGAAAAAAATCCACTAAGAAATCATATAAAAAGTAGCGGCAAGCCTGAAATTCTTTACAAGGGCTTTTATCCCTGTTGCAATCCCCAGGGCGAGCAGCAGCTCCATTCCGCTGCCCAGGTAAATCAACACCCATAGTGCGGGGAAACCCATATTCCTGAGCATCTCAGGGGCTATTTTTTCTTTGAGTATCTCGGCTTCAGCCGGCTTCATCCTTTTCATGAGGTTCATTGCCTCGCCCACGCAAACAAGCGAAAAGCCTGAAAGGGCAAGTGCAGCTCCCTTCCCTCCAAAAAAATCATAAAACCCAAAAATGAGCAGGATGCTCCCTATCCATCCTATTATTCCGGAGCTTATCCCCAGGGCGTGCTCCCTCACTCTTGCTCACCACACCTGGGAATAGTGCTTGCCCAGCTTTTCCTCTATCCTGAGGAGGCGGTTGTATTTGCAGGTCCTCTCTCCCCTTGCGGGTGCGCCGCTTTTTATCTGTGTTGCACCTATCCCTACAGAAAAGTCTGCTATGAACGTGTCATCTGTTTCCCCTGAGCGGTGGCTGACTACCACCTCCATCCCCGCTTCCATTGCAAGCTCTGCTGCTTTTCTCGCTTCAGTGACTGTCCCTATCTGGTTCACCTTGAGCAGCAGCGCATTCATTGCATTCATTTCTATTGCCTTCTTCACCCTCTCCGGGTTTGTAACAACCAGGTCGTCGCCGACTACCTGCACTTTCTCGCCGTATCTTCTGGTGAATTCTGCAAACCCTTCAAAATCCTCTTCAAAAAGCGGGTCCTCTATGCTGAGTATCTTATATGCCCGCAGCAATTCACCGTAGTAATCTATCAGCTCCCCCTTTTCCATGTACTTTCCATCCATGAAGTATTTGCCATCGCTTTCGCGGTAAAAAGAGGAGGCCGCAGCATCCAGCCCAATTCCTGCATTGGCAGCATACCCACATTCCTCTATGGATTCGGATATTGCATCAAGTGCCTCTGTTGTCCTGCTCATGGGAGGGGCAAAGCCGCCCTCATCCCCAACATTCCGGGAGGTTCTCCCGTATTTTTTTACCAGCTTGTCGTTTAGCGTGCGGTATATTTCGCAGGCTGCCCTCAGCCCTTCTGAAAAAGAAGGGGATTTTGCAGGTATTACCATGAACTCCTGGATGGAGAGCCCGTTTCCCGCGTGCTTCCCGCCGTTGATTATATTCAGCAGGGGTATGGGCAGTTTCTCCCCCCCAAGAAAATCATAAAGCGCCATCTTCTTTGTGGAGGCAGCTGCCTTCAGATTTGCCATGGAAACCGCAACTATCGCATTGCCCCCTAGTTTCTCCTTGTTCTTTGTGCCGTCTAGCTCAATCATCTTCTGGTCTATGTCTTCCTGGGGGCTTGCCTCCATCTCATAAATTGCCGGCCCGATTGCCTTATTCACATTGTCCACCGCCCTGAGCACCCCCTTTCCACTGAACCTCGGCCCACCGTCCCTCAGCTCTGTTGCTTCGTGGAGGCCCCTTGATGCGCCTGAAGGGCTTGATGCCCTTCCAAATCCACCCCCCTCTGTTTTGATGTCAACCTCAATTGTTGGGTTTCCCCTTGAATCAATTATTTCCCTGGCGAACACCGATTTAATCTTCATATTGGTGCAATTCTCCGAAAACATTTATATTTTTACTATGGCCCAGATTACCCCATGAAAACAACTGCTTCTTCCGAAATGGAGATGATAGAGCTCCTCTACAGCCTTGGCATTCCTGCAGAAGCAGTGCTCGTATCAAGGCATGGGAAGCTTTTTCCTGAGACTGCACAAATTAGCAAAAGCGGGGAGGCAGAGATAATTTTCTATAAGCACAAGCCCCCGCAATTTAGGCCGGGGGAGCCCCCTTCCCACTGGAAGCGTGCAGCATATTCGCCAAATTGTGCATACTGCAAGTCTGCTCCAGCAGTTTACCTTCCTTATGCGGCCCAGCACCTCTGCCCCAAGCACTTTAGGAGGCTTTTTGAAAAGAGGGTAAAGCGCACCGTCCGCAGCTACGGAATGGTAAAAAAAGGCGAGCGGGCAGGAGTTGCGCTCTCGGGGGGCAAGGACTCTTATTCATTGCTGCACGCGCTTATTTCCCTGAGGGAAGCCCTGCCATTTGAGCTTGTTGCAATTACGGTTGATGAAGGAATTCCTGGCTACCGGAACAGGGCAATAGAAGTTTCAAAGAAGAGATGCAGGGAGCTGGGAATTGAGCAGCACATTTATTCTTTTAGGGAAGAGCACGGAAAAACTATTGAAGAAATTGCAGACCAGGGGAAGGAAAACCCATGCTCTTACTGCGGGGTGCTGCGCAGAAAAATACTTAACTCAAAGGCACGCGAGCTGGGGCTAGACAAAATTGCAATCGGGCACAACCTTGATGATGTTGCGCAGACTGCGATGCTCAACCTCATCCGCAATGAACCCCTCCGCTTTGCAAGGTTCAACGAGCCCCTAATTGAAAACGAAAAATTGATACCCAGAATCCGCCCGCTCAGAGACATAAGGGAAAAGGAAGTTGCGGCATACGCATTCCTGCACGGGCACAATTATGATTCGGGGCGCTGCCCGCATGCAGCCACTGCCCTCCGCTGGTCTGTGCGCCATGAACTCAATTCCCTAGAAGACCAGTACCCGGGGACAAAAAGCAGGATAGCCTCAAGCTTCAATACCCTCCAGGGCATCGTGAAGGATTCCCTAAAGGAAAAAAGGCTGGAGCTAAACGAATGCAGAATATGCGGGGAGCCCTGCTCTGAAGAAGTTTGCATGGCCTGCAAAATGCTAAGCGATTTATAGGTTCTCCGGCATAACTGCCCCAATGGAAATCATTTTTCTTGGAACAGGCGGAGGAAGGATAAATCTCATCAACCAGACGCGCGCAACCGGCGGCTTCATCATTTCCGGAACCAAGAATATCCATATTGACCCTGGGCCCGGAGCGCTTGTCCAGTTGCGCAGGCTCGGCCTCTCCCCCCTTAAAACAGACATAATTGTGGTTACCCATTCCCATATAGACCACATAAGCGATGCGGGAGTTTTGATAGAGGGAATGAGCAGCTACGGGCTCAAGAAAAAGGGAATTCTTATCGGAGGCCCGGATTCCCTTGAAGGTACTACTGATGGCCAGAGCATCAGCGAGTTCCATCTATCCAGGGTTGAAACAATCGTGAATGCAAAGCCAGGAGAATCCTTTGAATTTGAAGGCGGAAAATTCACCTTTACAAAAGGAGTGCACGATTCCTTCCCCGCGTTCGGCTTTGTGCTGGAGATGGACGGTAAGCGCATCGGGCACACTGGAGACACCGAGTATTATGATGGAATAGAGGATGTTTTTGAGGGCTGCGACCTGCTGGTTCTAAACACCATAAAGCCGGAAAAAGACCGCTACCATGGCCACCTTACTGCAGAAGAGGCCTCAAAATTGATTGGGAGGCTGCAGCCAAAGCTTGCAATTCTTACCCACATGGGGATGAAGATGATTAATTATCCTCCTGAAAAGAAGGCAAAGGAGATTGAAGAGGAAACAGGGGTAATGACAATTGCGGCAACTGATGGGATGAAAATCCTCTCCGACCAGTTCTAGTCCTTAGGGCAAGGCAGTGTTTGGCATTGTTCAGTGGAAATGAGGCATGGATAATATTATAAAATCCTGAATTGTGTTTTACAGCAAAGGGGATATTTTGGAAAAGAAAACCAGCAAGGAATTTTTTAGGAAACTGTTTCACAGCAAGGTCAGGAGTTTGAGGTATACAACACATCCAATAGAGAGGGCAATAAAAAGAAAAATAATCAACAAAAGTGAAAAAACAATTCCCAGGTTTGAAAAAGACATAGACACAAAAGACCCCTACCTTGCGGTTGAACAAACTTCTGAATTTGAAGGCGAGCGAAAGTTTAAGCTCTATTATAGGGCACCGGAAGGGGGATTTATCGCCTACTTATCGCCTACATAATAGCTTTAAATAAGCAAATGCGATTGATTAGCGTGTATAAGACGACTAAGTCACTGCAGGAAAAGCTATATAAGCATGAAAAAGCAATTATGAAAAAGCGTTAATAAAAGAGGATATCAACAAAAAAATATTAAAAAGGGGAACTTAGCATGAAAAATGTGGATTATGATCCAGAAGCCGATGCAATCTCACTTGATGTCCAGGAGGCCAAGGCCCACTACACTGTAGAATTTACTGAACATATTCTGGTGGACATGAGCAGTGAAGGAAAGATTGCCGGTGTTGAAATACTGGACGCAAGCGATGAGATATCCAAACTGTTTGGCCGGATAGTTTCAAAAACAGAAATCAAGCAGTTGCTGTTTAAAGTTAAACAAAAACCGGATGGATATGCCATCCAGTTCAGCTCCCCTAAAAAGAATAACCAGGTTGCAAACCTGCTTTTCCCAGTATACAAAAGCCCATTGATATCATAACCTGGCTGCTCCGACCAGTTTTAAAAGTTTAATAAGCAGAATAAACTAATTTTCGGGGTTATTTCATGCTTGATAAAAGATTCTCACAGGCAATTGAAGAAAAATGGCAAACAGAATGGGAAAAAAGGGGCACATATACTTTTAGGGGGCTAGATGAGAGACCAACATACGCAATAGATACCCCGCCCCCTTTTACCAGCGGGGAGCTGCACATGGGCCACACCCTCTCTTACGCATATTTTGATTTTGTTGCCCGCTACAAGCGCATGCGGGGATTTAATGTGTATTACCCGCAGGGATGGGACACCCAGGGATTTCCCACAGAAACAAAGGTTGAGAAAAAATGCGGAAGGCTTCCCTGCGGCCTGTTCAGAGAAAAGTGCAGGGAATGGACGGCCCAGATGATTGACAAGATGAAGGACACCATGGTCAGGCTGGGTTTTTCCCCGGACTGGGAGCACCAGTACCTTACCATGGACAGCGAATACCACCGGAAAGTCCAGCTTTCCCTCCACTTAATGTATGACAAGGACATGGTCTACCGGAGCGAACATCCTGTTTTCTGGTGCTACAAGTGCAACAGCGCCCTTGCAAAAACAGACACAGACGACCTGGAGAGGGAAACCCTGCTCAACCACATCCTTTTTAAGGGCCCAGAAGGCGAAGGCCTTGTTATCGCTACTACCAGGCCGGAACTCATGTATGCCTGCGTTGCGGTGATGTACCACCCAGATGATGAGCGCTACAAAAACCTTGAAGGAAAAGAAGTTACTACTGCATTGGGCAAGAAGGTGCCGGTGCTCCCGGACAGGGACGTGGACAAAGAATACGGAACCGGCCTCCTGATGGTCTGCACATTCGGAGACAAGCAGGACATAGTGTGGGCATACCGGCACAAGCTTCCGATAGTCTCAATCCTTGATGGCAGGGGAAAGCTCACCGGAACAGGTGGGTTTGATGGCCTAAAGCCAAAGGAAGCAAGAGAAAAGATAATAGAGAAATTCAGAGAAGAGGAGAAAATCCTAAAGCAGGAAAAGACCACCCAGGTGGTCAAGGTCCACGACCGCTGCAAGACACCTGTGGAATATGCTCTTTCAAAGCAGTGGTTTGCAGACATAACAAATCACCGGGAGGAAATAAAGAAGATGGCCCGGGAAGTCCGTTGGGTTCCGGAATTCGGCATAAACTATCTTGATGACTGGGCAGACTCTGTTGAGTGGGACTGGGTGATTTCAAGGCAGAGGCATTTCGGAACACCGCTTCCCTTCTATTACTGCCCTAAATGCGGGGAAACAGAAAAGGCGGATGAGCTTCCCTTTTACCCGGAGAAAGCGCCCGAGAAGGCCTGCAGCTGTGGAGAGAAGATGAAGCCCGAGGAATCGGTGTGCGACTGCTGGGTGGACTCTTCCATAACCCCCCTGATGGTTGCAGGATGGCCTGACCGGGAAGGGTGGGAAAGGATGTACCCGAATGCGCTCCGGCCCCAGGGAGTGGAAATCATCCGCACCTGGGCATTCTACACCATCTACCGCTCAGGAATAGGGATAACCGGAAAAAAGCCGTGGGATGTTGTTTTGCTTAACGGAAATGTGCTTGCCCCGGATGGAAGGAAGATGAGCAAGTCGCTGGGAAACGTAATTTCCCCCACTGACCTTCTAAAACAGTATCCTGCCGATGCCCTGAGGCAGTGGGCAGCAATGAGCGGGGCCATGGCCAAGGACCGGCCGTTTTCCTACGAAGACATTAAGTTTGCCAAATCGTTCTTGAACAAGGTATGGAATGCGGCAAAGTTCGTGCAGAAAAGCCTGGAAGGCTATGACGGCTCTTCCCCCCCGCTTTCAGATATTGACAAATGGATACTAGAATCCATGAACAAAGCAACAGAAGAGTGCACAGATGCTATGGAGAATTATGAATTCCACAGGTGCGCAAGGAAGCTGCACGATTTTTTCTGGCACGATTTCTGCGATGATTACCTAGAGTATGTAAAGTACCGCATCTATGGGGAAGATGAAGAATCCAGAAAGGCGGCGCAGCATACGCTCCACGAAGTGCTCTATTCCTTCATAAAGCTCCTTGCTCCGATTTCCCCCCATATCTCAGAAGAGATTTACCACGAGATGTTCAAATCCCGGGAAGGAGAAGACACAATCAACTTTATGCCCTGGCCCGAGCCCGGCCCACGGTTTGCTAAAGAGCACCGCAAAGTTGGGCAGATGCGGGAACTTGTTTCAAAAATCCGCCAGGCAAAGGCATCAGAAAAGATTTCCCAGGGTGCAGAAATACTCCTTTATTTACCAGGTACAGAACTTCCGGAAGAAATGCTAGAAGAAGTGAAAAATATAACCAGGATAAAGGAAATTAATGAAGGGGAATTCAAAATAGAGAAAGTAGAAGAAGAGAAAGAAAAGGAAGCTTAGGCTTCCTCAACATGGGCAACTATTCTTCCGCTTATTGTATGCTCAGGGCCTCCTGAATCACAATCAGGATTAACTTCCGGGGCGCAGCTTACGTAGTTTATGCTTACCCTTAGCTTTTCTGTTTCGCCCTTTATTGCACCGAGCTCATTAAGGGGCATATCGATATCATATTCAGTCCCCTGCGGAATCATTACATTATATGAATAGTCTTCATAAGTGGTGCCATCATTTGCAATGATTTTTGCTCCTCTCAGCCTTATGTTGTAGCCAAGTCCATTGTTTATGCGGAATCCAAGCTGGGGAGTTCCGCCTTCATCTATGTAAAGGAGGTGCCCTGTGCATGCAAGGTCGGGCTGAAGGGTACATTCTTCTGCAATCAGGTAAGAAGGATTGAAAACTCCGGTAGCCATGATTGCCCCAATTACTACGACCAGGGCAACGAGGGCCCAGCCGTAAGTCATCAGGTATTCCATAGCCGCTTGGCCTTTTTTAGCACTCATAATGGGAATTTCGGGGAAAATACTTTAAAATAGTTTAGTATGAATAAAACAGGCAGTGGTGCGATGTCTGAAAAAAAACCCCAGTTAGTTGATGCCGGGAGCTATTACAAAATTGCTAATGATTATTATGAGAAAGGCAACTACGAGAAGGCAATAGAAAACTACAATATGGCCATCCTGCTAAACCCGCTTTTTTCTGAGGCATACTTCAACCGCGCCCTGAGCTACTACCAGATGAAAAATTACGATAAGGCGGTCGCGGATTACAATGAAGCGGCCGAGCTTGACCCGAAAAACCCAATCATATTCAATAACAAGGGGGACGCATTTTACCGCAAGCAGGACTACACAAGCGCAATAAAGGATTACGACAAGGCGATAATGCTCAACCCCAACTACCTCAAGGCATATTACAACCGCGCCCTCTCTTATGCCTCCCTAGAAGACTATGAGAAGGCAGTGGAGGATTTCAGCAAGGTTGTGCAGCTTAAGCCGGATTTTTCAGAGGCATATCACCTCCGGGGGCTGGCATACGAGTATGCAGGGGATGTGGACAGCGCAATTTCTGATTATGAAAAAGCCCTGGAGCTCAACCCCGAGCTGGCAGAGGCAAAAAGCCACCTGGAATCTGCAAAGAGCAAGAAGCAGACAGGAGGCGGCGGAGAAGCCGGAAAAGAGGGAAAGACTTCAGAGATAAAAGTGCTCAAGAAGCCGGACATGAACTTCACCGATGTTGCCGGAATGGAGAGAATGAAGGAGGAGATAAGGGAGGCAGTAATTTATCCCATGGCAAAGCCGGAGCTTGCAAGGAGGTATGGTAAGCTCGGAGGAGGCGGAATAATAATGTACGGTCCGCCCGGATGCGGAAAGACATTTGTGGTAAAAGCGGCCGCTGGAGAATCAGAATCATCATTCATAAATGCAAAGCTTTCAGACCTCCTGGACATGTATGTGGGAAACACGGAAAAGAACATTCACAAGGTATTTGAGACCGCGAGGAAGAATACTCCCTGCATACTGTTCTTTGATGAAATAGACGCGATTGGGGGAAGAAGGGATGCACAGCAGGGCGCCCAGTACATGAGAATGGCGGTAAACCAGATGCTTTACGAGATGGACGGGGTTGAGGCAAACAACGAGAACGTCCTGGTTATTGCTGCTACAAATGCGCCCTGGGATGTGGACCCTGCGCTAAGGAGATCCGGCCGTTTCAGCAAAACTCTCTATGTATCCGAGCCCGATTTTGGCTCAAGGGAGGCAATCATAAAGATACATGCAAAGAAGAGGCCGGTTTCAAAGTACATCCCCTATAAGCGCCTTGCCCTTGCAACTTCAGGCTATGCCTCTTCAGACCTTAAATCGATAGTGGATGAGGCAGCAGCAATTCCATGGAGGGAGGCGTTCAAGAGCGGGAAGGAGAGGCCGGTTGTTACAAGAGACTTTATAAAGGCAATAAGAAAAAAGAAGAGCTCTCTTCCGCCCTGGTATGAGCAGGCAAACAAGCAGATAGGCAAGCAGGAAGAGATAACCATCGTGGACGGGAAGGAGCACAAGAAGGTCACAGAGAGCAAGATGGGCGCTGGGGAGAAGCAGGCATTCAAGGATCTCCTAGATGTAATCCAGAAGCGCAACAAGTGGTACAACAAACTCTGGCTCAAATTCCTAAAGAACGTTGCCCTGATTTTCCCAATACCCATCTGAGCCAGGGGTGATTCTGCTGGGTTTTAAATATTCACTTTCCTATCCAGTTTTGGGATTGAAATGATAATAAGGAATGCCAAATTTTACCTTGGGGGAAGAGTGGTCAAAAAAGATATACTTATTGAAAAGGGAAAAATAGCAGGCTTTGGAAAATTCAAGGGCGAGGCAATGGATGCAGAAGGGCTGTTTGCCCTTCCCGGGCTTATAGACCCGCATGTCCATCTGCGGGATCCTGGGATGACACACAAGGAGGATTTTGAAACAGGGACAAGGGCCGCGCTTGCAGGAGGCTGTACCACTGTGCTGGACATGCCAAATACCAGACCTCCATGCACAAGCCTTTCAGAATACAGGAAAAAGAAAGAGATTGCAAAAAGGAAGGCACTCTGCGATTATGGGCTGCATTTTGGGGCATCCGGAAGCAATATCCAGGGAGTTAAAAAGGCAAGGCCCCGCTCCCTGAAACTGTACATGGGAGAATCCACGGGCAGGATGCATGCAGGGAATATGCTTACACTCTGGAGGCACTTTAGCAATTTTCCAAAAAACCGCCCCCTGATCGTACATGCAGAAGACCAGGAAACCCTTGCTGCAATGAAAAAGGAAGGCCGGGGAAGGCCTGAGGCCGCAGAAAAAATAGGGGTGGAGAAGGCACGAATCCTTGCCCAGGAAGCAGACCGGGTAATTTACTTTGCCCATACCACCCTTTTTGAAACAGTCCACCTTGCAAAGATATGGAAAAAATCCCTAATTGAGGTAAGCCCGCACCACCTTTTCCTTTCAAGGGAAAAAGACGGAAAAAGGCTGAAGGAATTTTCAAAGGTTTATCCCCCGCTGAGGAGCGAGGGGGAAAGGAGAGAACTCTGGGGTGCACTGTACCATGTGGATGCTGTGGGCAGCGACCATGCCCCGCATACCCCTGCAGAAAAGAGAAAAGGGGCAGCGGGATTCCCCGGGCTTGAAACCTCTCTTTCACTGTTCCTGGATGCTTACAACAGGGGCGAAGTGGAACTGCCATGGATAATAGACAGGATGGCAGAGAGCCCTGCAAGGATATTTGGGCTCAAGTCCAAGGGAAGAATTGACAAGGGTTATGATGGCGATATAACCCTGGTGGATTTGAAGGAAGAATGGAAGGTAAAAGCCGATGAGTTTGCCTCAAAGTGCGGATGGACGCCTTATGAGGGCTTTAGGCTAAAGGGGAAGGTAAAAAAAGTAGTTTTGAGGGGAAAGCTTGCAGCAGATGAATCAGGAGTAACAGGAAAAACCAAGGGAAAGAACGTTCTTTAGGTGCTCCCGGGGTTCGGCTGCGGGGAAATAACCACAGTGCCCCCTTCATTGAATAATTCAACCCGGTACCTTCCGCTTCCTAATTCTTCCCCAAGGAAATCTCCTTTATCTTCCATGGGGAACTGGGTGGTGCGGACCACGTCATTTTTTTCTCCTGCAGTGAGCAGGGTGAATATTATCTCATGTTCAGTTATTTCTGCGGCTTCCACAGTCCCAGGGATATATATCTCAGTAATCATTGCAGAGCCGTCACCCATATGCCCTATTGCATTTACCAGGAATGAAATGCGGGCAACTGAAAAATGGACCTGAAGAAGGGCAAGGTCTGCTCTTATCGCATCCATCTTGAAGAACATGATGTAGAGCAGAGGGATGAGTATAAGCAGGATGAATCCGATGACCACAAGAAGTTCGTTGCTAACCTGTCCTCTCATAGAAGCCCTCTGTCATGCCTTCTGTCATGTAGTGTTTCCTTTTGTCTCTTTTATAATTCTTTCTTTTGTTTAGGAGCCTTTTTATTTCAGCCAGGTTTTTGTTGACTACGGTCTTTAGCTCGTATCCTTCCGAGCGCACCGCAATCATTGCATTGTCCACTTCAAGCCGGGTGCTCATCTGGTACACTGATTTGCCTTTTTTGAAGTGGATATTCACATCTCCTAGGTCAAAGGTTTTCCTGAACCTTTTTAGCGAATCCTTCATGCTCTGTTTTATGTCCCCGTAATAGAACATCGCTTCTTCAGGCAGGCCGCTTATGAAAACAGAGGGCCCTTCAACTATGAGGCTGAGGACGAATTTCATGACATCTACTGCAGTGAGAACTCCCACTGCACGCCCCCCTTCTTTTACCACCAGCCTGGAAACGTTCTTATTTGCCATTATCCTTGCTGCCCTTTCCAGCGGCTCATCCGCCTTTATAGTTACCAGGCTTTCCCGCATGTAATCCCTTACTTTTTTCTGGTCCGGGTTGTCTATTTCAGAAGTGAGGGCAAATCTCTGTCTGCCCCTGGGCTTTAGCACCAGCATGGATAGGTCAAATGGAGTTATGCTGCCGATTACCTTGTTGCTCCGGGTAACTGCCAGGTGGTGGACCCCGAGTTTTTTCATCACGCCCCTTGCCATGCCCACTGTTTCGTTTTCATCTATAGTATAGATGGGGCTTGCCATGAGTGCGGAAACGCTGGTTTTGGGGACGGTTTTCATCTTGACCATTTCAGCCATAACATCCGCCCGGCTAACCTTTCCGAGTATTTTTCCATCCTCAACTACCGGGAGGGCCTTGAAGTGGCCTGCCATGAATGCCCGCATGTGGTCTGCAATGTCCATTACCCCCTTCAGGTGTGGCGCCCTTACCGCGGCCCCTATAGCCTTGGTTTTGCTTGAGTCGCTTATGTTGGGGCGAATGTCCCTGTCGTCAATAAGTCCATAGTATTTTCCATTATGGGTAACCATCACCGCAGTTCCTGTCCTTAATATTGAATCAAGGGCCTTGGAAAGCGGTTCGCTGCCTTTTATTACATCTGCTTTCATCATTCTCATGGGACTCACCAAAAATAAAAAACAGTAAACCTTTATATCACTTTTTACAGGAGTTTTAGCCAAAGCAAAAACTGGAACCAAAAAACACCGTCTTAAACCCCGGGTTTTTTACAGGAGTTTTAGCCAAAGCAAAAACTGGAAGTGCCATCTCGAGGCCCAGCTTAAGCGGCGTCGCCGCCTGCTATTGGAAAGTTAGTTTATTTTTAATTAGTTTCGGCAGAAACCAGTTTATGGACCTCCCCCTCACGTCCATGGTGCGAAAGCCCAGCTGGAAGCAGCTTCTTATGGAGTTAGTGGCATCTGAGAAGCTCGACCCATGGGACATAGATATTGTTGCGGTGGCCGACGGGTTCAACAAACTGGTAAAGGAGATGGAGAAGTTTGATTTCAGTGTTCCCGCAAACGTAATTCTCGCATCTGCAATCCTGCTAAAATACAAGAGCAATGCACTAAGGATATTTGAGGAGGCTCCGGAGGAAATCCCTGAACCTGAGCCTGTGGAGGTGGGAGATGAACAGGTGCCCCAGCTCAGGATAAAGTCAAGGATACCTCCCAAATTCCCCCTGACTCTTAACCAGCTTATTTCTGAAATGGAGAAAGTAATCAAATATGATGAAGCTGAGCCCAAGCCCCGAATCCAAAAAAAAACAAGGGAAGTAGTGGAGATGCCCCTCCCGGATTATGATATAGAGAAAGAAATGGAAAAGCTGTATTCACAGATGCAGGAGGAGAAGGATTCTGAAGACCTTGTGCTTTTCTCAAGGCTGGTCAAAGAGAAAACCCCCCGGGAAACAATACTAACTCTTTCCCCGCTACTCCACCTTGCCCAGGAAAAAGCAGTGGGGCTCAGGCAGGACAGGTTCTGGGGGGAAATTTTCATAAAGGTGAATGGATGGAACCCAAGCGCCTGATCGAAGCAGCATTGTTCATGAGCGGGAGGGAGCTTTCGGTCCCTGAGCTCAAGAAGCTTACAGGGATTGCTTCAGCAGGGCACATAAAGTCCCTGCTTGATGAGCTACAGGGAGATTACCGGGAAAGTGCACTTGAGATATTTGAGGCTGACGGCTCTTACCTGATGAAGGTAAAGGACAACTATGTTGAGAGCGTGAAGCACTTTGCCCAGTCTGAGGCCATAAGCAGATCCGCCCTGAGAACTCTTTCCTATGTTGCAAGGCACAACGGCATAATGAAATCCGAAGTAGTCAAGCGAATCGGCACCGTTGTTTACAGCGATGTAAAAGAGCTTGTTGAAAACGGATTTATACTCCAGAGGAAATACGGCAGGAGCTCAAAGTTGTTTCTTACCGACAAATTCAGGGCATATTTTGAGCAGCAGAAGCCGGAGGAGGCAAGCCCAGAAGTGCCCCGGATGGCTCCCCCGGAAGAAGATGAGTTTGAGGGATAGTCACTCTTCTTTTAGAAACATTTCTATTTTGCTCCGGAGTTCTTCAACACTTCCTTGGTTTGCAATCCTGCGGTCGGCAAGGGCAAATGCATCAGAGAGGCTCTGCCTGTCTGCTTCCTTGTTTTTCATCTCCATTGCCTCGGTTTTAAGGAACTCTTCAAAACTTTCCGGGTCGTTTTCCCTTTTCCTCTTTTTCATCCTTGCAAAGCGTATTTCCGGAGATGCAGAGACGTAGAGGAGGCGGGCTGAGGGCAGCTTCTTTATTTCTGCCGCCTCTGCTCCATTGCGTATTGAGTCAATTACGTAATCCTTTCCCGGCTCCAGCCGGTTGATTGTTTTTTTTGCAAGTGCCCCAGGCCCGTGTTCCCTCCTGAGCGCATTGCCTTTGTTTATCAGGTTTTCCCTTGTAATCTCCTTTCCCTCTTCAGAAAGTTCCTTCCTGAGTATATCAGAAAGAGAGAGGTAGGAAAAACCCCTTTCCCTGAGGTATTCTGCAATTGTTCCCTTGCCTGCGCAATTTTCTCCTGTTAATCCGATAATCATTTTCCCACCCCGGCAATATCAGGGGGGAGGTATAAAACCGTTAAGTTTGTAACCATGGTTACAATTCCCCTTTAATATATAAACCTTCTCCTTCTCTTTGTTAGCGCTTAGAGGTAAATTCATGAAAAGGGCCAAGGGAATGAGGGATTTCCTCCCTCCCCAGATGATGCAGAGGGAGAAGGTCTTCTCCGTACTAGCAGAAACCTACCGGGAATTCGGGTTCCAGCCGCTGGAAACTCCTGCCCTTGAGCTGCTTAGCACGCTGAGGGCAAAGAGCGGGGAGGAGATTGCAGGCCAGCTCTTTGAAATACGCGATTCAGACTTTGGCATGCGCTTTGACCTTACCGTTCCCCTCTCCAGGGTAGCGGCAAACACCTCGTTCCCCAAGCCATTTAAGCGCTACCAGATTGGCCCGGTCTGGAGGCGGGAAGAGCCCCAGAAAGGAAGGTTCAGGGAGTTCTGGCAGGCGGATGCCGACATAATAGGTTCTTCTTCGATGAGGGTTGAGGCAGAGCTCCTGGAAATGGCATCCACCGCGCTCAGGCGCCTGGGCCTGTGTGATTTCAAAATCCTGCTCAACAACCGCAGGATACTCAACTCCCTTCTTGACCATTTTGGAATTTCTGAGAAGAGAGGCGGTATTTTCAGGACGCTAGATAAGATAGACAAGATAGGGTATGCTTCTGCATGCAAGTCCCTAGAGCCCCTGCTTGGAGAGAGCGCCGGAGAGATTATGCCTCTTTTTAACCTGGAGGGCACAAATGAAGAGAAGCTTGCGGAGTTTGGGAAGTATTCGCCTGAAGGGACCGAGGAGGTAAGGCAGATACTTGAATTGTTCCCGGATTTCTCTTTTGAGCCAACTCTTGTCCGCGGACTCGGATATTATTCCGGCCCGGTTTTTGAGTTTAAGGGAACAGGCGAGTACTCAGGAAGCTTTGCAGGAGGGGGGCGATACGACGGCCTGCTTGAACTTTACGGAAAGGGCGCCCCGGCTGCAGGAGTGAGCCTCGGAGTGGAGCGCATTCTCCTCCTGCTTGGAGAAAACATGGAGAAAAAGACATATACTGATGTTTTTGTTGCAACCCTTCCCGGACAATACCAAAAGGGAATTGAAGTGGCAAAGGAGCTGAGGAAGGAAAGGATCCCCGCAGAAACAGATTTAATGGGCAGGAGCCTGAAGAAACAGCTTGATTATGCCCGCTCACTCCGAATACCCTGGGTTATGGTGATAGGGGAGAAGGAGGCAGAGAAGAACCAGGTTACTCTGCGGGACATGGATGCAGGGGAAGAGGAAACACTCCCCATTGCAAAAGCGATAATGAAAATAAGGAGGATTTAGGTGCCAAGAAAACTGCTGAGGAAACTCGGAGACGTACAGGAGGCTGTCATAAAGCCCCTTTTCTACTATTCAATCATAGCGCTGTTCATAGTCCTTTTCATATCCATAATACGAACAAGCATTTTCCCGAAGGAGGTTGGGGAAGAGCACCTAATTTTTGAGATGGTTTTCCTGCTCCTGCTCGCTATTCTCGCAAGGAGCATTGTACTGTATTTCAAGCAGCCTACTGTGCTGATCCTCATGCTTCTTGGAATTGTGATGGGCTCTTCTTTTATGGGGATGGTCTGGCCAGGAGTTGTTTCCATCCTGCCATTTATTCCCCAGGAGCCCCCGGAGATATTTCAGCACATGGAGCTTGTTGACATTTTTGCGCAGTTTGGGGCCATAATATTGATGTTCAAGGTTGGCCTGGAGTCCAGCATCCACAAAATATTCACAAAGGAGAATTTCCTAGTAGCAATACTCGGCATAGTTTTTCCTTTTATCGCAGGCTATCTCTTTGCGCTCTACACCGGAGGGGCATTCATGTATGCTCTTTTCATGGGGGCAGCCCTCACCGCAACAAGCGTTGGCGTAACAGCGGCCATCCTCAAGGAGATGAAGCTGATGGACGAGAGGTTTTCCCAGATGGTAATGGGCGCCGCGATAATTGATGACATCCTATCCCTCCTTGTTCTTTCCCTGGTAATGAACCTGCCAACCTCCCTGGACCCCGCTTCCCTTGAACCCTTCCTCTCCGTTATTTTCTATGCATTCATCTTCCTTCTCGGAGGCTCAATAGTTGGGAAATATTTTGTGGAGAAAAAGCTCACCGTACTCAAGATAAACGAGAAATCCCTCCTCTATGTGTTTTCTTTTGTATTTATCTATGCCTACATCGCGGAATTCATAGGCCTCTCCAGCATAGTGGGCGCATTCCTCGCAGGGGTTCTCCTGAACTATAGCAGGAATTCAGAAGAGATAGACAAGAGGACACGTTCGCTGGAACTCATTTTCGTTCCTGTATTCTTTATTTCCCTTGGGCTCCTAGTGGATATTGGGGCAGTTATCCAGTTCTTCTGGCCCATCCTGCTCATATCCGCGGTTGCAGTTCTTACCAAGCTGGTAGGATGTGGCATCGGCGCATTCGCCTCAAAGCTGGATGCAAGGGATTCTGCTTTGGTTGGGTTTGGCATGTCTCCCCGCGGCGAGGTTGCCCTGATTATTGCGCTTTTTGGGCTTAACAGCGGCGCCCTTTCTATCCCCGAATATTCAATAATTTCCGCAATGGCTTTCATAACTACTGTTGTTGTCCCTCCGGTATTCCAGAAGCTCCTTTCATACAAACCTGCAGGAGGCCATGCCGCATGATGCTTGAAGTCCCCCTCATCTACCTTAAGGGAAAAAAGGCCTACAAAAAGAAGCTGGGCACGCTCAAGCCCATGGGAAGCGCCATAAAAGTGGCCAAGAAATTCAAGGAGCAGCTGGGCACGGAGCTCATCCACGTGGTTGACCTGGATGCACTGCAGGGGAAGAAAACCAACTATGATATCTATGATCACTTGACTTTCAGCATGTATGTGCAGATAGAAGTAAAGCCTGACCCAAAGCTCATCAAGCCCCTACTTGGCCTGAATGCCCGCGTGGTAATTGAGCTTCCCACCAAGCTGGATTTGAAGCAGTTTGAGGACAAAAAGCGCCTCCTTGTAGGGAAGATAACTCCCCGCTTCAGGGGTTCTCTAGAAGGTGTATATGATATTTACCTAGATGGCGAGTCCCCGGCAAAACTCCGTGAGCTCCTTAAAAAGAAAAAGAGGGTATTTGTCAACAAGGACCAGAACAAGAAAAGCGACAAGGTTTTTGGCCGCATCGGCCACCCTGAATTATGACGTGCATATACAATACCTTTATAAACAATCCCACACATATTTTTCCATATAATAATTACTAGAGGGAGAGCAATATGGCCATAAGACCAGCTAAATGCGTAAGAGACGGAGAAAAAGTAGCCTGGACCAGGCACTCCAAGAAAAAGCCAAGGAAGTCTTACATAAGGACAATGCCCCACAAGGACCTGAACCAGCAGAGGATGGGCGTGGACAAAGATACCTATGACGCAGCCTACCACCTAGTATGCCGGAACGACAAGCTCATAATCCGGGACAATGCTATGGAGGCGGCAAGGCAGTCGGCAAACAAGGTTCTTGAGGATGCAATGCCGGCAAATTACTTTTTCCTTGTGAGGGTTTACCCCCACCATGTAATCAGGGAAAATAAGATGGTTGCAGGAGCGGGCGCAGACCGTATCCAGAAGGGTATGCGCAGGGCTTTTGGAAAGCCCATGGACAGGGCGGTCCGCCTGAAGAAGAACCAGAAGCTGCTTTCAGTTTATGTAAAGAAATCTGAGATAAGTGAGAACGCGGTCAAGGAGGCATTCCGCAGGGCAAGGATGAAGCTTTCCGGGAAGTTTTCCATGGTTGAAGGAGGGACTGATTCTTGATAAGCGTTGATGAAGAAGATTTTCTCATTGCAACGGATATAGATAAGCTAATTGATATTTTGTCAACAAGAAAGGACGTAGAAGTAGGGAAGCTTTCAAAAGAGCTTAAAATGAACCGTCGGGAAGTGGAGAAATGGCTCCATGTCCTAGAAGAAGAAGGAGTGGTTAATCTTGACAACAGGATGGGCGCCCTCCATGCACTTTGGGTGATGGAGGAAGAGGAGCAGGGCCCCCCAAGCGCAAGGCCAAGAAAAAAGCCACCTGCAGAATATGAAGAACTGGAACTGCAGGAAACCACCGAAGAGCCGGTAGACCTGGTTGAAGAGATAGGGGAAATGGCACCTCTGCGCTCAAAGAAAAAATCATTTTTTCCGGATGTCCTGAAAGACGGCAAGGCAATGCCAAAAAAAGAAAAACCCAAAATCAGGCTTGAAGAAGAGCAGAAACCCCAGGAACCCCCAAAGAAAAAACAGGCAAAGGCCTCTTCAGCCAAAACGGTTGAGAATGTCCCGGTATCTATTCACAAAGGGCCTGCAGAGCCTATGAAAAAGCGGCTGGAAAAAAGCAAATTCCTTAATCTCCCCCCAAGAAAAACAGGAAAGCTCAGGGGGCAGCTGGACGAGTACCTGAAACTGATAAAGGAAGGAAAGGAAGAGCTTAAACAGCTAGAAAGCGAGAAGGAGAGGGTGCACCGTGAAGGGTTCCTCTCCCTTGAAAAAGAGTTTGAGGCAAGCCTTGACAATCTTGAGTACGCACTCCTTGAGAAGGAGAAAAGAATTCTTGAGGCAAAGGAAAGGATGTCAAGCCTCCCTGAAAAGGTGGAGGAGATTGAGCAGATGCAGGAGGCCCTCAAGAAGTTTGACCAGGAAGCGGGAAGCGTTCTTTCCCGCACAAAGAACAGCCTGGATGAGGACTGGGGCAACCTTCAAGAGGTGAGCGGAGAACTCTCAGAAGAAATCTCCAAGGGTGAAGAAGAGGTAATGCGGGACCGGAGCAGGATAATGCAGCTGCGGGACATGCTCCAGTCTATGGAGCATGCAGAATCCCAGCTCAGAGAAACCCTGGAATCCGGGCGCAACGCAATAGAGGAGATGGAGGAGAAGGTGCGCACGGTTGAGGAATCTCTTGAAGACATCGTGGATTCCCGGGCAATTGTAAGCGAGAGGATAGAGCACATCCACTCCACACTTGAGCGCAGGATGAAGAGCATTGAAAACCTCAGAGATGAGCTTGAGAAAGTGGAGAAGGTTGAGCAGTGGTTCGGGGAATATTCTGATGATTATCAGGGCAAAATGGACGAACTGCAGGAGTATGTCCAGCAGAGCGAAGAGGAGCTTGAGCGCATAAGGAAAGCCGCAGAGCTTGAATATGTTAACAGATACCTCCAGGAGCTGGATGTTGCAGAGGATAAGTACCGCGACAATCTTGGCGCCCTTGAGATGGAGGAGGCAAGCATAGATGAGCAGATTTCAGATGTGCGGGGAAGGATAAAGCAGCTCATGCGGGAAAGCTCAGAGATAATGTCCAAGTACCGCCACATGACTGATGAAGGGGGGAATTTCCAGGAGATGGTGGCAACTGCAAGAGAAAGGAACAGGCAGCAGCGAACTTCAGTAGATGAAAAGGCATCCCAGCGCCGCACAATTGTTTCCGAATCAAAAAAGGCAGCAAAGCGCAGCAGAAAGCCCAATCCCAAAAAGCCAGCCAAATCTAAAAAATCCTCTTCCAAAAAGAAGGCCAAGTCCAGAAAAAAGAAGAATTAGCTTCTCTATTTTTTAAGCAGTTTTCCTGCTATTATTGCAATTTCTCCCAAAGCCTGTGCTGCAACCACGTTGCTCATGAAACAGATGTTCAGCACTGCAACACCTGGCAGGGCCAGCACAACAGGGAAGAAGGAATACCCAATGCCTTTTAGGTAATGTTCCATCCTCCTGTTCCTCAGCTCTGTTTTGACATCCCTGAACCCGCCCTCAACCAGATTTTTGGCAAGGTCCCTGCTTATTCTCCTCCGGGAAAGGAAGAAGTTTATTGCTGCTAGTATTAGTGACAACAGCCAGAGGTTCGGCAGTTCTTTTTCCGGTAATTCAACCCAGTTGAGCACCACAGGAACCCTGCATACTTCTTCAGGCAAGGCGTCTTCCACAACCCCCACAACAGCAGCTTCTATATTGTATCCGGGCTTGCTTGCGGAAACCTGCTTTTCTCCGGGCTTAGCAAATACATACGATATCCTTCCCCCTTCATCTGTTACCAATGTTTTCCCTTCTACAAATACTTCTGCTCCGGGAATAGGGTTCCCCTCAGAATCCAGCAGCACAATCAGGGTTTCCTCGCCCGCAACTGCAACTTCTCCTACAATGGATATTTTCCCCAAAAGAACAACATCAAATATTTTTGCAACCTGCCCATACCCTTCGGCATCTGCATAAATAATCCCGCTGGGAGTGAATTCCAGAGAAGCATATCCATTGCTGTCTGCAATTGTGGACTCCTCGTCCGTAAATACATCAGCTCCCCCAACTTCTCCCCCTCTGTTGTTAATAATCTGGAATAGGCCCTCTTCCCCAACGATTTTCTCACCGTCTTTTAGCACTATTTCGAGTTCTTTATCCACACATCCATTTCCTATGCAGAACTCGTTTTCCGCACAGTCTGCATCTGCACAGCATTCATAGGCAACACAGGCATGGTTCTGGACCACTCCGCAGGGGCATTCTACTTTCTCGCAGGTTCCTCCCACGCACGCTTCATCCTCCTCACAGTCCCCATCTTCTTCACATAATGCACAAATCCCTTCAACGCACAGCCCGCTAAGGCATTCTACCCCCTCCCCGCACTCTTCACCGGTTTCTTTTTTTGGAATACATGCTCCACCTTCACAGTATTCCCCCTCTCCGCAGTCTCCACCCTCTTCGCATTCCGGAAGCACTTCAAGGAGAAATTCCCTTAGTGTATGGTCATGGAAATTCCTTGCATGAGCTGCCAACATATAACTGCCCGGCCCCCCCGCAGTTATATTCAGGAAAACAGTGGCCTCATCCCCGATTCCGATTTTATCCAGGGTAGCTGAACTGCAGGAAAACCCCGCGGGGCAGTCAAGATATGCTTCAATATCGTCTTCGCGGTAGTCTCCCCTGTTTTCTATTGTGAATTCCAGGGCAATCGTCTCCCCCGCCCTCATGTCCTCTGCAGGTATTGGGAGGATAAACAGCTCATGCTCATCATCGTCTGGCTCAGGAGGCTCCCCGCAAACATAATCAACATTTGCCCATATCCAGTACTGCACGCCGCTTCCATTATTGGGAAGCATAATCTGGTAATCGCTTGTGCTCCCGTTCCAGTTGGGCCGGTTGTCAAGCACATCCGCCACAAACACCAGGTTCCCAAGCCCATCATTGAAGTACCCCTCCCTGAAATATGCAGAAGGAACTCCATTTGCATATGTGTAAGTGGTTGGCACATTGTTGTATGTTGAAGAGTTGATGCTAAAGGTTTCCAATCCCGTAAATGTGCTGCTTCCATTCTGCTCTCCCCCCATAAATGCGTCAAGCTGGGCGAGATTCCCTGCAGCAAGTGGCATTGCAATTGAGCTGCTGTTTGCTGCAATGATGTACATCTCTATTGAGCTGTAGGTGCAGGGTGGCTCCTGCCCCACAATATCGAGTTCCACCACCTGGTTTCCTGTTACAGTATGGGTGTAAACTACACCTCCCCCGAGGATAACTTCTCCGTAAAGCCCGTCCCAGTCCGAAACATTGGCTGTCCCGTTGAAATAGACCTGGGTTACGTTGCCCCCTTCTGTGGTTATATTTGCAGCTGAAAAAATCAGTCCGACAAAAACTATAGCTGCGAGAAGGGCCCTCATCTTACCCACACCGCAGCCAATATTTATTAAATTTCCTAAAATTATTATTTTCTACGTCGGTCTCCGCTGCACTGGAGGGTGCAAAAAAACAAAAAATCCTTTTCCGACGTCAAAACAATCCTCTTTACTTTATAAGTAAAATATATAAATTATTGCTCTGAAACCTGTTTATGGGGTGGGAACTTCCAAGGAGAAACCTCCTTGCAGTCAGCATACTGCCAGTCTTATTTGTTTTTTTTCTCCTGGGAGCCACAGATATCTCAAACCAGAGCAATTACACAACTGCCCTTGTCCAGGATGGCCAGCATTTTACCACCGCAGATGAGTTTCTTTCTGCTGAAAATACAACTCAAAATACCACAAACCAGTCTGAGTTTATGGAAGTGGAAAGCTTCTTCAATACCACCAATGAAACTGCAGAATCCCCCCCTCCCCCAATCCTGAACCAGACCCCTCCGGAGCCACCGCCTGCAAATATTTCTCCAAAGACAACCCTGCCCCAGAAACCAAATGCCACAGCACTTAATGATTCTGAATTCCGTGAAGTAGAAGAATTCCTGAATGTCTCAGGTGAAGAGCAGAACAAAACCCAGCAAGAGTTTGCTCCCGTGGAAGAATATCTCAACATAACCAATAAACAAAACAAAACACACAGCACCCCTCCGGTTTCTCCTGCTGAGAGGAATGTTTCAGCCCAGGGAACTCTTTTCAAGATGAAGGATTCAGCAGGCCGGGCCACCAATGCAACAGCATATATTTTTGAGGAGGGCACTGAAAAGCAAATAAAACTTGAGGGCATTTCAAAATCCCACACCCCTTTTGGTGTTCCTCCTGGAAAATACGACCTGAAACTTATCCCGGGCAAACCAAATCCCAAATCCAAGGAAGGAATTATCCGGCTGCCGGTGCAGGAAGTCTTCCTCAGCAGCGTCAAAATAGATGCAGACACGGACCCTGAGCTGAGGATGCAGGGCCTTCCCCCTTCCGCAACCCCGTTTGGGAAAAACACAAAGCAGGCCTTTGCAATAGACCCTACGGATTTTGAATTCACAGAGGGGCAAATAACCATGGTTTCTAGGGGGAGCGAGCTCTACAAGTGCGCAGAATGGAATTACCCGGAGCAGCTCTGTGAAGGCAAGTGGGTAAAAATCCAGGACCTCACCCCCGGAGAAGAGTTCACCATAAAAATAAGCCCGGCCGACCCTGCATATGCGGTTTACAACGCAACTTATGGCGCTCCGGAATGCTCAAATGACACTTCGCCCTGCATCGCGGGCTCCTCCCTCCTCAATTCCAGGGATTCCCTTGGGACTCCGGAGCCCAACCAGCCCAACACAATTGACGGCTGCACCGATGGAGCCGCAGGCACCTACCAGGTTGATGAATCCACAGAAAACATCACAATTGAAAGCCTCACCCTGCCTTACGATACTTTCAACGAGGGTGACCTCGTGCAGGTAAACGCAACAGTTTACTGCTGGAGCACAGGGGCAGCTGACAACATAAACCTTGTTTACACAAGTACTGCAGGTTCCCCCTCCTGGTCAGTTGTAAATTCCACAGACCCCTGCCCGGGCGGAGGGTTCCGGTCCCTGAGCTGGACATTTGCCCTGGACAACACAATCGGCTCCCACGCAGTCCGTGTAATCAACCAATACAATGGAAATACAGGAACTACCTGCGGAACAGGGGCATACGATGACAACGATGACCTTGTTTTCCAAGTAAACGGGACACCACCTACTGTAAACCTGGTTTCTCCCGCAGAGGGTGCCACAGTATATGAAGGAATCGAGCAGTTCACTTTCAATGTTACCGATGCATCCTCCTGCGCCCTGTATATAGATGGAGTGCAGGACCAGCCCACCACAATCTCTGCAGCCGCAGACACCAATTATGTGTTCAACGCCTCCCTGCTTTCCGGGGACCATACCTGGCAGGTGCTCTGCGGCGCAATTTCCAGCGAAGTGCGCAATGTCACCCAGAGCACAACAAAAATAATTTTTGAAGACAGTTTTACTTCCTCCGGAGGATTCTCTCCTGATGCAACCAATTCCGCGCCCTGGCAGAGGGGAAACGCAACACAGGTGTTGGGATGCCACCTGGATTCTTCCTGCTGGGGCACAAGCCTCAGCTCCAATTACAACGCAGGCGGGCCCTATGATGATTACCTCACCAAATCAGTTTCCATGAACCTGTCGGACTATGCCAATGTTTCTTTTGTGTTCTACCATTACCGCTATTTTGAAAATGCAGCAACCCTTTATGATGCAGGGGTAGTGGACATAAACAACGGAACCGGCTGGACCCGCCTTACGCCCGAAGGGGGCTATTCCGGCACAGTTAACAATGGATTTGGAAGCTCCCTTGGGAACCAGCAGGCATACGGCTACCACGGAACCGGCTGGGAGCTCGAGGAGTTCAACCTTTCTTCCTATTC
>WJMN01000003.1 GCA_014727925.1 Microcaldota archaeon
ATTATGCCCATTTTCATCCAGGGACCAAAGTGCGCAAGATGCACACCTCTGCAAGGAATGCCTTCCGCTCCATAAACTCAGCCCCGCTTGCAAAGGCAGATTTCACAAGGGACCTCATCGAGCCATTAAGCGAATACAAAAGGAGAGGGGGCAAGCTGAATTTCGACAACAGGGTAAATGACAATGTTGCCCTGGTCCATGCCCATCCCGGCCTGAAGCCGGAGTTCCTTGATTCCCTTGCCAATTATGACGGGATAGTCCTTGCAGGAACAGGGCTGGGGCACTTTTCCACTGACCCCTTCAATGTCCCCGGGGTAAAAGGGGTGCTCCCGGAGATAAAGGGGCTCTGTGCTTCTGGAATACCTGTGGTGATGGCCAGCCAGTGCATCTATGGAAGAGTTAATCTGAATGTTTATACTGCAGGCCGGCTGCTCCATGAAGCAGGGGTGATAGGTGCAGGCGCAGACTGGACACCCGAAGCTGCGTATGCAAAGCTCTGCTGGATCCTCGGTCATGAAAAAGACCAGAGAAAAATAGCAGAGGAAATGATGGTCCCGGTTGCAGGAGATATAAGCCCGAGGAGTTCAATTGAAGAGGTGGCCTGAATGGAAGAGCCAACCCTCAAGTGCGGGATAGAAATCCACCAGCGCCTGGACACAGGAAAATTGTTCTGCCGCTGCCCCTCTAAACTTTCAGAAGAAGAAAAACCAGACCTGCAGATAGTCCGCAACCTGCGCGCAAGCGAATCAGAAATGGGAGAACTGGACCGTGCAGCCCGCCTGGAGCAGGAGAAGCAGCTTGATTTCCGCTATGATGTTTTCAGGAAGAACTGCTGCCTTGTGGAAACCGATGAGGAGCCGCCCCGGCCAATAGACAGGCAAGCTCTGCTTGTTGTCCTTGGGGTTGCCCAGCAACTGAAGATGAGGGTTGCAGACCAGGTCCATGTAATGCGCAAGATAGTGGTGGATGGAAGCAATACCTCCGGGTTCCAGCGAACCGCCCTCCTTGCAACAAACGGGCATATGGAAACTTCCCAGGGGAAGGTGGGAATAGACACTATAGCAATAGAGGAAGAAAGCGCAGGCATAATTGAAACAGGAAAAGACGGGGTGAAGCACTATCGCCTGGACCGCCTCGGAATCCCGCTCATAGAGCTTGCAACCTCCCCGGATATCATAAGCGGGGAGCACTGCAAGGAGGTTGCAGAGAAGATAGGAATGATTCTCCGTGCCACGGGGAAAGCGGCCCGCGGCCTTGGCACAATCCGCCAGGACGTCAATATTTCGATTCCCGGGGGGGCTCGCGTAGAGGTAAAGGGAGTGCAGGACCTCAGGCTAATCCCGAAAATAGTTGAGATTGAAGTAAACCGGCAGAAATCCCTACTTGGAATCCTTGAGAGGCTCAGGAAGGTTCCATCCGGGGAAAATCCCCGCATAACCGACCTCAGCAGCATCTTCTCAAACACTGATTCCGCATTCATAAACCGGGGGCTCGTTGCAGGCCAGCGGGTCATGGGCTTTAAGCTGGAGTTCCACAAGGGAATCCTTGGCACAGAGCTCCAGCCAGGAAAGCGCTACGGCACAGAGCTTGCAGACTACGCGAAAACTGCAGGTGTTAAAGGGATAATCCACAGCGATGAGGAGCTTTCCAAGTATGGAATAGATGAACAGGAGTCTGCAAAGGTTCAGGAGATGCTTGGAGCATCCGGTGGAGAAGATACCTTCATAATTGTGGTCGCGGAGGAGGGGCAGGCAAGGATGGCCCTTGCAAGGGTTGCAGAGCGAGCTTCCCTCCGTGAAATCCCCGGCCAGACGCGCAGGGCAAATCCTGACGGCACAACATCCTATATGCGCCCCCTCCCGGGCAAGGCCCGCATGTACCCGGAAACGGACATAAGGCCCATTGGCCTGAGTGAAACCCTGCTTGAGGAGGCAAGAAGCCAGGCAGGCGAGGGGCTGGAGGCAAAGCAGAGTAAGCTGGAAGGCCTTCTTAATCCGGAGATGGCAAAGCGCATGCTGAAGTCCAGGCACCTCAAAACTTTTGAGAAGCTGGTGGAAATGGGAGTAGAGCCCATGCTTGCAGCCACCACCCTGGAGGATACCCTTGTTGCGCTTAGGAGGGAAGGCAGGGAAGTCCACAATCCTGAACAGGTTCTCCCCGAAGTTTTCCGCCACTATCTTGAAGGGAAATTCGTGAAGGCCGCCCTCCCGGAAATACTTCCGGAGGTTTCATCCGGCAGGCTCCTAGATGAGGTGATTGAGGAAAAAGGCCTCCGCAAAATTACAGGAGAGGAGCTTAAGGAGCTGATGGAGAAACACAATAAGGATATGGGTGAGATAATGAGGAATTATCGCCTCCGCGTGAATGCTAAGGAAGCAAAGGAACTGATAAAGGGGCGTTAGCGCGAGAGCATTTTAATCGTTTTTTCCACATCAATTGATAGCCGCTCGGAAGAATCCAGGGCAACTCCCCTTAGGATTTCATTGGGAACCTTGCCCAATCCATGCCCCTGCTTTTTCACATAATCCAAAATCTCATCAGAAACTGTTTTCTTCTGCTGGAGCATTCTGGAGATGGGTTCCAGCCTTTTCCTGTCCTTCCGTTTTGCAGTCCGCAGCACAAAAGAGAATAATGCAGATGAGTATTCTGTTACCGGCTTGCTGGCCAGCCCGCGCAGGGTAGAGCATCTCTCCAGCCGCTTTACCTGGTAAAATGGGGGGAGGTAAACTGTGTCCCCCTCCCGCTTAAAGGGCTCGGTTAGCCCGATATCCGAAGGGAGCATCTGCAAATTCTGTTTCTTGATTTCATCAAATGCAAGCTTGATTAAGTAACTTGTGGCAAGCAAGTAGGAAGGGTAGTTCATGTCCGTGCCCCTGTATTCAATTGTCCCTACCCGGTTGACCCGGACTGCTCCGAACATGAACCTCAGGTCTGAGCGGTCCTGGAGTTTAGCCGGGACCTCCAGGCCCTTTGCATGCATCATTTCAATGAATTTCCGCTTCCTTTTTGCAGACATGTTCCTCAGGTCTGCAAGCGTATACTCGTAGTTGGGAAGCCCTCCGAAAAGAGGATGCTGCTCAAAAAGCCCGTATATCTTTTTTCCCTTCTCCTCGAGCGCCATGTCCCTATAAAGCATCGTTCTGGAATCCTTTGCAAAATGTTCCCCTTCAGTATAGGGGGAAGACTGGCAGAAGGTGATGCACGCGGGGTCTGCAGCTACCAGAAAATTATATTGATTGAGGAATATGTCCTTTGCCCTTGAATAGCGGAGTTTGCGTATCTGCTGGATATTTTTCCCGATTACCCCTTTGGGCAAAGAATAATGTGAATGGAATGCACAAACGCGGATGGCCCTGGAAAAAAGCTGCCCCCCCCAGAAAGCTAGATTGCGCACTATACCATGCCCGTTTCCTCATTGTTGGCCTGGATTTTCCAGGATAGGTGCTCAGGGCGAGAAGCCTTATCCCGTCTTCTTTCCCGGCTTCAATTACTTTTCTTAAGTTCTCCAGATACCTAATCCAGACGCCCTTCATGCTCCTGCCCGGATGGGCCCCTATCTCCAGCATAGAATGGAATACTTCCTCCCTCAGGTGGCTGTGCACCCGGCGCTTGGTCTTAAGCAGCGCCATTAGCCAGTCTGCTTCATTTACTAATGCCCCTTTTTCATTGATTGTGAAAAACTCGGTCTCAAACCCGACTGTGGGGTATTTTCCCGGCATAGGAGGATATCTGCCCTGATTCATTTTTATTTATGCGTGTAGCTGCCCATGGATGCAAACCCTTTAAAATTATATTAAGAAAGTAAAACCGTAAAGAGATGAGTTGGTAGCAATGGCCGAAAAGATTTCAGATATGATAAAGAAGGAAGCAGGCGTAGACAAAGGCACCGGAGACAGGGAATCTGTTGGGGAAATAAGCCTTGAAAAGCTCGTGGAGATTGCAAAGAGCAAAGAGGGTGTTTCTCTCGGCGCCTCACTCAAGGCAGTGCTCAAAGAAGCGGCCGGCACCTGCAAGAGCATGGGCATCAAGATTGACGGAAAGGATGGCCAGCAGGTAATACGGGAAATTGAAGAAGGGAAGCACGATTCCTTAGTGGCGGGCAAATGAAGAAGGCAATAATCCTGCTGTTGCTGCTTTCCCTTTCATTTGCCGGAGAGGCATGGAAGGTGGATTCAGGCTCTGCGGTTGAAAACCAGCCCCTTGTTTATGGTTCCCGGGTGATTGTGGGGACATCTGAAGGCAGGGTTTATTCCATAGAGCCCCCATTCATAAAATGGTCATATAATATAGGGGAGCAGGTTGTTTCATCCCCCCTTTCTTTTGACGGCAAGATAATTATCCCTTCCCAGAGCAAGGTTACTGCTCTTACTACCAGCGGAGGGCTTGCCTGGGAAATCGACCTCCCGGGCGTAAAGTCTGTTTCTGCATCTGACAAGGTTTATGTTGCAGACGACAATGGAATACAGGCCCTCAACAGCGACGGCACAATTGCCTGGAATTTCATGCCCGGCTCAGAAGATACAGAAGGTGCCCCGCCTGAGGACCTTGCACCGGGCCAGTTCCTCACACGTCCCCTCGCAACCCCCAGCTATGTTGTTTTTGGTTACAATGGATATGCATATGCAATCCGCACTTCCGGAACGTTCTTCTGGAAAAATCAGGTGGGCAATCTATGGGATGCCCCCCCTACCCTTGTTGCAAACACGCTCTATACTGGCACTTCAGAGGGGATAGTTTATGGCCTGGATATGTTCAATGGTAAGGTAAAAACCCAAACCAATCTTTTTGAGCAGATAACCACTACCCCAATTGAGCACAATGGAAATATAATTGTTGGAACTTCTGAAAACCACTTGTATTCGGTTACAGGAGAAGAGGTAGAGTGGTCTCTTGAGCTTGATGGCATGGCAAACAGCGATATGGTACTGGTTCCCTCGGCCCAAGGAGATATACTGTATCTGACCACAAAAAAGAGCCTCTATGCAGTTGAGCCGGAAGATGGCCAAATTCTTTTCAAGCGCACTTTCCTAGACTGGCCCGGCTCCCCCGCGTTTTTCAATAACCAGGTTGTGCTCGGAACCCAGGATGCCAAGGTGTATGGGATAGACTCTTCCCAGGCATGCAGCATACTCTACCCCCCTCCTGATTCGCAGATAGGGGATGCTGAGCTAACGATTTCCGGGCTTGCTTATTCCCGATACGGAAGCCCCTCTGTCCAGCTCCGCATTAACGAGGGAGAGTGGAATGGGCTAAACGGCACAGAGTGGTCCTACAATCTTGATCCTTCAGAATATCCTTACGGGATAATGGAAGTTGAGTGCAGGGTTTCTGATTCCTCTGGAACGGAAAACAAACCTTATAGCAAGATTTCCCTTGTCCATGTTGAGGAGGACACCGAGGCCATCATGACAATAACCTATCCCTCTTCCGTGCGGGCAGATGCAGAATTCAATATAACAGCGGTTGATGAAGAGGGGAACCCGATAAGCAACCTTGAAGTAAGCGCCGCAGGAAACACATTCACAGGAAACGGAAAGGTAACCCTTTCCCTCCCTCCTGGAAACCAGGAAGTTGTTGTGGAGCGCCCGGGCTACCAAAGCGAAACTTTCAGTATCGATTCAAAAGGGGAGCCGGTACTCGCGTATGCGCTGGGGGCAGTTTTCCTTGCAGGAGTTGCTGCCTACATATATTTCCTGTTTATGAAAAAGAAGAAAAAGAAGTACATAATAGAAGAAAAGCATTCCTAACTAAGTAAATCAAATCCTGTCAACACCTGAAACCTGCACCTGGCTGACTTCAGGGATTGCGGCAATCTTTTCTTCTATTTCGTCAATTCCCCCGGAGTCTTCCATTACAAATGTGATAATCACGGCAACAAGCCCGAACCCTATGGGCTCTTCTCCTGCCTTGGCAATCTCCACAATTTCCCCGATTTTTTTCTTTATTTCTTCAAGTTTTTCCGGGTCTTCCGGATAAACCTTTATCGTAACAGCAACTTCTCCCATAAAAACACCTCACGGACCTTCAAATCCGCATTCGCATACATACTTATTCCGTGTTTTCCTGCACTGGTCGCAGCGAACTATCGGCTTCCCGCATTCAGGGCAGGGAAACTCAGCAAAGTCTTTTGTAAGTTTTCCGCATATTGAGCATCTTTTTGTCATTTCTACTCACCTTAGTTCAATGCAAATAGCTATGGGATTAAGATTATACCGATTTTTAAAACTTGGCATTTTTCCTGCCGAATTCTCAGAATGGGGAGCATTTAATTTTGCTGTTCACACATTTCTCCACGTCCCTGCGCCGCGGATATTTTCCCCTCTCCACTGGCACATGGGGCTCCGCCATCTGCGGCCTAACTTCCGGCCTTTTTGGGGCAGGCCCATGTGGTTTTATTTCTACCCTGTTCCTTTCTGCCCTTTTTTTCATCCTGGCCATCTCTTTCTTTGCTTTCTCTCTTTCTTTTATACGCTTTTTTCTTGCCTTTTTTCTTGCGAAGTATTCCCTTACTTCTTCTACATGCCCTGCCCGAAGAGCTCTCATGACTGCGATGCTTTCATATGCCTCTGAGCAGGAAATCTCGGGCTGTTTTTTCAGCATGGGATCTCTCATCTGGGCCATCAGTTTTTCATCAGAAATTCTTTTTTGGTTCATGCGCCCCTTCCCCAATCTCCTCCGTTTTTTTCTGCATTTTCCTGTTTCTTCTCTGGATTCCTGAATTGTTCTGTCCCCCATAGTTCTGACCTCTCTAGTTTCCCCACCTGACATAATACTCCGTTTTTCATTAAGGCTACCTGCTTTCTCTTCCTTTTTACCTGTTTCTTTTTGTGATGCCTGCCCCACTGCAGGTTCAGCCGTTGGTTTTTTTGAAGCAAAAATACTCGCGGGTTTTGCCCTGCCCGTGTTTGTTCCTACTTTTTCCGGATTCCCTGCAAGGTATCCGCCCAAAGCGCCTGCCCCTAGAGATATGGAAACTACTGCAATAGCTGCAGCCTTGCGCATGGGTTTTTTTATTTTTTCTGCCTTAACTGGCCTTGCCATGGTTATGTTAAGGGGCAGTAAGGTATTTAAAGTGTTCTTTAATGGAATGATGTGAAGCAAGATAGTATAAAAACCCTTCCCACTCAAAAATTCTACCCATGCCCTCATAGTCTAGCCTGGACAGGACACGAGCTTGCGGAGCTTGGAACCTGGGTTCGAATCCCAGTGAGGGCATAAAACGCAGCAGTCCGCATGCACCCCTCCCTTCTCCCCACTTTATAAATATTTCTCATTACTTATACAGCACTTACTTCTCTTAGAGGTGTTTATGTTGTCAGAGGAAACCAACATTCCACAGGAAAAAAAGAACGAGCAGGCTGCCCAACAGAGCCCTCCAGTTGAGGAGGAGAAAAATCAGCAGGAATCTGTTCTACAATCCTCCCAGACTGAGGGGGCTTTGAAACCCACCAGAATTCCGGGCCAGGAAACCGACGAAGCAAGTTCCAGGCCCGAAGAGCCGGCTTCAGAACCAGAGCAGCCCGAGCCTGCACAGGAGCCCGAAGTTTCTCTTCCCCCAGAGCAGAAGCACGAGGGAAACTCTGCGTCTGATTCTTCTTCCCCACTCAAGGAAGAGATAAACGACGATGAAGAAATAATGAGATTCATAGAGGAGAGCAAGCCCAAAGTCTGCGTAGTGGGGGCCGGGGGAAGCGGTTCGAATACCCTAGACAGGTTGTTTGAGCTCGGAATAAATGACATGACGCTTATAGGAATGAATACAGATGCCCATCACCTGCTAAAAGTCCATGCAAATAAGAAAGTCCTCCTGGGAAAGCAACTCACCAGGGGGAGAGGGGCAGGAAGCAACCCCGAGATTGGCCTCAATGCAGCAAAGGAGAACAAGGAGGACATTAAGAGCAGCATGAGCGGCGCAAGCATGGTATTTATTACATGCGGGCTCGGAGGGGGAACAGGAACAGGAAGTGCTCCACTTATTGCAGAGATTGCAAAGGACCTAGGAGCCCTTACCGTTGCAGTTGTCACACTGCCCTTTTCCTCGGAAGGCAGGATAAGGATGGAGAACGCCCTGCAGGGCCTGGAAAAGCTCCGCAAGCATACAGACACACTCATAGTGATAAGGAATGATAAGCTCCTTTCCATTGCCCCTGACCTGCCCCTCAATACGGCATTCAAGGTTTGCGATGAGGTTCTTGCAGGCTCGGTAAAAGGAATTGCAGAGATGATAACATGCTCAGGAATGATGAATGTTGATTTTGCAGACCTCAAAACCATCCTCTCTGATGCAGGATATGCAATGATAGGCCTTGGTGAGGCTTCAGTTGATGCAAAGAATGATGAGCGCTCCACGATTGCGATAGAGACTGCCCTTAATTCTCCCCTGCTTGATTCTGAGATACAGGGGGCCAACCGCGCCCTTATAAACGTTGTAGGAGGAGAGGACATGACTCTCAAGGAGGCAGAGCTCATCGTTGCGGAAACTGCAAAGAGAATCCATCCGAATGCCCACATAATCTGGGGTGCAAGGATTGAAGAGGAAATGAAGAAATCCTCCATAAATGTCCTTGTGGTGCTCGGAGGCGTAAAATTCCCCAGATACGGAATACAGGAGAAGGCCCCTGAGGGGCTTGAGGATATCGATCTTGATATAATAGGGTGAACTGCATGATTTCAGTGAGATTCCTTAACCGGTGTATGCGCATATTGCACATAGCGCGCAAGCCGACAAAGAAAGAGCTGGATGAGATAATCAAGATTACCGGGCTCGGCCTCTTGGTGGTCGGGAGCATCGGTATGGCTATGTACCTCATCTTCAGCGTTATATAGGTGACTCCCGTGATTTACATATTCAGGGTAACAACAGGACAGGAAAAGATTGTTTCCCAGATGCTTGAAAGAAAGGCAAAGGCCCAGAAGCTCGCAATTTATTCCCTTCTGGTCCCGGAAAACGTAAAGGGCTATCTCTTTGTTGAGGCAGCTTCTGAAAACGAGGCCGTACACCTTGCCCAGAAAACCAGGCATGTGAAAGGCATCCTCAAGCAGCCAATAGAGCTTGAGGAAGTAAAGAAGATGATAACCGCGGAAAAGCCTGCTGCACTTACTATTGAGCTGGGCGATGTCGTGGAGATAAAGAGCGGCGCATTCAAAGGGGACAAGGCCAAGGTAATCAAAATTGATGAGAACAAGGATGAGCTTACTGTTGAATTCATGGACATGGCTGTTCCAATACCCACAACAATCAAGAGGAAGATTGCAAAGCTTTTTAAGAAAAAGGGAGACGAGGAAGAGTAGCCCGCTTATGCGGACTTCTTCTTGCCCTTCTGTTTGCCTTTTAGTTTCTTTCGCGTTTCTTCTGCTTTTTTCTCCTGGTTCATATATACTGTATGAGTCGGGTAAGGTATGGTTATTCCCCTCTCTTGGAATACATAGAATATCTGCTTGGTCATTTCTCCCTGCACCCCAAACCTGTCTCCATATACTGGTATTTTTACAATTACCTTGTAGTCTATGGCGCTGTCTAGGAACTTGTCTGCCCGTACTACCGAGTTTTCCGGTTCCACGATCTTTTCTGTTTCCTTTGAGGTGCGCTTGAGGGCTTCCTTGAGCGCATCTATGACTTCTTTGGGCTCATCATCATAGCTCACCCCAAAGGACATTGCATATGACATTTCTTCTCCCGGATTGTAATAATTAAGAAGGATACTTGATGACATTTTGGAGTTTGGGACATAAACCACATTGTTGTCCCAGGTCCTTATCTTTGTGCTTCTCCAGCCTATTTCCTCTATTGTCCCAATTACATCCGTACCCTCTATTTTTATGTAGTCCCCCGGCCTTATCGGTCTGTCTGCAAGCAAGTGGACACCGGCAAAGAAATTACCGAGGGTATCCTGCAGGGCAAGGGCAACCGCAAGACCCCCAACTCCCAGGGCAGCTATCAGTGCAGAGATTTCTATTCCCAGCTGGTTGAACACAACAGTCAGCCCAATCACATAAACAAGGGCCCTTCCTATTTTTTTGAATAAGGGAAAGATTTCATCATCAAATTTGCTGTCTGTTTTTGGGGCCATCTCTTCTGCATACCAGTCCAGCAGCGCGCAGAATATTTTGTCTATCGTATATGTTCCCACTATTATGAAGAGTATGGTGAATATCTGGTCTGTTCCATGGCCCCAGAGGTTGAATTCGGGGTAAAACATTTGCAGTGCAGTATATGCTGCAAGGATTACAGATATCCATTTCATGGGTCGTCTCAGGTTTTTGATGAGGTGGTCATCAAGCGTTGTCTTGGTCTTGCTTGTCATCAGCTTGATGCTCCTGAACAAAGCCATGATTATAGTGTAGAATATAATCGCAAATGCCATGAAGGAGACCAAGGAAACGACCGGCTGCCCCCCTGGCACAACATCCACATATTGGTTGAGATATGTCGCGGTTTCATTGAGCATGTTCCAAACAATATGGGAGCATTCTTTAAATAGTTGCCCCTGAGAGTTATTCTGGGAGGATTTAATGTCATTAGAGAAAAAAGACCCAGAAATATTTTCGCTTATTGAAAAGGAGCTTCAGCGGCAGAAGGAAATGCTAGACCTTATTGCCTCTGAGAATTATGCCCCCAAGGAAATTCTTGAGGCTTCAGGCTCGGTTCTCACAAACAAGTATTCCGAGGGCTACCCCGGAAAGCGCTATTATGCAGGAAATGAGTTCATAGACAAGGTAGAAACGCTTGCAATAGAGCGGGCAAAGGAGCTTTTTGGAATGCCCTGCGCCAACGTCCAGGCCCATTCCGGCTCCACTGCAAATTTTGAGGCCTACCGTGCCCTGATGAAATACGGGGATACCCTCATGGGCCTGAAGTTGGACCAGGGTGGCCACCTTACTCATGGCAGCCCGGTGAACTTTTCCGGCCAGATTTACAACATTGTCAGCTATGGAGTTGATAAGGATTCCGAGCAGCTTGATTATGATGCAATAATGGAGCAGGCAAAGGAGGTTAAGCCCAAGGTGATTGTATGTGGATATACAGCGTATCCCCGCACGGTTTATTTTGACAAATTCCGGGAGATTGCAGATGCATGCGGAGCGTATCTATTATGTGACATTGCCCACATCGCAGGCCTGATTGCAGGGGGTGCGCACATGCCCGCAGGCCCATATGCAGATGTAATAACCACAACCACTCACAAGTCCTTACGCGGGCCACGCGGTGCCATAATTCTTGCAAAAGAGGAGCACTGCAAATCCATAAACAAGGGTGTTTTCCCCGGTTCACAGGGTGGGCCCCTAGACCACATAACAGCTGCAAAAGCAGTCTGCTTCCATAATGCAATGCAGCCCGAGTTCAGAGAATATGCTGCGCAGATTGTAAAGAACGCAAAATCCCTTGCAGAAGAACTGAAAGCGAAGGGCTTCCGCCTTGTTTCCGGAGGAACGGATAATCACCTCGTCCTTGTGGATGTCAAATCCCGAGGCCTAAACGGAAAGATTGCCCAGAATGCCCTGGAGAATGCAGGGGTAGTCTGCAACAAGAACACCATCCCATATGATACGGAAAAACCATTTGTGGGAAGTGGAATACGCCTCGGCACTCCTGCAGTCACTACCCGCGGCATGAAGGAAGATGACATGAAGGTGGTTGCAGAGGTGTTCTCAAGGGTGCTCGAGAGCCCTGAAGACGAAGCCCTTCATTCAAAGGTAAAATCAGAGGTTGCAGAGTTTATGGGGAAATTCCCTATCTACGGGGACCTCTAGCAAAAACTCTCTTTATTCTCTTCCCTATTTTTCTTAGTGCGGTAACTACCGGGCCCCTTGGCACTTCCACGGGCTCTTCTAGGACGTTGGCTAACCCCCGCATTTTTTGTGGCGGCCGCATAATCTCGCCTCCCATATCTGCTTCTGCAGTCATTTTTTCCTTTCTATCGGATCTCAGTTCTTTTCCCATCGCCAGTATCAGGGAGCTTAGCCTGTTAACTGCAAACCGGTTGTCGTTTCTTTCCTGTGAGCCAAGTTTGATTTTTTCCCGTATTACCAGGTCCTGAATCTCCTTTTTCATATTTGTATTATGGAATAAATGCATTATCGTGCCGGCAGCAAAATCCCACATCCCTTCACTTGAGTTGGAAAGCCCTATCAATGGCTTTAGGAAACTGCCCCTTGGCCTCTCAACCTGCATTTCCTCCACCATAATTTTTACTGTATCCTCGCAGTTTTCCAAAAATTCAAACTCACCGCTCTTTTCTGCATTTATCATATATGTGAGTAATTGGCTAAATGTTGCGGAATTTGCATATCTTGCAACAATCCTTGATGCTTTTTTCCTTACTTCACCTGAAGGATCAGCAATTGCACATTTAACCAGGGCCCTACCGCTTTCTAAGCTTACATGGCCACCTTCTTTTTCAAGCACCACCATTACTGCTGAGACTGCAGCCTCCCTTATTGAATCGTCCTTGTCCGCCTGATGGATAAAAATCCTCCCCTTTCCGAACATTTTGGCCGATTTCCTGCAATAGGCCTTCCGCTTCCACCCGTTTTCATGCCCAAGCAGGTGCATCAGTACGTTTTCTAACTCCAGCAGGTTTCCGGATCCCTCTATTGCCTTAATGCATGTTCCCCTTGCGAATTCGCCAACAGCCTGGAAGACCAGCCCCTTCATTGCAGCCCTTCCAATTTCATCCTCGTTATACATACATGCAAGGTCCCGCACAGCCCCCTTGCCTTTTTCTGCGATCGTAAGAAGTATTCTGTTTTGCTCTTGCTCTACCGGACACCTGTTCATATTTATAATATATGGTCAATATTGTTTTTAAATATTACACATTCCCCCACATCTTTCCCAAAAACCCTTTTTAAGCCCCTAATCCTTAATTTCTCCATGATACTCAAAGGAAAACCAGTGGCATCTAGCATACTTGATAAAGTGAAAGAAGGAGTAGAAGGGCTTGGTTTCCAGCCGGGCCTGGCCATAGTCCGGGTAGGTAATGACCCTGCTTCTGAGATTTATGTAGGCAAGAAGCTGAAGAGGGCTTCAGAAACAGGGATAAACGGGAAGGAATTCCACCTTCCTGCGGATTCCCCGGAAAAAGAGCTGCTCAGCCTGGTAGATGAGCTGAACCAGGATAAGGGGATACACGGGATGATTGTGCAGCTCCCCCTTCCTGCTCACATGCGGGCGGATGCGGTTCTCCAGAGAATTTCCCCTGAGAAGGACGTGGATGGCCTCCATCCGGAAAACCTGGGCCGGCTTTTTTCCGGATCTCCCAGATTTGTCCCGGCCACCCCCCAGGGAATAATGGAGCTCCTTTCATATTATGAAACGGAAATTGAAGGCAGGAATGCGGTGGTAGTGGGAAGGAGCAGCATGGTGGGGAAGCCTGTTTCCGCTCTCCTGTTAAATGCAAATGCGACTGTTGAAATCTGCCACAGCCGGACAAAGGAGCTTGCTGCCCATACTCACAGGGCAGACGTTCTTGTGGTGGCTGTAGGCAAGCCCAGGTTTATTACGGAGGATATGGTGCGCGAAGGTGCCACCGTGGTGGATGTAGGGATAAACCGCACTGAAGGCAAGCTTGTAGGAGATGTTGATTTTGAGCCGCTGAAGGGCAAGGCAAGAATTACTCCCGTCCCCGGAGGGGTGGGGCCCCTCACTGTTGCCTGCTTAATGAGGAATGTATTGATGGCGGCCCAGGAAAAAAAGTAGCCAGGATCACACCTCTATCCAGTCCCTTCCTTCTTTTTGATATAGTCCCTTACTCTCCCGCCTCTTTTTCACATTCACCGCCTCCCCCACCATTAGGTAATGGTCTCCGGTCTTAACTATATCGGCGAGCCTGCACTCAATGCTCACCGGGGACTCCCCAACCAGCGCACAATCAATTTCATCTCCCTCCTCTTTTGTAAGCCCGCTTTCTGCAAATTTGTCCACATCACGCCCGCTTTTAGTTCCGCAAAGAAGCGCAGCGTTTTCCATATCAGGAGCCACTAAATTTATTCCAAAGCACCCCCCTTCCTTAATCAGTGAGTATGAATGCCGCGAATCGGTAAGCGAAACGCCAAAGAGCGCCGGGTCCCTAGAAAGCGGGAAGCACCAGGCCGCAGCCATTATGTTGTCCGCCTCCCCGCTCCTGCTGGTAATAAGCAAAATCCTCATAGGATAAATAGCTCTGTATATTTTTTCCATGCTATCACCTCGTTCCCAACCCCTTAAATTTTTGCGGTAGTTCCAATTTATGGAACCATTTTTCACTAGTCCATCTGTTTTTAAACTACATATGTTCTATAAAACAGAAGAGTTGATTGTTATGCAGTTTGCCTGCAATGATATTGATATGGATGAGGTTGCAAAGTGTTCCCTTGGCCTTACAAAGGCAGAGTACAGGGTTTTCTGCAAGTACAGGACACTTAAGAAAAAGGTCCCTCTTGCAGAGCTTTCCGGCAGAACCGGCCTGGACCGCACTACTGTGCAAAAGGCATCGCTGAAGCTTGTGCAAAAAGGGCTTCTTTCGCGCTTCCAGCACAACCGGGAGAGGGGAGGATATGAGTATCTCTATGAAATTGAGGACAGGGAGATGATACGCTCAAAGGTCAGGGAGATTGTGCGTAGCTGGTGGGAGCAGGTAGATGAAGGGCTCAAATGGTGGTGAGCGCAATGGAGGACTACGAACTTGAGAGAATACGGAAGAAAAAAATCAAAGAGATGCTTGAAAGAAACGAAAAACCAAAACAAAAGAGAGTAATTGTTTACACTTCCCCCTCCTGCCCCTACTGCAACATGGTAAAGGAATATCTTAGTTCCAGAGGTGTGGAATTTGAAGGGGCCGATGTTTCTCTTTCCAGGGAAAAGGCGCAGGAAATGCTAAGCAAAAGCGGACGCATGGGAGTGCCCCAGGTGGACATAAACGGCAGGATAATTGTTGGATTTAACCAGGCAGCCATAGATGAGGCGCTTGCAGCCAGGTAGCCGCACTGCCAATTGTTAAATTTTTATTGTTTTCGTGCCCCAAAAGCCATATGAGAAGGATAAGCGGAGTTGACCTCCCACGGCCTTTCAGGATGGGCAGCAGGGACCTCAGGCACCGGAGCCCGAATGAGGACCTTCGCCTGCCCAGGAAAATGCGCGAGCCCATCCTCGGATTTACAAGGCATACGCTCAACAATTCATTTTCTTCCCTAATTGGATTACTTACCCTACCCCATCTATCCGAAAATGAAAAGGGAAAAACTGTTTCCGGGATTATTGCTGATTACAAAGAGCTGAGGGCAGGAATAAATTCAAAGCAGGCTGTGCAGCTCCAGATGGGCGCAGTATCTGATATGCGGGAATTCCTCCTGAGGCTCCAGCAGGAATTTGTTTTTGAAGCCAAAAATCCTTCTTTTGATTCATCAGGAGAAAGGCAGAAGTTCTCAGCGCTTATAAACAAGTCTAGAGTACAACTGGACAAGCTGCTTGGAATCCTGAATGGGGACCCCTACCGGCAGTTCCCTGAAAAATTCTCCCTTTTCAGGCTTGTTGGGGACCTGGCTCCCCAGCAAGAAGATACCCTCCATCATGTTTACCGGTCTCCCGATGGCCAGCCTGTTTTCCTTTTTGCAGACCAGTTTGATGCTGCTCTCATTCTGGAAAACTTTTTTTCCAATGCCGTAAGGGCCTGCGAGCGCAAAGGGGTCTTTCCCTTTGTTGAGGTTTCCGCATTCCTAGATGATACTCTGCCTAGGATGGCAGAGATTACAATACGCGATAAGGGGGTAGGGTTCACCACAGAAGAGCTTATCCTGATAAGGAGGGGAAAGGGATTTACTTCCAAGGGTTCTGCCAGCCCGGACCATGGAATAGGCCTCATACATTGCCGCTTCCTTATTGAGCAGCACGGAGGCAGATTTGATGTCTCCTCCAGGGAGGGAGACGGCACGGATATAATATTCACCCTTCCTGCACATGCTGCTGATAAATAGGTGGTGGGCACCCTGAGTTGCAATCCACTCCCCGCACGGAGCCAAAGCCATCAGCTCCACCTCCGGTCTCCCAAGCATGGCGCAAAGCACTTATGGCTGCTCCTTCCGGTCTGGCCAGGTTCGTGCAGAGCTACCATCCTGGAAGGGAAGACTTCAGCGCCTAGGACAAAGGACGCACAAAGAACGAACCACTCTTCAGGTTTTCGACCCGCCTAAAGGGGATTTGCGGAATGGGGACCCCTAACTCCCATCTAGCCCACCGCAACAATTAGAGTTTAAGTAGTTTAAAAAGCTTACTAAATTTACCGGTATCTTGCCCTATTTTCAATCTCCCCAACTTTTTTAATTACCTGTTCTGCTTCAGGAAATTCCCTGTATCCTGCAATAAATGCTTCCCCTGATTTTATTGCCCTTAGCATGGTGAGCATATCGTCTGCCCTCCCCTCTGTTTTTCTGGAAAAGGAGCCCAGCCCAAAATCTATTGCATGGAGTTCCCCTTTTTCCACAAGCAGGTTGTATGGTGTAAAGTCCCCATGGAGGATTCCTGCAGAGTGCAGTTTTGCCAGCAGTTTCCCCGCCTTTTCCATTTCTTCCCCGTTTTCCTCCGGCTTTTTTCCACCCATCCTGCTCATCACAATATAATCCTTTCCCACTTCATAAACTACTGGGCAGGAGACCCCGCCTTTTTTTGCCTTGTGCAGAAGCCGGGCTTCTCTCCTGGTCCTCCCCTCTCTTATCCGCTTATCTAGTTCCTTTATCCTGTAGCCCTTTTTTCTCCTCTCTTTCTTCAGCATCTTCCTTCCTAGGAATTCGGTTTCCAGAACAACTGCTTCCGCACCCTTCATTTTTTACACCATAAAGAAGAACAGCAGCACAATTGCTCCGAATCCCATGTATACAAATGAGTTCCAGGCAAGTACCTTGCTTCCATCTAGGGGGAAGATTGGCAGCATATTGAAAAGCGCAAGGAAGGTGTTTATCCAGGCTATTGAGGACCACATCTCAACTCCTCCCATTGCATCCATCATTGCCGGCCCAAAAACAAGATAAGCAGTAATCGCCAGGGTTGCGATAACCATGTTCATAGCAGGTCCTGCAAGGGAGATTATCCCGTTTTCCCTCTTGGTTATTCTTTTTCCCGGGCTTCCTATGTATACTGCCCCCGGAGCAATGAACATCAGCTTGGTTGGTATTATTGCAAGGAGGAACATGAAACCAAGCCCCTGAAGCCACATCCTGAACCGTGCATAATACCCAAATTTTATTGCAGTGAATTTGTGTGCAAGCTCATGCAGTATGAATCCGCTTCCCAGCGCAACAAGAAAGAACCCTGAAAGCTTTACAAATTCAGGAATGTTCCCCGGAACTTCCAGGATTCCCACCTGGTTTATGGCAAGGGCAAGGGAGATTGCAACAACAGAGATGAGGATTTCCTTTGCTTCCTGGTTGCTTATGCTTATCATCGCATCACATCGCCCTTATTTTCATAGAGCAGCTTCACCTGGGGAAGGGTAAATAACCCTTCATACCTCTCAACTACTCCCACTGCTTCTCTGCCCCTAGAAAGCTTTACCGTGAGTTCCTCACCCTTTCTGCAGTTTCCCATGGCAACACCTGTAAATCCAAAGAACTGGGAGATTGCCCCCCTGACAACCTGCACTCTGTCCCCCTTTCTCACCCCCCTTAGATATGGGTATAGCAGCACAAAGAGCAGTGATGCCCCAAAGGATGCTGCAAGCATTTTTGCAAGCACCAGCAGGTCCCCCATCTCTGGAACCAGGGCAAATACAAGGAGGGAGAGGGCGCAAAGCCCGACAACCATTTTAAGCCCTTCTATTGCCAGCATTACCGATACATCTCCTCAAACTGGTCCTTGAATTTTTCCACGCTCTCAACATCGCGCTCCCCCACCCTCGTTTTTATTTTTTCAAGGGCTGCCTTGAATTCATCCGGGCCAACTTTATCCTTATCCCTCCTGATGGCCATCATCCCCGCTTCCCTGCAGAGATTTTCTATGTCTGCACCGGAGTAATGCTTGGTTGATGAGGCTAGGTTTTTCAGGCTGACATTCTTAAGTGGCATCTTGCTGGTGTGCACTTTGAATATCTCCTCCCTCGCCTTTTCATCAGGCAGGCCTATTTCCACAACCCTGTCAAACCGCCCTGCCCTGAGCAGCGCCTTGTCCAGCATGTCCGGCCTGTTTGTTGCAGCAACCACAACCACTTTTTTCATTGCCTTCAGCCCGTCCATTTCACTAAGGATTGTGTCCACAACCCTTTCGCTGACTACTGAGCCCCCTCCTCCCCCCTGCCCTCTTGCCGGGGCAATTGCATCTATTTCATCTATGAACAGAATGCATGGGGCAGCCTGCCTTGCTTTCCTGAAGAATTCCCGTGTTACTTTTTCGCTTTCCCCAACCCACTTGGAGAATATTTCCGGCCCGTTTATTGCAATGAAGTTTGCCTCTGTTTCCGTGGCTATTGCTTTTGCCAGCAGGGTTTTTCCTGTTCCCGGAGGCCCATACATAAGTACGCCCCGCATTGGCCGGATTCCCATTTTTGTAAATATGTCCGGGGATTTTAGGGGAAGCTCCACAAGCTCCCTCAACTCCTTTTTCACGCTTTCTAGGCCTCCCACTTCCCCCCAGCGGATGTTTGGCTTTTCCACAAATACCTCTCTCAGGGCCGAAGGAGTAATTCCCTTCATTGCCTCAAAGAAGTCCTCTCTGGTAACTGAAATGTTGTCTAGCACCTCATCAGGGATTTCGTCTTCCTCCAGGTCAATTTTTCTCTTGCTCATCTCCTGGGTAAGCCTGCGGAGTGCTCTTATTGCTGCCTCTTTTGTCAAGGAGGAGATATCTGCCCCAGTGTATCCATGGGTAAGTCCGGCAACTTCTTTCACAAGCTTCTCCCGGGATTTGTCATCCTTTCCTATGGGCATGTTTCTGGTATGTATCTTCATGATTTCCTTCCTTTCTTCCCGGTCGGGCACGCCAAATTCTATTTCCCGATCAAACCTGCCCGGCCTCCTGAGCGCCGCATCAACTGAATCCGGCCTGTTAGTGGCAGCTACTACAATTACTTCTCCCCTGCTTTTTAGCCCGTCCATCAAAGTGAGGAGCTGGCTGACCATTCTTCTCTCTACTTCCCCTGTTACCTCCTCTCTCTTGGGTGCAATGGCATCTATCTCATCTATGAACAGGATTGAGGGGGCATTTTTCTGGGCCTCCTCAAAAAGCTGCCTTAATCTCTGCTCACTTTCCCCAACATACTTGCTAACTATTTCCGGCCCCCCCAGATAGAAGAAGTTTGCATCGCTTTCGTTTGCAACCGCTTTTGCCAGCAGGGTTTTTCCTGTTCCCGGGGGCCCGTGCATAAGCACTCCCTTGGGTGGCTCTATCCCCACCCTCTCAAACAGCTCCGGGTGCCTGAGCGGCAGCTCAACCATCTCCCTTATTTTCTGTACCTCATCTGTCAGCCCCCCAACATCATCATAAGTTACGGAAGGCACATTGGCCATCTGCTTTACCGGCTCCCCCCTCACTTCCATCTGGGTTTGTTCTGTTACCATCAGCGGACCGGAAGGGTTGGTGTTGAATACTACTAGGGGAATGGGAGTCCCAAATACCCCAATTGGAAGAATATTTCCCTTTATCAGCGGCTTCCCAATCAGCTTTTTCTTTACATATTGGTCAAATCCTGCATGGAAGCGGACAGGCTGCCTGGGGGCAAGGACAATTTTTTTTGCTTCCTTTACTTCTGTTTTGCTGACCTTTACCTTGTCGCCCAACCCCACTCCTGAGTTCTGCCGGAGTATACCGTCTATCCGTATTGCTTCTTCTTCCTCTTCTGAAGGATGGGAAGGCCAGACAATTGCCAGTGCGTTCTTTTTTCCCGAAAGCTTCACAATATCCCCGCTGGAAACCTCGAGCGTTTCCCTGGCTTCAGCCCCTAGACGGGCGATTCCCCGCCCAACATCGTTGCTGAGCGCTTCTGCAACTTTAAGATGAATTGCTTCTTTTTCTCCCATATTCTCACCTCAATTCAGCATGTTCTATTTTTTTCCGGCCGCCGTCCCTGCTGAAAAATACCAGGGCATTCCTACCCATTATCTCGGGCAGCCTCATTTTTAGCACCGTATGCAGATCGATGTCTTTTTTTATATCTTTCATATTTAAAAATTTAATCAACTGGTTCCTGCCACAAACAAAATTTTTCCCATCTACTTTCAGAATGGCGGTTTCACCGTCTATCTCTATGCCCTGAAGTTCGCCCCGTACTATGTTGTCCCTGTTTTTTTTGAGGAGCATCCTTGCCCTCCCGTCCACAACCAGTTTCCCATCCTTGAACTCAGCACCTTCTAAGAGTATACTGTCTCCTTCCTGCAGGTGCTTGCCCTTGCCCGGGCTGTTCCGCAGCGACACATCTATCGTTTTACCTCCCCCCGAAATTGAGAACAGGAATTCCCCACCTTTATCTCCCTCAATTTTTCCGATTTTTCCCATCACCATAACCTTGCCCCTCTTTACTTCCAGTTCAGGGAGGGGGACCGCCTCTGCCCTTTCCTTTATTTTGGAAGTTCCCCGGTATCCCAGGTTAAGCTTCCCCATCTTTAGATAAGCATTTTTTACCTCAATTCTGTCACCGATGTGCAGCCCGGCGGATTTTTTTGCATCTTCCCCCCAGAAGTTAAGCCCTGCCTCCCCGCTTTCATCTTTTAGGATTACCGTGCGCAGTACTGCACCGGAAGGGAACTCCCTTTTTTTTCCAATGCCTGCAATCTCCCCCTCAAAATTCACAGACACCATCCCCTCCTTCAGCTCTGCTGCAGAAACCAGGCTTTCTTTGACCAGCCCGAGCTCCGAAGCGATCAGCTTTGCTGCAGCTTCCTGAGTGAGCATCCCGTGGAATTCTTCTACTTTTTGCACTATTTTTTTATCTGCTTCCTCTTTCCCTGCGTTTTTTTCCAATATTGTAATATATTCAGAGGCGGCCCTAGAGGAAGCACTGTTTCCTGCCCCATCTTCTGGACCATTTGCTTTTTCCATTAAGGTGTTTGAAGAGAAACCCCTTTTTATATCTGCCTTTGGATAATTTCCACTATGAGAACGCGGGCTATGGCCAACCTAGATTATTCACTTGAAATAGAGGAGCTGCAGCCACTGGAAGGGCTGTTTTTTGACAAGTTTTATGAGCTCCCGGAAGGAAGGTTTCGCCTGAAGCTGGGAAAAACCCACATACTGATGGAACTCCCCTTGCGAATACACAAGACAAAATATCTTGAAAAGGCCCCTGAGCCCTCCTCTTTTGCAATGAAGGTAAGGAAGGAACTTAAGGGAAAGAAACTCAGCTCTATTTACCAGCACGAAAGAGACAGGGTGGTGGTTTTTGATTTTGAAGGGACTTTACTGATTGCAGAAATGTTCAGCAAGGGCAACCTACTCCTGGTCCGGGAAGGGAAGGTTCTTTCTGCTTGGGAGAAGCCTAAGGAAAAGATGTATTCATTTCCCATTTCCGGAGAAAAAACTCTTGAAGATGTTTTTTCTTCTTCTAGCCCCGAGCCGGTTGCCGCGGAGATGCGGCTCCTCAACATCGGGATGCCCTATGTCCGTGCAGTGCTCAAGGATGCAGGGGTCCCCGATTCCAGGCCCGTTTCAAAGCTTTCTGATTCCGATAAAGAGGCAATAGCTGCCTCCTATGAAAAGGTGCTTTCATCTCCTGCCCGGTTTTCCGCATTTACAAAAGGCGAAGAGCAGGAGTCATTTTCCCAGGCTCTTGACGAGTATTATGGTCCCCCCAAGGTTTCGGAAAAGCCGAAAAGGCAGGAAGAACTAGAAAGGCTCACCCGCCTTCTTGAAAAACAGGAAGAGCGGAAGAAGGAGCTAGAGGAGAAGGATGAGAGTTCAAAGAAGAAAGCAGACATGATATACTCACATTATGATGAAGTAGAAGCCCTGCTTTTGGCATACAGAAAAGGAGGAATGAAATCGGTTGAGAATCTTGCGGAAAAAAAGGGCTGGAATCTGAACAAGAAAAAGAAGGAGCTGGAACTCCAGCTCGGCCCATGAGCTCAAAGTGTTTCTGAGTTTTCAATGAGGAACGGGTCAAGAACCTTTTTTGCTTTTCTCGGCCGGTCAACCGTAACACCTACTACTGTGTGCCTCCCGTCCCTGGAAATAAGATTCAGGTTGCCTACGTTTATCTTATTTTCTGCAAGAAGCTTTGCAACTTCGGAAAGCGTTCCCGGCTTGTCCTCCAGCTTAACGAAAATAACGTTTCCCGAGCTTATCTTGAAGCCATTTCTCTCCAGCACTTCAGATGCCTTTTTGCTGTTTTTCACCAGCAAGGTTATGATTGCCTTTCCCCCAACTGATGTTGCGGAAAGCGATTCTATGTTAACCCTCGCTTTTCCCAGTATATATGATATGTCTGCCAGCAGGCCCACCTTATCATCTGTAATTACGCTCAAGTCTTTCATACGCTACCACCCATTAAATCCTGTATATTTGTAAATGGGGAACATTATTTATATATCTTACGTCGGTTTCCCGCGCGAGACCACTTTCTATTGCAACTTTTATGCACTTTTTCCCAACAAGATTCGCTGAACTAAATTTTTCCAGCGCCTTCCCGACATCCTCTTCCGTGGCCTCTCCACCTGCATAGAACTCCCTGTAGGTTTCCAAATCAAGCATTGCTTCTCCTTCCACAAACACTTTCCCGAGAAGCTCCC
>WJMN01000009.1 GCA_014727925.1 Microcaldota archaeon
CACAGTGAAGCTGGGCTCGCTTTCAGGATACACCCTCACTGATGAGGATGGGAATTCCATAAGGGTTTCTAGCGAATCCCTTCCTGCAGAAGGAAAAGAGATAACAGTTTCAGGGGTGTTCATGAAGGATTCGCTTTTTGGCTACTATCTCCAGGTTTCCTGAGTATTCAGGAGCCATTTCCACTTTTTTCTTTTTCAAATTCCACCATCCACTTCTTAGTCGCAGAAAGAATTTCATCACCGATTGGTGTAATTGAGTGCGCCTGGCCCTTGCTCTCCACAGTGTTTATCATCATGGTATTCCCGTTTTTATCGGTTGAGGCGACTCCGTGTGATTTCAGGAAGTCCAGGATTTCGTTTGCCCTTCCCCCTGGTCTCCCCTTTCCATCATCTATTGCATTTCTTACATTTCCTTCTACCACTGCGGAAGGGAAATAGGCCTTGCCTATTGCTTTTTTCGCAGAAGCGAGCTTGAAACCGTAGATTATCGCCATCTTTACTTCCCTTATGTTCAGCCCATCAGCCCTTATTTCATTCTTTACAGCCTCGCTGAACTCAAACATCCTGAGTACATCCATTTCATTTTGCTCCCGCGGCATTTCTTCTCTTTCCTCTCCAGGCAGGTCTTTTATTTTGTCAAGTTCACTCTGAAGTTCGGGGTGCCTGTGCACAACCCTTGCCATGTTTTCCGGCTCTTCTAGGATTTCCAACCATTCTTCCCTTTCTAGGTATTTGAGGCACATCTTTGCACCCTTGTCTGCCCCGTTCTCAAGTGAAGAAGAAAGGATTTCAGCCAGCCTTTTCCTTACTTCGCTTTTGGACATCTCAGGCTTTTGGGGTTTTGCAGGCGCAGGGCTTCCTCCCTGCTCTTCCTCCGGAGCTTTTTCAATTTCAGATTTTATTGTTTCTATTGCAAAGCAATTTTCAATCAGCTCTTCTGATTCCCCTGGATAAAGCATTTCCAGCAGCGCCTCCGCCACTTTCTCTTTTCCCTGGGCAGCTATTGACATCAAATGCAGTTTAGGGTAGGCTTGCTCCATCACTTCCGGCAGCGTCTCCAGCGCATCTCCATAGCCTGCTCTCTGCCTTTGAGGGAAGCGAAGATTGAATATGGATGCGGCAACCCCCAGGTGGGCAGTCATCCTTGCAATTTCCCCGAGCTGCCGCATCCTCTCTATATGCGCATCAATCATCTGGTCAAGGATCTTAGGGTCAATAACCCCAAGGGCATCACTGGCCCTCAGGTATCTTTTCTCAATCAATTGCAAGAAATTATCATGCAGCTCTCCCACTTTGTTCATGAATAAGTCCTGGTCATCTGCCCATTCTGAGAACCTGTCCTTTGCTTCCTTTGTGCTCCACATCACTCCTGCATATGCCCCTTCAAGCTTTTCTTCAAATCCGCTTTGAATAAACTTTTTCCTATTAAGAGCTGCAAGCTCTACCTGGGCTTTATATAATTCCCTTTCATTTAGGATAAATGCAGGAAACGAGGTCACATTGAGTATTAACCTGTCTATTTTTTCATGTTCCCTTCCTATCTGTGTTCGTAGTTTGGATGTTGCCCTTGAAAATTCCCTGTTGGCCCTTTTGAGGGGCTGGCTGGTCCTGTTAATCACAAAATTCAGCCTTATGCTGTCTATCTGCCGGGACATGTTCTATTTTATGGCTAAAAGTGTTTTAATACCTATCCCCTCTGCAAAAGCAGCCACAGGGAGGCAAACAGCAGGACTGCGGCCCCTGCAAAAACCCCGAACTCAAATAAGGGGAATCCAATTTCCCCTGCCGGAGGCGCAGGTACCTCACTCTCTCCAGTTGCGTCATGTCCCACAGAGGGGGTCTTTTCAGTTTCCACATCTCCCGCATCTTCTTTAGCAATTGCCATCACCTGGCCTTCATCCTGCCCAGCAGCTGCTTCAGGGAGTTCACCTCCCACAGCAAATGAATCCGGCGAAACAGATTCCCACTGGGAAAAATCCCCGAAAGAACTCATGAAATTCCATCCGCTCCCCAAAAAAAGGACCAGGCTTACTGCCAGCATTATCACATATTTTGCGGGCGTGGGGTTTGCGACTTTTTTGCCCTTGCGGGTAAGTTCATAGTATTTCCATTTTCTGCCCTCGTCCAGCTGGGCAATCAGCCCAGCATCAACGAGCACAGCAAGATGCTCTTTAGTAGTGGAGTTGGAAAGCCCCAGCTCTTTTGCAAGCTCGGTAAGGGTTTTCCTTCTCCCTGAAAGTGCCTTAAGGAGCCGCACCCGCGAATCTGCCGCGAGCGCCTCAAAACTCCTGCGGTCAAGCTTTATTGTATCATCCATACCCATCAGCATTGTTTTTCCCTGCAATCTTTTTATTCCGATGCCGCAACAGGGAATTCCCGCAACCCACCATTATATTTGGAAACGTTTTCTTTCGGTTGTTTCCGAAAGGAGTTTTATTTGTTTTTATGCATAGTATCTGCATGGAGGCTCCCCAGGGAGAGGAGAAGAGAATACTGTTTTGCCCCAAATGCGGGTATGTTCCCGCGTCAGGAGATTACCTTAATGTTGAGAGCAGGGATGAAGGCAAGTTCCTAAACATAAAAACAGAAGGGGAATTAACCTGCCCACCCTGCGGATATTCGGGCAATTTTGCTTCAGTTCCTAATTCAAATGTTTCCGGGCTCCAGTTCAGCAACGATTCCCTGGATGTTTCTGCAGGCCAGGCAAAAGAAGGCATAAAGCGGATATATCTCTATGCACTGGGCATAATCACCATAATACTCATCTCATTCCAGACCTCCAGCCTTATTCTGGCTGCCGCATTGGCAGTGCTGCTTGCGGGCACAATTCTCTATACCGAGTTCAGCTCAGAGAAGAAAGGCCCCCAAGCACCCATATAAATCTTTAGCCCATAATCAATCTATGGCCGGGCCCTCGCGGAAAGAGCTGAAGCATGCGATGCAGAAGCTGTTTCTTGCAAAAGACAAACAAGGGAAAAGGCAGCACTCAAGGGAATTTACAAGGCTGCTTTTTTCTTTTGTGGAGGCCAGGGCGGCAGGAGAAAGCGAAGATGCCATTCTGGAAAAGCAGATGGCAGCACTCGGCCTTTTTACAAATTACCTGTTTAGGAAAAACAAAGAGAAAAGGGAAGAGGGAATTCCCCCGGAGCAGATACTTAATACAATCTCAGAACAAGCTGATGAGCTTTTTGATGAGCTTGAAAACAGTATATGAATTAGTCGGCCAGCCTGAGCAGTTTGTTTATCTCATCTCTCCTGGTTTTTGAGCAATTGTCGCAAAATATGTATGTAACGTCGTTAATGCTCCTCATTCTTTCTCCATGCTCCTCTATCTCCGCTCCGCAGAGGGAGCATTTGTCTAGTCCTCCAAATCCTTGCATGATGGTCACCTTGCCTTTTTCCATTCACCTGAAAAAAATAAAAGCGTTCTCTTTGAAAGCTCATCATGAGCCTGATAGGTTTTGAGCAGCCATTGCTGGATTTCATTGTAGGCATTTACTCTTCTGCCGAGGCGTATCTCGGGCCGGAGATGACCAATTTTTTCACTACCGCCCTGGGAATAGCTATATATGGGATAATACTGGGGACCTTTTACAAGAACTTCTCAAAGCAGCGGTTTTTCGTGCTTGAGCATGAAAAAGGGGAAACCACCATTGACAAGCTTAAGCACATAGGTGCTCTTATTCTCAAATACACCTGTGCATTTCCCCTGATTACCTTCATCTGGTTCCTTTTCCTTACCCTCTTTCTGGTGTTCCTGAGCAACCAGGACCCCACCCAGGTCATGTACATTGCTCTTGCAGTGGTAGCAGCCACCAGGATAGCGGCCTACTGGGATGAGGGCATAGCAGAGGACATAGGAAAAACCCTGCCAATTGCCCTCCTAGGTTATTTCCTCGGAGACCCATCATTCCTTAACCCGGAGATGATTGAGCAGAAATTTTTCCAGATTACTGCCCTGCTGCCCATGAGTATTCCCCTTTTAATATACATCATATTCCTGGAGTGGGGTCTTAGGGTGCTCTTGGCAGTCTATGAGGTGCTCTACCCCTACAGGCACCACATACCCGAGCCGATAAGGAACAAAGTTTCCATGGAAAAAATCCGGGAGAAGTGGAGCAGGGCACAGGAGAAGAAGCCCCGATCTGAAAAGAAAAAGAAGAGAAAGAAAGAAGGGAAAAAGAAGCAGGGAGATATTGAGGAAATGGGGCTGGAGGAGTAGCATGCTTCGCCAGCTTTCATTCCTATTCCTTTTTCTTTTCCTTCTCTCAGGCTGCACTTCTGGGGATGGGGAAAACGGACCTTCAATTGTTCCTTATTTTGAAGATGAACAGTTTTCCCCGTTCACCGGGGAACTTGAGAGATATATTGCCCCCCAGCCAGACAGCAACGGCTTCGCCAGCCAGCGCTATGCAGTAAGCGGCCTTTCCTGCCCAGGGGTGGAGACACCGCGCATTGTTACCTTCAGCTGGAATAATCCTGCAAGCAATGATGTTTACCTTGCCGGCTCACCTTCAGGGCCGGTGGCCCACTACCGCACCCAGAACGGGGCGGTTTTCAATGTATCTGCCCGGGTTGAATATGTTTGCGAGGGGAGGACTGAGATAGCGGAAGTGGAAGCCGGGCGCAAGAAGCTTATGCTCTACTATGCAGAAGACGGAATACTGTATTCCCAGGAAGCACGTGCAACCTGCCCAGGGGAATATTTCCTTTCCACAGCTTCTGAAAGGGACATAATAGAAAAAGCAGTCCCGCTTGGAGTTGATTCAGGGGAGAGCTGGATAGTTTCAGCGTATCACCTGGAGGTTGCCGAGCCTTATGATTACCCGCTCCACGGCTGCGGAAAATACTCTGAGCACTGGACACATACTTATCTGAGGGAAACAATAAACGGCAGCGCCTGCTCAGTCGGGGAGTGCAGGGGGGCCTGGTACACGTTTTGCTGCCCTGATAAAGAAGGCGAGCCACGCATTGAGATGTACGCAGGAAAGAATTGTGATTCTGTTTCCCAGATTAAGGATTTTCGCTCTGCCTCTAAATGGTATGACCTGATGGACAATCCTGCATTCCCTTCTCCCAGAGGGGAGTTCAAATGAACACAAATGAGGAAATGGTGGAGAGGCTCAGGAGCAATGGCGTGATTGGCAGCAGGATAGCAGAATGCATGCTGAAGTTTCCGCGTGAAGATTTTCTTCCCCCGTTGCTAGAAAAGGATGCTTACAAGGATACCCCCCTCCCAATTTCAAACAGCCAGACAACCTCTGCGCCCAGCATGATAGGGATTATGCTCAGGGAAGCAGAGATAGAAGAGGGAATGGGGGTGCTGGAAGTGGGGACAGGCTCAGGTTGGCAGACCGCCCTGCTCTCCTGCCTCACAGGGAAAACTGGCAGAGTATACACCCTGGAGGTTTTCAGGGACATACACGAAGCTGCAAAATCCTCACTTTCACACCTTCCCAATGTTGAATCCATGTTCGGAGATGGGGTTGCCGGCCACCCTTCTTCAGCCCCTTATGATAGGATAATAGTGAGCGCGGCAGCCTCCGAGCCATATGCAGGCCTGCTTTCCCAGCTCAGAGAAGGAGGAATAATGATAATACCCCTTCGCGGCCCTTATTTCCAGCACCTCTACAAAATCACCAAAACCAGCCAGGGGATAAAGAAGGAGGGAGTCTGCCCGGTTCTTTTTGTTCCCATGTATGAGGGTGGGAAGCTTCCCCCCAAGTAGCCCCTGGTTTTCAATATCTTTTTATATTTTGCAGTTTTCACTATATGCGGGTATTGGAAATGAAAGTAGCCATATTATTTGCAATGTTGTGTTTGTGCGGCTCGGTTTTTGCATCCGCCCTGGAAGATACGTATTATGAAAAACTGTTTCTCTACAGCAATTGCACTGCCCAGTTTGCGGGCACCGGGTTTTCTGCAACAGGGATAGATTCTGTACTCCAGCAGGCAGACAGATACGCTGTAAAAATGGAGTATTCTGCTGCAGAAAGGGAGGAGATATCCAGCATGGTTTCTGATATTTTTTCCCATCAGGCTTCCCTGCAAACCGCCTATGATTCCGGAAACCGCACTGCTCTGCGGTCTGAAGCCGGGGCAGTATATTCCCTGCTTTCAGATGCCCTGGGCATATACCAGCCAATACGCAATGAATACATGATGGGAGGAATAAGCCGGGTTCCTGAAACTGCTTCGGATTTTTCAGCCTCAGATGCTGCTTATAGGGCATGCCTTGCAGAATGGGGATAGTGAATACTCCGGCCATTAGATATATTTTTATTTTTTGCCCTCTTTTCTAGCCTGGGAGGAGCAGTATGCTGAAAGGCAATAAGTCTTCAAAAGGAATCCAGGAAAGAATAGGAGGATTACTTGCCTTTATTCCCCTCAGGCCCAACCACTGGACCGTGCTTGCTCTTTTTATCGGGCTGATGGGCGCTTTTTCAATTGCCCTGATGCAGAATCTTTATTTCGGGCTGCTGCTTTTTGTAATAGGGGGAGCTATGGACATGGTGGATGGTGCGGTTGCCCGCGCAAGGAACGAAGCCACGAGATTTGGCGGTTTTCTGGACGGTATTTCCGACCGCTTCATGGAGGCTCTTTTCCTATTCGCATTCATGTTCTATCCTCTTCCAGAGATTCTTGTTGATTCAAAAATCTGGCTTGCGGGGCTTGTTTTCATGGGAACCTGCATGCCCTCCTTCATCAGGGCGTATGCTGAACACAACAAGGTGGTTTCCCACGTAAACGCAAAAAAGATGGGCGGGCTTTTTGAGCGCTCCGAGCGCCTCCTGCTCCTTGCCGCGGGGCTTTTTGCCGGAATAACTATTTCCATGGATTATTTTGTCGGGGCAGTAATCCTTTCGGTAGTTCTGTCTTCCATAACTGTGCTGCAGAGGATAGCATACGTGCTGCAGCAGCGGGAGGAGTGAGTTGTGGTTTGTAAGAATATATGCAATATTCTTTCCTAAATATTACTTTTTTTGCCCTGATTTTTACTTCGGCAACAAAAATACTTGTAGGAATGCTTAAATTTATTAATTTCTACTACTTTTTTGCACGCGGACAATTCGGGTGCCCCTGAAAAGGGTGCATGGCTGATGCCACTGCCTGGTTGCGGACTCTAATATGGTGACTGGACCTGCGACTCACCATATGAGACTCAAATCAGGTATGCAGATTGGTTGTGCGGTTATGCAAGAAGCCGCTTGCAGAGTTTGTCCGTAAAAATTGGCTTTTAGCATTTCCAACCGAGTCCAGAGTGTGCGTGGAATTTTTTGCTGCCGTTTTAGCTGAGCTAAAAATTTCTGTAATCGTTGTAAGCTCTGAGAAAGCATGCCCTATATTAAGCTACCTTATTGTTTTTGCTGCTGTTTTTCACTTTTTATGGTGCCGGACCACCACTGCTGTTCCCGGCTTCAGGTTCCTGCCCTTAAGCATGCGCAGCACTTCCTCTGCAACCTCTTCAGGCCTGAACTCTGCTTTCCCCCCGTAAAGCTCATCCCACATCCTGGTTTTTGTTGCGCCCGGACAAACTGCATACATCCTTATCCCCTTTTCACTGATCTCCTTCGCAACCGCTTCTGTAAATCCGATTACTGCAAACTTCGTTCCGGAGTACACTGCAAGCCCGGGGTATCCTGTTTTTCCTGCTACTGATGCAGTATTGATTATTACACTCCCTCTCTCCATGTGCTTTAGTGCTTCTTGCGTTGATTTCACCAGACCCCTGTAGTTCACATCAATCATAAGCTCAATCTGCTTTTGCGTGTTCTCCTCCAGCTCTCCCTCAAATGCAACACCTGCATTGTTGAAGAGCATATCCAGCTTCCCGAATTTCTTCATGAACTCCAAATACATCTTCTTTATGTCTTTGTCCTTTGTGAGGTCCGCCTTTATAACAAGGGATTCCCTGCCCAGCTTCTTTATCTCCTTCGCAGTTTTCTCCAGCTCCTTTTTCGTGCGCGCAGCAACTGCCACATCCGCGCCATTTTTCGCAAGCATCAATGCAATCTCTTTCCCTATTCCTCTTCCCCCTCCTGTTACGAGGGCAGTCTTCCCATCGAAAAGCTTCATGTGTCCGTTCTCAGGCTCAAGGTTAAAAATCCTTTTTGACAGCTATTTCCTACTATCTAGCTATTCTGCCCTTATAGTCTAGCCTGGAGAGGACACGGGCTTCCGGAGCCTGGAACCTGGGTTCGAATCCCAGTAAGGGCGCAATTGGTTCTTTATAACTGTTCTGTTATCTGCTTCAATTTATGATATCTGGTTTAAGAAATTTGAGAAAAGAAGTTCTGCACACATTCTTCATGTTAGTTGCAATACTATCTGCTCTTGCAATGCTCCAGGAGATGGGCGCATTGGCTCAACAAGATTCACAAGATATGGGGGCTCTTGGAAGAACAGAATCCTTTTTAGGAGGGGTCGCAAGCTTTCTCCTGGCTCTTCCAAACCACGGCATACTGCTTGGCCTGCTCATGGTGATCTTGGTTTTGTCCATCAAAGCTAGGGGTCCCGTGCGTTAATTTTCTCTTACACATACTGGCAATGGAAACACCGGAAACCCACCCCGCATCCAAATGCCCTAATTACTCATGTGGTTTCTTGATATGGTGAAGAAAATGGATAATGCGTACGAAGAATATGTGGTGGAATGTTTTGAAAAAGAGGCAGAAAAAATAATGGAAAAATGGGAAAGGGAGAGGTTCTTCAGAGCCTCTTTATCCTCATAACTGCCTTGTCCATTTCCATTTTATAGTATCCTCCTACAAGGATGAGAACAAGGCCTCCGAGCACATACCCTGCCCCTTCTACCATCAGGAGGGAATCCACGTATGCACTTGCACCGATTATTAGTATAAGCATCCCAGCCCCAAAAAATAGGGTGCTGTAAAGGATTGGGGGAATGAGCTCCTTAATCATGTATGCGCTCCTCATGGTGATTTCATCTACCTTTGTTTCAACTCTCTCGGTGACTTCCTCAACCATTACTTCCACATACTTTTTGGACACAGGGAGCACTACTCCCTTTAATATTTCTTCAATCATCTTAATCTTTCCTCCTGCACATTCCACCAAGGGCCATTCCCAGCGCAAATGCAAGGGCGGCATAAACAAGCGGCTTTTCCTTTATCTGCCTCCTCAGCTTCTGGACTTCCCGGTTGCTTTCAAGCATATCATCTACTTCGCTAGTTACCTTGTTGAGCTTTTGAGAGAACTCCTGCTTGCGCTTATGGAGCTTGCGCTCAACTTCCCTTTCACCCATTCCAATATCACTTGCAATTGCCCCGACGTCACTCTTTTTCCTCCCCTTTTTTGTTTTTTTTCGCTTCATCACGACACCGCAACTATATTACACCCAGATTTATAAAACCTTCTTGAACCCGGAAAACATACTGAGTATTTTTAAATTTTCCCAAAGTACTCCCAATGTGCCCGGAAAACAAAGCAAGGAAAGGAAGTATTTTGCCCTGTTCATACTGGCAATTCTTGCCCTGTTCTTTTTCTATGCATCTTTTCCCTTGCTTTTGGGCATTTCCGGCGCAGCAATCCTTTATGTGCTCCTAAAGCCGATTTACCTAAAGCTTGAGGGGAAGCTGGGAAACAAGTGCCTTTCTGCAGTTTTCGCCCTCCTGCTTTCCCTGCTCCTCATAATACTTCCCATTTTCGGAATTGCATATCTTGCCTTTATTGACATAAGCGATTTTCTGGCAAACCCCGAGAACATAGCCCAGTTTGCCTCGGTTTTCCCTGATGAAACTCTGCTGGATGCAGAGAAGTTTGTAAAAGGCCACATAATGGAGATTTCCAATTTCGCAACCGGCCTTTCCCTCACTGCGCTGGACACAACTGTTTCCATACTGGTAAATCTCACTGTTATGTACATAATTCTCTATTATCTCCTGACCGAAAACAAAAAAGCGTCCAGGGCAATGAAAAACATCCTTCCATTCACTAAAAAGAACACCGAAAAGCTGGCATCCGAGTTTTCCAACGTGATAAATGCAACCTTCCTTGGAAATGGAATTGTTGCAATAATGATGGGTGTGCTGTTTGGGACAGGGCTCTACCTGGTGGGCGCAAGCAACGTGTTTTTCTGGACAGTTGCAGGCACAATATCCGCAATAATTCCCATAATAGGGATGCAGATAGTCTGGATACCCATAACTCTTTACTACATATTTGAGGGGAGTTACTTCACCGCGGGGGCAATCGCCCTCTGGGGCGCGTTTCTCAGCTACATTTTTGATGGCTATACACGCCAGTTTGTACAGAAGAAGATTGCAGAAATCCATCCATTTGTTTCAATAATAGGCCTGATAATCGGGGTAACTTATTTTGGGGTAACAGGAATAATCATCGGGCCCCTGCTCATCGCCCTGTTTGTGCTGATTGCAAAAATATTCCGGGAAGAATATCTGTTGTCCTGGAGTTAGCGCTTCTTTTTCCTGTGGCCGACTGACCTGCTTTTTCCCCTGCCCCTTCCTTTTTTTGAATGCCCTCTTCCCCCCCCACTCATCCAGGCAAAATCCGGGTGGTTGCTCCTGTTCCTGTCCTTTTCAGTTTCCGGAGCCTCAATAAAGGTGATTGCACTGCCCATTTTTCCCATGCGCCCTGTCCGCCCTATGCGGTGGAGGTGGGTATCTGCATCCTGCGCCTCATCATAATTCACAATAAGCTCAACATCCTCCACATGTATTCCCCTGGCTGCAACATCCGATGCCACGAGAACCCTCACTTTCCCTTCCTTGAAGTTTCCCATCACCCTTTCCCTCCTTGCCTGGCTCATGTCTCCATGTATTCCCTCTGCATGGAACCTGTCCTCCTTAAGCCTTTCGTAAAGATAATCTACTCCCCGTTTTGTGGACATGAATATGAGCACCTTTCTGTAATCTCCTTTTTGCAGTATCTTCCGCAGCTCTACATATTTTTTTCTCCTCGGTATCTGCACAAAGTCTTCCTTTATTTTTTCTGCTCTCTTCTTTTCTCCTATCTCAATTACTTCTGCAGTTCCCTTTATGTAATTGTCAGCAAGCTCCTTTATCAGCTCATCAACGGTTGCAGAGAACAGAAGGACTTCTCGTTTTTCCGGAATCTGGGCCATTATCCTGTCCATTTCATCCTTGAAGCCCATGTCCAGCATCCTGTCTGCTTCATCTAGCACAACTATGCTGAATTCTGAAAGCGAAACATTCGCCCTTTCTGCATGGTCCAGCAGCCTCCCGGGCGTTGCAATCAGTATATCCACGCCCCTCCTCAACGCCCGTTCCTGCGGCTCTATCTTCTGCCCTCCATAAACAACAACGATTCTGTGCCTGTGCTCCTGGGCAATCCCCTTGAGCTCTTCTCCGATTTGTACAGCAAGCTCACGGGTTGGCGCAAGCACCAGGGCCTTCTTTCCCGGCTCAGCATCCATGCGCTCAATGAGCCCGATTCCGAACGCAGCAGTTTTCCCTGTTCCTGTCTGGCTTCTCACTATAAGGTTCTCCCCCATGAGTATGAGGGGGATGGTTTTTTCCTGCACTTCCGTTGGCTTTGTATATTCCAGTTTTTCCAGCGCCTTCAGCGTCTTTTCATCAAGCGCCATTTTTCTAAATCCCATTAAAATCACTTAAAATCAAAATTATGAATAATATTCAGCTGCCTATATTTAAAACCCTTTTGAGTTCAGAGCGCCCCGACCTTTTCTAATATTTTTTCAAACTCCCCCTTGTATTCCGGGGCGATTTCCACCACCGGCTTCATTCCAACTGCAGCATCAAGGAACTTCTTATCATAGGGAAATTCACCTATTACTTCAGCTCCCCGCTCTGCTGCCACCTCCTTCATTTTTCCGGAGAATTCGCTATCAAGGGTTGATTTGTTTATAACAATCCCATATGGTATCTTGAAATGCTTCACAACTTCCAGTGCCCTTTCAAGGTCCGAGAATGCAGAGGGCGTTGGCTCAGTTACTGCAACCGCATAATCTATTCCTGCAACAGATGCAATCACCGGGCACCCTATTCCCGCGGCCGAATCAATTATCGTGTGTTCTGCCCCTATTTTTTCACAGATTTGTTCTGCCCTTTTCTTCACCAGGTCCACAATGTCCCCGGAACCGGCCTCACCCATCTTCAGCTGCCCTGTTGCTATGCATATTCCTCCTTTTTCCGCATCACCTATCCACCCATTTTCAACCTGCTCCAGCCCTATTGCCCCCACCGGGCAGGCAAGCGAACAGGCGCCACAGCCCTCGCATGCAAGCCGGTCAAATTCCGGCTTGCCTTCACCCCAGCTTATTGCGGAGAATACACATATTCCCAGGCATTTCCTGCAGCCTATGCATTTTTCTTTATCAAGAACCGCCTTTTCCCCGGTGGATACCCACTCCTTTTCAAAATCCCCATCATCCATTCCAAACAATATTCCCAGGTTTGGGGTATCAACATCACAGTCTGCAGTAACTACAGGACCCCTTTCTGAAAGGACTTTTGCAAGGGATGCAGAAACTGTGCTTTTTCCAACGCCTCCCTTTCCTGAAAGTACTGCTATTTTCATTTTATCATCTTCCTTGCAATTTCTGCTATTTTTTCAATTTCAGGGTGTTCTACGGGCCTTCCCTGTGAGTAGGCTTCTGCTATTTCCCTGCTGTAGGGTATTCTGGCCACTATTTCCAGCCCCCTTTTTTTTGCGATATCCTCTATCAGGCTATCATCCCCGGTTCCTGCCTTGTTCATAACTATGTATGCAGGTACCCCTAAAACCGAGAGAAGTTCAAGTATCAGCTCCAGGTCGTGTGCGCCAAGTGGAGTCGCTTCCCCAACTACGAATGCGGCAGAGCAATCCCTGACTGCAGAGATTACTGTGCAGTGGGTTCCTGCAGCAGTGTCCATTATCTCAATTTCCCACTTGTTTTTCATTCCGGAAAGGGTTTCTTTTGCTGAGTTCACAATAGGGGAGCCTTCTTTCTGCCCTGGCTCTATTTCCGCACTCAGGAGCTCAACCCCATTTCCTTTTCCCCGGTATATCCTTCCGGAAATCCTCTTTTTTCTACCTATTGCATCCACCGGGCAGGCAATCATGCAGGCAGTGCATCCTGTGCACTGGTCTTCTATGAACCGCGGCCCTGTTTCTTTGCTGAATATGATTGCATTTTCCCTGCAGGCATCTGCGCATTTTCCGCATTTTATGCATTTTTCCCGGTCAATTACCGGAAGGTCCTGCTCAACATCCTTTATTTTTTCTCTTTCAATCGAAAGGATAAGGTGGTCGTCCGGGCAGTCAACATCAACATCTGCAAGAAGCACGCTGTGCCTTTTTGCCAGCTCCACTGCAAGGGCAGTGGAAAGCATGCTTTTTCCTGTTCCCCCCTTTCCCCCCGTAACTGCTATTCTCGTTTTAGTCACCGGATGCTTTTGGGAGTTTTCCCTGCATAAATGCATCTATGTTCTCCTTTACTGTTTCTTCTGCACCCAAATATGCATCTATGCCCAGGGTGTTTATTGCTGAAAATGCCTTTGGGCCTATGTTTCCTGAAATTATTGCATTTGCCCCGAGCTTTTCAAGCTCCTGCGCAGCCATTATCCCTGCACCCCTCTGCTGCCCTGATGCAGGGTTGGGAATTGATTCTGTTTTGCCTGCTTCTCCACCCTCAATTTCAACAATCACGAAATAGGGGCACCTTCCAAATACCTTGCTTGCCCGCGCATCCATGCCCGGGCCTTCAGAAGAAACTGCAACTTTCATGTTTTGCACCTGTTTTGAATAAATATTCAAAAGCACTTAAAAAGCTGCCTGTGCCCCGCACCCAATTTCCTTATTCTGGGTAGCGGATGTTCCCGCACCGGTCGAACCACTGCGACCCGTCCTGGTAAATGCTCCCCTTTGCCCTGGTTTCCTGCCGTGTTCCTGCAACATTATGCTTTTCCTGCTTTTCAACAAGGTTCCTGGCAAGGAAAAGCGCCACAAGAGCATGCGCTTTTTTGCCCGGATGCAGATGGGAGTTCCGGATTTTCTGCTCAAAAGATGCAATCCTGACAATAATTTCTGAAAGCCCCTCCATTCCGCGGTTGCCGAACCTCCCAAGCTGCCTCACCGCCCGCTTTCCGAGCCGGGCTGCAGCATTTCTCTCCCTGCACCCTTTCTCTCCATAATTAATGTTCATGAAATACACTATGCACCACAATCTTTTAATATCAATATTCTCACATTTTTGCCCACTTCTGAGTTCTGTTTCTTCTCCCCCAACCCATCCCTTTTTATCACTTCCCCAGCACAAGTCCCTCCAATGCCATTGAAAAGAAATGTGGGCCCTGTTTTTCCCGCAAAACGTAAAAGCCCCAAGCTGGTCCACCCCGGGGAAAAAGGCGCAATGGTGCCCTTTTCAAAAGCAGCAGAAAAAATGAATATTCACCCTGCCAGGCTAAGGGATGTTTTCTCCTCCCGCCTGGCAAAACGGAATTCCCAAAGCGGCAGGGTTTCTGTGCCGCTTAACCTTGATTTTGAAGAAAAGGAAGTTGTTGCATATGGGGGCACGAACCGCTCGTCCCTCATAACACCCGAAGATTTCGAAACCTTAAAAAAGTATTTTGAGCTCCGCAATGAAATAAGGGAAGGCCATCTTGTCTCTGTTGCATGCAGGTATTGCAGCACTAATTCAGGGGGCAGAAGGATGCTACAAGGCTTTGTCCGCTCAAATCTTCTCCTGCCGCCTGAAGTATCCCTTCCTAAAGTTGTTTTGTCAGGGAAAACAGAGCCACTCAGAATTCCAGTAAGAGGGCTTAACCGTTCAGTTTATGCGTCCCCAGAAGAAGCAGGAGCACTGTTTTTTGCCGCGCGTATTGCAAGGGGAAGCACCACATTGCACCAGAAACTCGCAGGAGAGCTCAAGAGGGAACTGGATTTACTCCCATCTCCTGAAAGCATAAGCAGAAGCCTGGGCTTACGCCTTTGCCTAGTTGATGCCATTTATCTGAGCAAGGGCAGGCAGTTTACAGATATTTTTTTGGGGGTGATCTGCCACCCAAATAACATACGGTTCATAAACCGGCGCAGGAGGGATTTTCTTGACCCCGGGTTTTTTGGTTCAGGCCAGGGATGATTATACTTATTTTTCCAGAAATTCAAACCTTTTTTAAACACTTATGTCCATTTAATCCAATACAATGGTGCAAATTATGAACCAACCAATGCTTATGAAGGCTGCCCCGGGCTCTGGGGTTCCCGCGGGAGAGGCAGAATCGCGAAATGGAAAGAAATTTGAGGAGATGGACAAGAGTGGCAGGGGCCCGAACTGCAGAGAATACTGGAAAACAAAAGGAATTGACCAGAAGCTCGCTTATGCCCGCTGGCTGGCAAAAAGGCGGAGAATAACCAAGTTATCCGAGTTCCGCAAGATTGCTCCTGAGCCTATCTATTTCTGCGTACGCTCCAGCGATGAAAACCAGAGAAAGGCAGGGCTATCTCCAAAGCAAAAAAGGCGCGCGGTGGAGTCTTCAGATAATCCCCTTACCACATACTTAAGAGAGCACAGATTGCTTAAAAAGGACATCCACAAGATTCCCACAGAGCTGTATGTCGCTCTCTGCAGAAAGGGCGTTTCCATATTTAATATTTCATCAAGAAGAGATTTTGGCAGGTTTTTCCCCCGGGATGCTGTCTTTAGGAACAGAAATGAAGAGCTCTGGGACCGCGTCGGCCTGGAAGACAAAAGAAAAGAAGGCACATTCCCAAAGAAGGGCAAGGCCGGGAGCAGGAAAAACCAGGACCGCAAAAAACCAGAGAGCAAAAAACACGGGGATGAATTTGCAGGGGAGGATTTTCTTGAATTTTTTGATGAACAGAGCATGCAGGAAGATGCAGAAAAGCCCGAACCCGCCAGCATTTTTGAGGACCCCAATACACTTGATTCCTATCTTCCCGAAGCCCCGGAAAAAGCATCTCGCCCATTAAGGGAGTTCCGAGGTTCCCCCGCAGGGGCCCCTTTACTATCGGATTCATCCTCACTAGACAGGCACGAGGAAAATATCCGCAGGATTTTTTTTAAGCTGGTTACCTGGAACCGCTGTCCCACTGAGGAGAAAACCCGTCTCAAAAAAACGCTTTTTAGGGAAGTACAGAAAGGAGGCCCAGAACGCGCCGCACGGCTCATATGCCGCGTGGGCATGCCCCTTGATGAGAAGGATGCAGCTGGCCAGACACTCCTCCACCGTGCAGCTGAGAACACAAACCCCAGGATGCTCCAGCACCTCTTGAAGATTGAGGGAATGGACCCAAATGTGCAGGATGGCTTGGGGAATACCCCGCTAATGGCCGCGGCAACCGAAAACAATGCAGCCCCCCTCTCCCTGCTGCGCAGGAGGGGTGCAAAGCTGAACCAGAGGAATGAATCAGGCCAGACCGCCCTTATGCTTGCTGCATGGGAAGGGAACACAAAATCAGTAAAGGTGCTGCTTTCCCTGGGGGCTGACTACCGCTGCAGAGATGTCCATAAAAACAACGCGGCAGAGTATGCAAAAATGGAAGGGCACCCCCACATAGAAAAGCTCATCAGGGAAGTTTCCCGCAAAAAAACCAGGAAGAAAAAGGGGAAAAGTGACCAGGGTGATTAAGCCCACCTCCCTTTTGCGTGAAAGGAACCCACTCAATCCAGTTCTTTTTCCCATGCCCATTCCATCCAGAACACCTGCAAATAGCAGGAATTCCCTTGTTTATAGATAAAGAGATGCAGGTGTTTTCCGGTGCTTCCACTGCAAATACGTTACTTTTTAAAACATATAATATCACAACACTTCATATACTGGTGACAACATGACTTCCACTGTTTTCAGAACAAACCCAGGAAATGCAACAAATGGGTTTATAGAACGCCTCAGGCTTAGGTATTTCATGAAAAAGGACAGGCTCCAGGAAGCCCATGTCCGCCTGCGCCCCGGGAACCTAAAGGCAGCTGAGATGAACATCCGGCTTTTTGCAGCTTTCAAGAGCAATAATGAGCCTGAGATGCTCAGGCTTGTAAGGGCAGGTGCAGACCCCGATTCAATAATAAGGAACATTGATAAGGAGTTTTCCGGCAGCTAAAAACAGCACCGCCCCCCTACAGAATTAATAGATATTTTAAACCTTGTTTTTCTAAATACATTTATGGAAAAAAAGAAAAGCACCCCTGAGCTGGGGATGGGAATGGGCCCCGGCCGCGAGATGATGGAGGACGACGCAAAGAAGATACGCCAGATGTCACCCGGATTCCAGATGCCCCCGAAGGTAGTTCCCCTTGAAGAGCTGCCTAAGAATCCCGGAGGGCCGGCACGTTGGGAACCTCTTTTTTCCATGAGAACAAAAAGGGAAAAGAGAGATTAGCCCCACATGGAGAACCTTTATATTTACATGCTTCCTATTTTTCCCATGAAAAAAAATGTAGGGATGATTGACAGGATGTTCCGCGTGGTTTTCGGAATAGCTTTCATAACCGGTTCCCTGCTGTTCATCTCTCCTCCCCTTGAATACTTCCTTCTGGTGCTGGGGGCAGTCCTGGTGGTTACAGGGCTTTGGGGAAGATGCTGGATTTACACATATCTGAGGATAAATACCTGCGGGGGAATCTGCGACATAAAGCGCATGCCAAAGGCGAAAAAGAAGGAGCTTTGAGCCTAATCATCTCCAAAAAAAACGCAGGTTTAAATACTGCGGCTGAGTAATAGTATTGTTCTTACGCTGGTTTTTGCTGTTGCGTGAGTTTTTTGAGGTATAGACTATGATTTATCACATATGCGAAGGATGCAGAAAAAGGGCAAAAGACCGCTCCTATTCCCTCCCCAGGGGATGGAGGTCCAGGGCTACTCCTACCGGGATGCGCCTGCTTTGCCCCGAATGTCAGGAAAAACTAAAATCCGCTTCCGGGGCATGAGCCCCGGATGCGCTCTTCTTTTAAATATTCTCCTTCTGAATCTTGCCCCATGACCTTAATTGTATCTTCAAGGAATACTCCCCTCCCATTCATCCCCAGGCCAAGATTCAGAAAAAGGCTTGAAAGGGCCCTTTTGCTTGGAAAGGGCATCATAGAGAGCGGGCATCCGGAAAGGCTGAGGGATGAGGCAATTAAGAAAAGGCGCATATCCGCCTTTCTACTCCAGAACCGCCCCGGCCCTGGGCAGCAGTTCCGGCTTAAGAGCCATAAGCTGTGGGAAGAAGCACACCTTCTTGACTTTGTGTATGTGATTTATGACGCAGGATTCCTCGCTTCGATTTCTGATACCGATTCCCCAGGAGCGCTTAGGAGCAGGGCAAATGAGTGCATGGTTACTGCAGGCCATATCTCTGCAGTTGAAATCCCCGGGAAAACAGATGAGGCATGGAGCGACTCCGCAATTAAGCTTTTTTCAACCGCTTCCTCCCTTATTGCACAAGCCGAAATCCTGAATGAGTTTGCAAGGATACGCGAAGGGAACCTGCACAAGGAATAAAACCTTTGTCTAATTACTTTTAACCAATGAAGGCACCAGATATAACCGTCGTAAAGGAAAATGGGGAGAGGGAGAAGTTCAGGCCCTCCAAGGTGCACCACGCGCTCAGGAGGAGCGGGCTGAGCCCTTCCGAATCTAAGACCGCCCTGAAGCGGCTTTACCCCCAGCTTAAGGATGGAATCAGCACCCACAGCATCTATTCCAAGCTCTATGCAATAATCCGGAGGATGCGCCCGGAAAAAAGCCATAAGTACAATCTTAAGCGGGCCCTGCTGCAGCTTGGGCCTGCAGGGTATGATTTTGAGGATTTTACTGCCCGCCTGATGCAGTCACTCGGTTATGATATCGAGGTGCGGCAGCTTCCTGTAGGAAAGTGCATAACCCATGAAATTGATGTAATTGCGCGCAGGGGAAAGGAAAAAGTTATGGTGGAGTGCAAGTTCCGCAACTGCCCCGGGGATAAGTGCCGCTCAAAAACCGCACTTTACATCTATTCCCGCTTCATTGACCTTAGAGACGGCGCAAAGCTCCATTCCAAGCGCCCCTTCACCAGTCCGATGCTGGTAACCAATGCAAAATTTTCCACTGATGTAATAAAATACGCAAATTGCATGGGCATGCGCCTTCTGGGCTGGCGCTACCCGCTCAAAAAAAGCCTGGAGGTGCTAATAGACCAGACTAAATGCTACCCGGTAAGCGTAATCAGGATGAACAAGAAAACTCTTTCTACTCTCCTTAACCTGGGCTTTGTTTCTGTGCTTGATTTGCCAAAAGACCCACAGGAACTTTCAGAGAGCACAGGCCTTTCCCTCTCCACTGCAAAAAGGATTGTGAAAGAGGCAGAGTACGCCCGCTCCTGATTCCACCCCTCTTTATATGCCTATTGAGTTAATATATTATGAACAGAGACCCTTTTCGCATGAAGCATTCTCGGCCGGTTTCCCGCAAAGGCCCCCTGGGAATTACGGGCCATCCTATCCTCCGTTGCAAGAAGGCAGCCCAAATTTTTAGAAGGGGAATGCGGGGGCTTTCATCCCGCAGCCCCAAGAAAAGGTTCAGGTCGGTCGATGCATTGTGCGAATCCGCGGTGCTCCTCCGCAACACCCCTGAAGCGCTGGAGAAACTCTCCGGCTCCCTGCTTTCTGAAAAGAACACAGATGTTCGCAAAAGGATGCTCAGAGCAATAAACTATCTTGCAAAAACGCAGGAGGACTGCAGCTATGTGGTGCCTGCACTTGAAGAGGTAATTCTTCATGGAAGTTCTTCTGAAAGGGTAGAGGCTGCCCGCGCGTTAAGGGTAGTTGGGGACCCCGGATGCATAGTATGCCTTAATGCAGCAATAGAAGAGGAGCCGTTCTCACGGGCAAGGCAGGAACTAGCCGCAACTGTCCGCTATTTCAGGCGCCTTGAATTCTGACACAAACCCTTTTATTTTTCCTCCCTGATTCCGGTTCAGGTGTATTTTTGGATATTGACAGGGTTTTTAGGAAGCAGATACGGAAGGCCGGCCGGAGCTTTCTTGGAAAAAAGATGAACGCGCTTGCCCGCAGGATAGGGGGAGTGGAGCTCTGCGCATTGCTGAACCTGGTTTTCACTGCAGCCCTGGGATTCATAATAACTTTTCCGATTTATGAAGTTGGGGGAGTTTACGCAGCTATTCCAACTGGAGGCTTTACCCTGGCTCTTCTTTTCCTAATTTCCCTGGCCATGGCCGTTTCACTCCTTTCCCTAAAGCCTCTGAAAATTGCCGTGCGCCCGCTTTTGGGTTTCGCAATAATGTTTTCCCTTCCCTTTGGGCTGCTTTCACTTCCCCTTCTGCACTCACTCTCAAAGAAAGAAGATGGCAGCTAGCCAAAAATCCCCCTGTGCTTCTTCCGGTATTTCTGGTGGTATTCCTCAGCCCTCCAGAATTTTTTTGCATGCAAAATTTCCGTAACAACTTCCTTTTCCCCGTGTCTTTCCTGAATTCTTTTCTTTGATTTTTCCGCCTCCTTTTTCTGCCCTTCATTGTAGTAGAATATTATGGAGCGATACTGGCTCCCAAAGTTCAGCCCCTGCCTCTCTGGTGTGGTAGGGTCGTGCATTTTCCAGAATTCCTCTAGCAGCTTTCCATAGCTTACTTTCTCCGGGTCAAAGCTGAGCCTTACAGTCTCCGCATGCCCTGTTTTTCCGGTGCATACTTCTTCATAGCCAGGGTTTTCGGTTTCACCTCCCATATACCCTGACTCCGTTTCCTCTACTCCCTCAATATTTCCGAACTTCTCCTCCACGCCCCAAAAGCACCCTGCGGCAAATGCGGCTTTCTCTGACATTTTGATTTACCCCGCTTTTCTTTTTTCTATTTTTCTGATGTTTGAGACCACTAAAAACACTACAAATGCAATTATGCAAAACTGGATAACCGCTGCAATGAATGGCCCCAGCCCCAATTCAAACGGGCCGAGAACCCATTTTGCACTTTCCCAGCTTTTACCCGGAAGCAGCGGCGAGGCAATGGGCATGATCATGTTGTCCACGAAGGATTCCACTAAATCATTTGAGGCGATTCCCATTATGAAGGCCACTGCCAGCCCCAGTACCCTGTATTCACGCAGGAATTTCCTGAATTCTGAAACCATCTTCATATGCAATCTACTGCTGCAAAAAATAAATTCTTTTTCCCAAACCCCAACCAATAAATAATATATTGCACTTATCGTTCTATGAGCAGCAGATTCTCAAAGCTCGCTTCGCTTTATTCCCGCCTTGAAGATACCCCCTCCTATAATTCCAGGCGAAAAAAGCTATCGGAATTTTTTTCCTCTCGTTCCCCGCCGGACGTAAAAGTTGCAGCCTACCTCACGCTCGGCTCAATAGGCGCAAGCTATGAGGACACCGAGCTAGGGATTGCGGAAAAGATGGCGGTGCGGGCGGTTGCCGATGCTTATGGGTCGGGCGAGAAAAAGGTAAAAAAGCTACTGGAAAAAAGAGGTGACCTGGGCGATGCTGCTGCCTTACTCAATGAAAAGAAAAGGAGCACACTCACAATCTCGGATGTGCGCTCTAAGCTTATAAAAATAAAAAAGGCATCCGGGGAGGACAGCCAGAAGAAAAAGATGGAGCTGCTTTCTTCCCTTCTCCAGGACGCTCCCTCCAACGAGTCTAGGTTCATAGTGCGCATAGCGCTCGGCAACCTCCGCATAGGAGTCGGAGAACAGATGCTCCTTGATGCTTTTGCTGAAGCTTTTGCAGGGGGAAGCTCCCACAAATCTGAAGTGGAGGATGGATATAATAAATGCACAGACATTGGGCTCCTTGGAGAATCCCTTGCAAAACATGGCCTCTCCTCCGCAAAGCGGTTTAGCATAACCCTGGGAAGGCCGGTGCGCGCAATGCTTGCCCAGCGGGTGGACAAGGTTTCCGATATCCTAGAGAAAATACAGTCAGATGAGCTTGCGGTGGAAGAGAAGTATGATGGAGAGAGGGTGCAGGTGCACAAGGACGGAAACAGGATAATCCTGTTTTCCCGGCACCTTAATGACATTACCTCACAGTTTCCGGACATTGCAGAAGCCCTGAAGAAAAGTATAAAAAGAAAAAAAGCTGTCCTTGACGGGGAGATTGTGGGTTACAGGAAAGGAGATTTCCTCTCGTTCCAGAAGCTCATGCAGCGAAGGCGCAAATATGATGTATCTGAGTACAGCGAAAAGGTTCCTGCCGCAGTTTTCCTTTTTGACATGATTTACCTGAATGGCAATTCCCTGCTAAAAAAGCCCTATCCTTCCCGCAGGAAGGCGCTTGAAAAATCAGTAAATGAATCTGGAATGGTCCATATTGCAAAAAGGAATGTTTCTTCGGATTTTGAGAAAATCAGGGAGTTTTTCCAGAAATCTGTGGACAAGGGGCTTGAAGGAATAATCGTGAAATCGACTGCAAAAGACTCTGTTTACCAACCAGGCAACCGCGGCTGGCTCTGGATAAAGTGGAAAAAGGAATATTCAGAAGGAATGCGGGAAACCTTTGACCTTGCAGTAGTTGGAAGCTACCATGGGAGGGGAAGCCGGGCAGGCCATTTCGGCGCCCTTCTCTGCGCAGCCTTCAATCCAAAAAAGGACCGCTTTGAAACATTTACCAAGGTCGGAACAGGATTCACCGATGAGAGCTTCTCTTCCCTCCAGAAACTCCTTAAAAAACATCGCGCCCGGAAAAAGCCGGAAAGCGTGGTGGTTGAGAATGATATGGAGCCGGATGTTTATTATGAGCCCGGGCTGGTGATTGAGGTTTTCGGAGCAGAGATAACCCGGAGCCCTTCCCACACCGCTTTTAGGAAAAAAGGAAAGGGCCTTGCCCTACGTTTTCCCCGCTTCCAGAGGGTGCGCAGGGACAAGGGCCCTGAAGATGCAACCACTATAATGGAGATAAAGAGGATAAAGGATGGCAAATGAAGAGTTTGTCCGCCTTCTCCGCAGGGCGGCAGATGCCTATGAAATCAAGGGAGTCCAGTGGAAGCCCCGTGCCTACCGCCATGCCGCCCGCGGTATTTTAGGCATGGGAGTTTCCCTTGAGAATTATTATGAGGAGCACGGAAAAAAGGGCCTAGAAGAGATTCCCGGAGTCGGAAGCGGAATTGCATCCCATATCGTGGAGTACCTAAAAAAAGGGAAAGTGAAAAAATGGGAGGAGCTTTTTGATGAGGTTCCGCCAGGTTCCACTGATTTGCTGAATTTGCAGGGGATTGGCCCCCGTACTGTGGAGAAGCTTTCGGAAGAGCTGGACATAAAGTCCATAGGGGACCTGGAGAAAGCAATAAAGAAGGAAAAGCTCCGGGAGCTGGAAGGATTTGGAAAAAAGACTGAAGCTTCTCTTCTGAAATCCATTGCAGTTTACAGGAGAGGCCATGAGAGAATGCTTCTGGACCGGGCCATTCCTATTGCAGAAGAGCTGATAGAGCAGATCAAAGGGGAAAAAGAGTTAAAGCGGATTGCCTATGCAGGCTCCCTCCGCAGGCGGAAGGAAACAATAGGGGACATAGATATTCTTGCAATATCATCCTCCCCGAAAAAAACTATGGAAAATTTCACTTCCATGGATTCTGTTTCCCGTGTTCTGTCTTCAGGAAAAACCAAGAGCAGCGTGCTTATAAAAAACGAGGTCCAAGTCGATTTCCGGATAGTTCCGGAACAAAGCTATGCTGCAGCCCTGCTCTATTTTACCGGAAACAAGCAGCACAATATTGCTCTCCGGAAAGTTGCGCTCAAGAAAAACTACAAGCTTTCAGAGTATGGGCTTTTCAAGAAAGATGGGGAGAAAAACCTTTCTCTTAAATCCGAGGAGGCAATTTACAGGAAGCTTGGGTTTTCCTACATCCCTCCTGAACTCAGGACATCCAGGGGGGAACTGGAGGCCTCCAAAAAAGGCAGCCTCCCGGATTTGCTCAGGGAGGAAGATATGAAGGGCGACCTTCACATGCACACAAAATACAGTGATGGTGTTGCATCCCTTGAGGAGATGGTTGCCGCAGCCGCAGAAAAGGGCTATTCCTACATTGCAATAACAGACCATTCCCCTTCTGATCGGGTTGCGCACGGGCTCTCCCCCAAGCGCCTCAAAAAGCAGTGGAAGGAGATAGACAAGCTTGCGGGGAAGCACAAGATGAAGGTGCTCAAAGGCGCAGAGATAAACATCCACAAGGACGGTTCGCTTGATTACCCCGATGAGATTCTCAAGAAGCTTAACGTGCGGGTGTGTGCAGTGCATTCTGCCCTGGGCATGCCCAGGGAGGAAATGACTGAAAGGATTTGCACCGCCCTTGAGAATGAGCACCTGGACATACTGGGCCACCCCTCGGGCCGCAAGCTCGGGGAAAGAGAAGCATGCGCAATTGATTTTGAGAAGGTTTTCAAGTGCGCTGCAGACAATGAAAAAGTACTTGAGGTGAACTGCCAGCCCCTCCGTCTTGACCTGAACGATGCCCATATTTTCAATGGCCGGAAGCACGGCTGCCTATTCAGCATAGACACAGATTCCCATGCCAC
>WJMN01000010.1 GCA_014727925.1 Microcaldota archaeon
AAAAACGGGCTGCTGTTGGCACTATATTCACTTCTTCTTTGGAACCTTCCTTCTGATTAGCGCCCCTTTCATCCTGTCTTCTCCCATTCCTGCTGCTTCATCCAGCATTTTTCCCTCAGGCCCGGTATAGCACCCGATTATGTTGTTGTTCTTTCCGTAAACCTCTACCCTGTTTATGATGATTCCATCCCATTGGGCATATTGCTGCATAAGTGGCCAGAGCTTGCCCCCCTTCTGTTTAACAACAGCATAATAATCGATAAGATACATGTGCCCACTTTGCGGGTCTTTTGCTATTGCAACCAAATGGCTGTCATCTCTTCTTGGGAACCCCACTGCATAAGCTTCCATTCCCGATTCCCGCAGAAATTCTGCGATAAGAGAGTGTACTGTTGCACATGCTCCGGGGTCTGCAAGCCCACCCATTACTGATGTTCTCAGAGCTTCATATGTGTCTGACATATCTATTCCTGCTAGATCTTCTGGGCTGACTGACAGTGCATCCCCGCCCATCTCATGCTGTACATCCATTGCAATTTTTCCAATCCTCTGCGCAGCATATATTTTTGAAGAAACAGATGCTCCTCTGTATCTTGCAGCGAACTCATGCAGGTTTTCTGACTCTTCAATTGCCTGCTCAAACACCTCCTGTTTCTCTGTTTCTTCCGGGCTTGCCTTGCCATACAACTGTTTCCAGTCCTGACCGCTTTTCATACCACTCAGGTTTTTTTCAAGTTTTCCTCTTCCCCTACTCTTTTTACCTTCAAAGTGCAGTACAAGTCCTCCAGTAACTTCACTTCCGCCAAATATCTCTTCTCGGTATCTTCCTGAAAAATATATTTCCGGAGAGAGGTATTTGCCGTTAATCCTGAATGAAACCCCCCCACCCTTTTCAAAAGGCGTGTGGAGGAATTCCGCGTTTATGTCAAACCCCTCAAGCTCCAGCACCATCCCCGCCTTAAGCTCATCGTGCTGCGGGGTTATTCTTTTCCATCCAAACTGCTCGTATGATTTTGTGGAGCGAAAAAATACTTGCTCTTTTGCATAAAATGTGACAGGCTCAAAGGTAAGTGAAGCCCCTGCCCCTGCAAAAGAGTATGTGCGCTGGCCCACGTCAGTTTCCGCTTCTGCTCCCCACTTTGCTTCAAGCCCCAGCCTGAATCCAAACCCATCTGTTTCATCCGGGCTGATTGGTTCCCAGACTGCCCCCCCTGCCAGATTCCTGAATATCATTGTCCTGGTTTCTGAGCCTTCAGGAATGAGGGTAAGGCTTGCATTTGAGTAAAGTTCCACTTCCTTTATCTCCCCCCCAATTTCCAGTCTTGGAGTTACAAAAAACAAAGGGTCATAATAATCCAGGTCCAGCGCCCCTGCCCCAAGCCAGGCCCGCACAGGCCCGACGCCTAGGCTGGCATCTGCCTTTGTAATGTCTCCTGCCCCACTGTAGTCAATATGGGTTAGCTCAAATTCAAACTGCCGCAATAATGAGTCATGCTCCTCTTCAACTTTCACCGGAACCGTTTCCATCTCTCTATTTCCTTTCTCTGCCTGCTTCTGAGCCATCTCCTATCGCCTGGTTAAATTACTCACAGAGCATTTATATATTTTGCAGGATTAGTCCCTTCGGTGAAGAAATGCACAAAGTAACCCTCACGCATATTGGCGCAGTTTCCCTGGGGAGGCTGCTTGCAGTCTGGACATTTGTAATCGGGCTCATTTCCCTTGCAGTTTACACAGTTGTAATGATGCTCATGGCCATCCTTGGCCTTGCTTCAGGCGGGGATGTTGTTACTACGCTTATTGGCCTGGTAGTTGGTTTTGGAATGGGCATTGCAGGCCTTGTGGTTTCTGCCATCGTGATGTTCATTTTCGGATTCATAAGTGCAGTTGTCTATAACATAATCCTTGGGGTTGGCGGAGGAATTGACGTTGACTTCAGGGAAAGGCCTGTTTAGGTGCATCCAAATGAATGATTACAAGGCAATTCCATTTTTCTTAGTTTTTATCCTGCTTTTTGCAGGCTGCACTTCCGAATCCCCTGGAGAAGGGGCATCTGCAGGGCAGAACACCACAGAGCCTGCAGGGGATTCCACGCTGCAGGAAAACCAGTCCCAGGAACTCTTTCCGGAAGGGAATGAGTCCCAGCAAATTCCTGAATCCAATGAAACAGAAGAAGCTGGACCCGGGGAGCCTCCCCCCGAAGAAGCGGAGCCTGCCCAAACCCCCAACCAGGAGCTAGTTGACTCCGTACTTTCTTCATACGATGAAAATGACAGCTCGAGCTTTTCAAATGTAAACCAGCTGCTTGGAACAACTCCTGCAGATATGCTACCGCTCCTGGAAAGCAATGACAGCTACCACCAGTGGACAGGCCTTTACATTCTTTCCAATATTGCATACAATGCAACCCCGGAAGAGCAGGAAGAGATAAAGCAGGGAATCTCCCCGTTCCTGGAAGGAAACCTTTCCAGCTTCAGGCTGATGGCAGCAGTTACTCTTGTTACAATGGGGGACAAGGAAGGAATCCCGATGCTTATTGACCTTCTTGGCAGTGATGAGCAAATGTTCCTCTGGGAGCCGCCCATGCCGGTATGCGCTTATGCAAACGAATTCCTTGTGAGGTATACGGAAAAAGATTTTGAGTATTCCTGCGCCCCCGGCCAGTTTGATGCAGAGGCAAGGCAGCAGTGGGAAGCATGGTGGAATGAGAATTCGCAACAGGTAACATGGGACCCTGTTTCAGAAAAAATGGTGGTTGAATGAAGAGAGCGGCAACATTCCTGCTTTTTGTGCTCCTTCTTTCCCAGGCCGCATACTCTGAAGCGCATGCCCAGATGGATGATTGCAAATTCAAGGTTACAATCCACACTGCATTCACAGGTGCAGGGGCAAGCGAAGCC
>WJMN01000011.1 GCA_014727925.1 Microcaldota archaeon
CCTGCCCGTTTTTTATTTTTTCATCCATCTCTTCTGCAGAGATATTCACGAGTTTTACCCTTTCCGCTTTTGGGTCAAGCTCCTTTGCAAGCAACTCAAGGCTTCTGCCAGAATTTCCACTGGTTATCTGAGGGATTACCAATGGGTCACGGTCAGAAAATTTTTTGAGGAGAGCCGCATTCCTCAGGTCCTTCAGGGTACCTGAAGGCATCAAGTCCCCTCTTACTACGAAAGTCCGCCCTGCCCCATACCTATCTGCAAGATCTTTCCTTTCCTCTATCTTATTCGATATTCTGTATTTGCCGATTTGGTTGATGGTCCGGGCCCTGGGCATACAGTATATTATGCTTAAAAGTGTTTAAAAATGTATGGGGGTGTATAATGAGGGCAAATAACAGGAAGAAAAGCTCCGCGGAGAGGGAGATTTGAACTCCCAAGCCCCGAAGGGCACCAGATCTCAAGTCTGGCACATTACTGGATTCTGCCATCTCGGCATAATGTCTAAGTAAAAGATAAAGAATAAATAAAAAGGTATCCTATAGCAGCTCTTCCCTGCGGTCAATTATGTGCTTTGCGTCCGGCCCGGTCCCTATGAGTGTAACCGGAACCCCTAGCTTTGCCTCAAGCTGGTCTAGGAATCTTCTTGCTTGTTGCAGGGCTTACCCAGGTAGTGCTCGCTTTCCAGGCAAGGAAGTGGGGCGGGTTTCTGTTCACTTTCCTTGCAGGGCTGCTCTACTTTGTTGTGGGCTTGCTCTTCCTCATATATCCGCTCCAGGGCGCAATCACCCTTACTTTGCTGCTCGGGCTCGCCCCCATACTCGGAGGAGTATTCAAGTTTGCGCTTGCCTTCAAAACCAAGCCGGACATCTACTGGGAATGGCTCACTTTTGATGGGGTTCTTTTCCTGATTCTGGGTGTGCTGATTCTTGTAGGCTGGCCCTCTTATGCGATCTGGGTAATCGGGCTGCTCTTTGGAATCGATTTGCTCTTTAGCGGCCTTTCTCAGATGATGATTGGATTTGCAGCAAAATATGCGGGGCACAGATAGCCCCCTCCTCTCTTTTATTTCTTCTTAGCCATTAGAACCCTATGAAACGGTTCTTTAATTTCAGCAAAGGCAATCTCCTTCGTTTTATCCTTCTCTCAGCATTTATCTCTTTTTTCTATCTTGAAGGCATGATTTCCATTACCTTATTCATGTTTTTTGAAATCATCTTCCTTATCCGCTTTATCAACCTAAAGAAATACGTGGAGATGAAGCTCTTGGACCATTACCCTGCATACGAGCACCTTCCAGGGTGGGCAAAATGGATAATCATCCTGATCGCATACCTGATCATCTTCATAATCCTCAAATGGATCCTCATAAATGTAATCCTTGAAGGGATATTCCATATCCCCATAAACAACGAGATCCAGGAGCTTACAAACTACTCTACCAAATAAAAAATTGACGCCGAGAGGGTTAAGTGACCTCTATGTAACCTTCGGTTACATCTGTTGAGCAGAGCTCAACATTCGGCCACAGCCCCTATCGGCTCTTTTCGGAGTATTGCGGTGTTTTTTGGTTCCGCTTTTTGTACAAGCTTAAAACTAAGAAAAAAAGCGACGCCGAGAGGGAGATTCGAACTCCCAAGCCCCGAAGGGCACCAGATCTCAAGTCTGGCGCATTACCGGATTCTGCCATCTCGGCATAATGTCTAAGTAAAAGATAAAGAATAAATAAAAAGGTATTCTATAGCAGCTCTTCCCTGCGGTCAATTATGTGCTTTGCGTCCGGCCCGGTCCCTATGAGTGTAACCGGAACCCCTAGCTTTGCCTCAAGCTGGTCTAGGAATCTTCTTGCTTCCGCAGTAAGCTCTTCAAATTTGGTCTTTCCCTCATTTCCAGGGAACCGTATGTCAATCTTGGTCACTGCAATCTGTGTAGCAGAGTTCACTTGCACCGCAAACTTAAGGTCTTCCCAGTGCAGTTCAGGCGAGGTTCTCCGCGGCCTTCCGGTAACAGTCCCGTATTCCTGGAAATTGAGCTTTACTGCTTCTTCAACCCCAATCTCTTCAGGGAATGGCCCGTTCCCAACGCGTGTTGTGTATGCCTTGATAACCATAATAACCTGGTCAATGGAAGCGGGCCCAAGCCCCACATCCGCTGCAATCGTGGAAGCGGAAACATCCTTTGAAGTCACAAAAGGATAAGTCCCATACAAACATGAAAGCATGAATCCCTGGGAACCCTCCACAAATACGTTTTTTGCATTGTTTACCGCCTGTGCAACATCTACTACATAATTCTGCATCTCTGGAACGTCCTGCATCAAAACAGCATCCCTCCTGGCACGCGAAGTCACAGAAGGCCCGCACCCGGTTTTGGTGGTTCCAATCTTTTTGCTCAGGGCAGCAGCCGCGTCTTCTTCCTTGTGTTTTGCAGTAATCGTAGTGCATCTCTTGTCCACAAACACCCGTCCCTCGGTCCCGGTCATCTCAATCTCTTTTGTAAAGACTTCGGGGTCCACGGATACTCCAGGCCCAATCATGACCTTTGAATCAGGGTTAACAAAACCTGAAGGAAGCATTCTCAGAGAATACCACTGGCCATCATACAGAACCTTGTGCCCTGCATTGGGCCCGACTCCCCCCCGGGCTACAATTTCCGGGGAATCTTTCAGGGCAATGTAGGAAGAGATTTTCCCCTTGCCTTCATCACCATATTGTCCTCCCACCAGTATATTTTTCATAATTCCACCCATCAAACTTTCCTTGAAAATATCTCAATGCATTTATCAAGGGTTTCCGCAGGCCGTGCCTTTGCCGAGCACCCTGCTGCCTTTGCATGGCCTCCACCGCCCCCGCCAAACTCTTCTGCAAGCTCCTTCATTACTTCATTAAGCCTGACCGGAACCTGCTTGCGGGCACGCGAAGATATCCTTGTTTCATTTATCTCATTTTTCCATTTTGCAGCAAACACAACATCTGCAAACTCGGAAATGGATGAAGAAATCAGCGATTCATGCGAAGGCACCACGGTGGTCGCCACCACATATCCCCCATGCACACTTATCTTTACTTTCCTGAAGCCCTCAAGCACGGCTATTTTGTATTCTGCCCCCATTTCAGGCTCTGCATCATCTAGCATCCTCCTGTAGCCCTTGCCGGAAATGGAAATCATTTTTGCAAGCACTTCAAAAGTATGGCCACGGCCGTTCTTGAACCGTGCCGTATCCGAAATTATTGCCACCCCCAGCGCATAAGCAACTTCAGGGGAAATCTCAGGAAGAAGCTCCCCCAGCATCTCCGCTGCAGAAGGGGCAGCATCATCCCGGATGGTAATTTCCGCATCAATGTTGTTTTCGGATTTGTGGTGATGGTCCACAATAAGCTTTATGTCCCATTTTTTGCCTTCCTCAAATAATACGGAGGTAGAGCAGTCTAGCAACACAAGCCCTTCATACTCTGCAGGATCGAGCTCTTCAAGTTTTACCAGTTCCATGCCCATCTTTTCTGCAAAAGCCTCTGCCGGAGCCTCCATCTTGTCCGGAAGCGCCATTACTGCATTGGGCAGCAGGCTTTTCATCGCATAGACTGTGCAGAGCGCATCCAGGTCCATATTTGCGTGGCTGCTCACCACAAGCTTTGAATTCCTGTATTTTTCAAGAAAGGCAAGAAATTCCCGGCGTTTTTTCCCAAGGGGGTTTTCCGCGCTGGAATCTCCATTAGGATGATTCATCCGAAGAACCCATCGCTTCCTGCAGTTTTTTCTGGAGGCGAGTAAGCTCTCCGCGGAGCTTTTCTTCCTGCTCTCCAAGGGTTTTCATCCTGCTCTCCATGAGTTCTTTCTTTTCCCCGAGGTCCTTTTTTGCATCCTCAACTGAGGTCTTTATCATGACGCTTCCGATTGTTTTGTATACGTCTCCCGATGCATTTTCCAGTTCTTCAAGTGCCAGCTTGGCTTCTCCGAGCTGTATCTGGAACTGCTGCTTCTGCATCATTACTGCCTGAAGCTGCCTTTCAAAGTTCTGCAGCCTCACAATTTCTTTTTGCATTTCTTCTTCCATACTATACACCATCTAAATCATTAATTACCTTGATGTGCCTGAGGCACGTATTCAGGGCCGCCCTCATTGCAACCGGGTCCTTTGCCCGTATTTCCACAACAAGGGACTCCCCCCCTGCCTTTGCTTTTATGGAGGAGCGCTCTGAAGAACTCTCCCCCATCGCCCTTTCCGCATCATTTGCGCTTTTTGAGCTGGAGAATTCAAATTCCAGTTTTCCCCGGCAGTCCATCCTATTCCCTAGTCGGTTCCCATCTCCTTTGCAATGGGAGGCCTTGCCTTGAAGAGCACCTTTGCCCCGGTGGAAGGGAATTCAAATGTTTTGAGGTTTGAGATATTTACTCTGTTTCCGGTTTCCCATTCTAGGTATTCTCCCATTATTCCTCACCTGCCTCTTCTTTTGCCAGCATTTTCCTTGCAGTTTTCGCTGTTGGGGTAGTCAGAGTATATGCTCCCCCTGCAATCTTCGCTCCGCAGGACCGACATTCCCAGAGTGCATATGAGATGCGCTTTACTGAGCGCTTCCCGCACTTTGGGCATTCATACGAATCCTTTTTCCGCTTTGTTGCGGTATCTGAAAGCTTCCTTATCCTTCTTCCGTATCTTGAACCTTTCACAGCCACCACCTAAAGATATTTTCTGAGTTCTTCGGATTTTTCAAATGCAGTATCCACCAGGCTCAGCACTTCATCCTTCTCTATCCCGGCATTTCCGGATTTCTGGATGCTTGCAATCTTTTCCTCAACAGTTCCCACGATGAAGGACATGTCCCGTGCGTATTCTTCTTCATGGGTGGGGTCCATTAGGAAGTGCTTGCCCACTTTTATAAAGCTTGTCGTAAGTGGCTTGTACTTCATATCCAGCCCGCCGGTGAATTCATCCCTTATTATCTCCCCATTTTCTACTTTTGGGACCTTGGTATCAAGGAGCGCTGCACATCCTGCAAGCGCCCCCGTATCCATGAGGTTCCCGCAGTGGTCTAGTACCCATAGGTCCAGGAAGAGCCCGAGCACTTTTCCTTCTTCTATGAAGAACTTGCTTACATCTATTACTTCTGAGCTCCGTATTCCCCTGTCTACAACCCTGGCGAACTCAATTGTGTTCTCGCCCGGGGGCCCGGGTTCAAAAGAGGGCGATGCAAGGGGAACAAATTCCGCATTTGTCATGAACACACCCTCATCCGGTCTGTCCGGGAATGGGGTCATCATGTCAAATTTGATGGCGGCAAGCACTTTTGTTCCGCCTATCTCCACGAGCGCAGAGCCCTCTGCATTGGGGATTACGCCTTTCTGCACAGAAACGTTTCTCCAGTCGTTGGGCCCCCTCTCATCAAACCTCTGGCCTTTTTCCAGAAGATCCTGGAGAAAGTCTTTTCTTACTTCCCTGAGTATCTTGGTTTTTGCTTCTTCTCCCATGAAAACACCTCACATACTGAACTTTCCGCGCTCTCCCTTTTCGTAATTTTTCCTTAGGGCTTCCGCCTGCAGTTCATACACTTTTTCCGATGCCTCTATGGCCTCATCAATGTTCTGGGCGAGCTCTTCTTTTGTGAGGAGCCCGTCCATCTGCATCAGCACAATTTTCTTGTCCTTGTGGGTTACTGCCATTGGTATATCCGATTCCCCAAAATTGTCCTCGTCCTTTCCAAGGTCAACTACCAGTTCTCCTTC
>WJMN01000012.1 GCA_014727925.1 Microcaldota archaeon
AAGCCGGAGACTCCAAAGAAAGAGAAAAAGGCCCCGGCCAGGGAGGTTGCTGCAAAGAAGAAAAAGCCGGGAGAGTACACAATTTCTGAACTAAACAGGGCACTGGAGAAGGCAATAACCGGGGAGATGGAATCTTCCGGAAAAGAGCGCAAAAAATTCCACGGCATTGCAGTAAGCCTCTGGAGGGAAAAAAGCAAGAAAACAGGAATCCGGCCCCCGGAAAAATACCGCACAGGCCCCAGGCAATATACTCTAGCCAGCCTGAATCCCGCAATTGAAAGGTCAATAAAGGCAGAGGAGAGTGCAGCCCGCAGGGGAAATGCTGCAGAAGCGGCAAAGCACCATTATGAGGTGGTAAAGCTCTGGGAGATAAAAAGACACCTCACCCACATGCCAATACCCGAAAATTACCGCCGGAAGCGTGCCCGCACAAGGGTGGCAAAGGCCGAACCTCCGGTATACGAAATGGATTTTACAAAGAAGAAACCCAGAAAGCCACCCCGCAAAAAAAAGAAGCCTGAAGAGATGGTCTTTACTGAAGAAGAAGTATTTGGAAAGCCCAGGGTTGCCAGCAAAGGCCCAAGCATTACAGAGCTAAAGAAGGAAGCCAGAGAGCTTAACAGGGAAATAAAAGAACGCAAGGAAGCAGGCAAGCCCATTGCAGGAAAGCGCAGAAAATGGTTTGAAACCTGGAAGAAGATTGCCCTGCTTGGAGGGAAGGGGATCCCCGAAAACGTAAGGGATGCCCTAAAGAAAGGCGGAAAGCGCGCTTAAGGTGTTTCCTGAATGGGAAAGAAGTTCAAATTGCGTGCAAAGGCCGCTTATTCATTCCACAAGTACACTTTCCAGGCAGAGGATTCCGGGGGAAAAACAAGAACGTATATCCTAAGGGCGGCAGCCCCCCTGGAATCCGGCCCGGAAAAGGCCGGGGAGGAAGAAGTGGATAAAAGGAGAGTTGCGGAGGAACTGCTTTCCTCAGGCCGCAATGTGCTAAACATCAATTTGTCTGAGATGAATGATTCAGCAGTATATATCACCAGGGCAATAACCTCAGGGGGAAAAGTTGTGGATGAAGTTCCCCTCAGCATGAAGGATGCCGCAATACTGCTCAATAAGGCCCTCAAAGAGTCAGGCAACATTTCCCTTAAATACGAAGGAACCGAGGATATTCCCAAGGATGAGTTTGATGTTCTTTCAAAGACCCTTGAGGAATCTTCTGAGAAAACCAAGAGGATTTATTCCAGAATGGCCTAGCTCTCCTGTTTTTTATCCATGATTGCACATTCTAGGGAAACAGTTTTTATGTTCCTGTTTTTGAATTCTTTTTTCAGCTCTTCCAGCAGTTTTGTTGCGATCCCCCTTCCCCGGTACTCCTTTTTTACGAAAAAATGCAGTATCCTTCCGTATGCCTTATCTTCCTGTACCTTTCCGTCAGCAAACCCAATGATTTTTCCCTTTTCTTCTGCAACATAAACCATTCCTGCACCCAGGTTCTTTTTCACTTCTTCCATGGGAACCGGATATTCTTCCAGCAGCTCCCCAATCCCTTCCACATCTCTTTTTTTCCCCTTCCTTATTTCCATGCCCCCCTATCTCCCTTAAATATTAATAGTGTGGCATTCCTTAATCATAGCAGCGAGGCTTTTAGAAATGGAAAAAGACGAAGAAATCACCGTATGCCCGCACTGCGGCTCAAACCTTTCCGACCCTTCAAATGTCCGGCCCATGAACCGCTCCGCAATAATAAGCTGGACGGGGAAGCAGATGTGCCCCAACTGCCATTATTATGGGTTTTTTATCTCGGTTCCCCGCTCCAAATATGAGCAGATGGAATTCCCAAACAAGGATAAAAAACTGAGCCGGAAGGCCGCTGAAAAACAGATGTTTAGGGAAAGCAATTCCTGGCTGGTTGCAGTTATTTTCATCACCCTTCTTGCAGCCCTTACTTATTTTTTGTTTTCCAGTTTTTAGGTGTGGTAGAATAAGGAGGTTTAAATAGTTTAAGCACCATAAGACATACTCATGTTTGAACGCTTGCCACAGACAAAAAAGGTTTTCCAGAATGCGGAGCCCCCCCTTAAGAAATTTATTGGTTCTTCTGTTGCCCTCAATAAGCCCCTTCTTGAAAAGCGGCTGGGAAATTCCCGGGAAACAGAAGTGCTGCACACACTAAAATCTCTGCTGGAGGAAACACAGCTCGAATTTCCAGGGAAATTTCCGGAATCCCTTGTTGAACTTGGTTTTGAAGTTGCAAAAGCCTGGGACAGTTCCAGCCTTGAAGACAGGGAAGCAGCAGGCCTCCCCGAACCATTTTGCAAGAAGACAAGCTCAGAATCCATCCTCTTCAGCAAACACAGGGGCCGTTCCGAGTCCCTGGGCCAGGTTGCAGAAAGGGCAGACGGCAAAGCCGAAGTGCTTGCCGGCCTGAAGCTCATTATGGCCCTGCGCTCCGGAGAAATCCCTCTTAAAAAAGTGCGGGAGCATTTTCTTAATTCCTCAAACCCCATCCGCGTTAATTCAGTTGAGGAGGAGCAGGGACTGCTTGTGCTTGTGGGAAGCCGGGCAGCAGATCCCAAGGAAGAAATATTCAATGGCAGGGTAAAACTATATTATCCCAACATAGAAAAAAGAATTCGGGATTGTGAAGAAAAGCTGCCTGTTTTCCGCTACTCGGTTGCGGCGCGGCTCACAATAGCTTATTCTCCTGCATTATAATACTTTATTATATTTTCTAATAATCTATTTCTCTATCCCTTTATTATATCATAACTGTATATTATGGGCCCATGGGAAAGGAGATTGTTGAAAGCGGATACAACGAGATAGCCGAGGAATATCTCAAAGCTAAAAATGAAGACACTCTTATCTTTGCCAAAAAGCTCGAAGAGCACCTCAAGCCCGGAGCCAAAATCCTGGATGCCGGCTGCGGGCCAGGAATCCCCATTGCCAAGTACCTGGCCAGAAATTTCCAGGTTTATGGAATTGATATTTCTGCAAAACAAATTGAGCTCGCAAGGAAACTTGTTCCAGGTGCAGAATTCAAAAAAGCAGATATGTTGGACCCTGGGTTTGAAAATGAAACTTTTGATGGAATTATCTGCCTTTATGCCCTAATCCATGTGGATAGAACAAAACATTTAGAAATTCTAAAAAGGTTTTGTAATCTCCTAAAAACACCCGGATACCTGCTAGTTTGCATGCAACTGAAAGAGTGGGAAGGGGAAAACGAGTATCTAGGAACGAAAATGTTCTGGAGCGGTTATGGCCAAAAACAAAATATTGAACTTTTGAAAAAATCCGGATTCCAGATAATTTGGCAAAAAGACTGGGCAAATCCCAGAGATTCCAATGATCGGCACCTATTTGTGCTCTGCAAAAAGTAGTTTACTACGGTAGATTTAATCCATTCTTATCTTTTGCCCTATTTTGTACAGTGGAAAGCCACCCACAAATGCTTTTAAGTTTATGTATTACATATATTACATTATGTCAGTATATACGATTCGTGAGATGGACAAGAAAACCAAGGAGTCCATACAAACATATGCTCATGAGCATGACCTCAATGTAGCAGAAGCCCTCAGGGACCTGGTCTTTTTCGGCCTCCAGCACATAAGGCACACTAAAAAACAAAAGAAATACGCAAGCATATTCGAAGTACAGAAGAAGCTTTCATTCACTGCTGAACCTGAGCTCTCACAGAAGATTGATGAGATAGCCTACGAGTGAGTGCATGTTGGTCCTGGATACTTCCTTGATTATTTCTTTTTTCAATAATTCAGATGTTTTCCATTCCCAAGCAGTTGAAAAATTCAAAAACTTTGAAAAAGATAAAAAACGGCTCCTGGTTACGAACTATGTGCTAAACGAAGCAGTTACAGTTATGCTCAGAAAGGCCAATTTGACCAAATCTAAAGAACTTTTAGAATTTCTACTAGAATATAAGAATATGGAAATCTTCCATATTGATGCTGATGGATTCATGGAAGTTGTGAAAACTTTCAAAAATCAAAAATCCTATCTGAGCTTTACTGATTGTTCTTTGCTCTGGATGGCTAAATATTATGGCTTCAAAATCGAAACTTTTGACAAAAATTTGGATTCTGAGCTCGAAAAATTAGCTGGGAGGAAGCGTTCACGTCGATAGATTATCTCCATTCGAATCTTTTGCCCTATTTTACCAAAATAGGTTAGGTTCCGAGCTTCACAAATTTGGCAATTTATTTCTCCAAAAAACCTGAAAATGCCCCTAAATACCGTAACAGTAAACTGAAAACATGTACAGTTACTGTGTAAGTAAACCGTACTATGCACCGCACGCATCTCTTTTTGCTTATGGTTTACTGTTAGGGTGTGGAGCTGGAATGGTGGAAGCGGCAACCTTGCTTATGGGTCGGAAACATGCAAAAAGATGCGAATTGTGGGTAAAACA
>WJMN01000013.1 GCA_014727925.1 Microcaldota archaeon
CGATATTACAGAGGGGGGAATGAACGCGCTCAGGGAGTCTGATGCTGCGTTTTGCGAAGTGCATACCATGCCTGTGCCCCGAGAATATGTTGAAAAGCTTGAAGCAGAAAGCGGGAAAAAAATAGAAATCATCGGCCGGGAAGAAGTTGAGGGGAGCATTCTCATTGAAAAGGCAAAGGATGAGAATGTGTGCCTGCTCTGCGGAGGGGACCCTCTTGCCGCAACCACCCATATCTCGCTTCTGGTTGATGCGCAGAAGGCAGGGGTTGGGGCAAGGGTTGTGCATAATTCATCTGTACTCTCTGCGGCCGCGGGAAAATCCGGGCTCCAGCCATATAGATTCGGGAAAACTGTTACTGTGAGTTTCTGGAGGGAAAACTACCAGCCTACTTCCCCCCTGCGGCTTATTGAAAAGAATCTGGATGCGGGGATGCATACCCTCGTGCTCATGGACCTGGATAAAGAACTTGGATTAATGGATGCGAAAATGGGGCTCGGGCTCCTTGGCAAAATGGAAGAGAAAGAAGGCAGGGGAGTGCTTCCGGAAAAAGTGGTTGTGCTCTCCAGGGTAGGCTATCCGGATGAGAAGGTTTCCTGGGGAGAAGTGGGGGAAATTATGGAAAGATGGCTGGGAAAGGCCCCTTTCTGCATAGTGGTCCCTGCCAGTTTGCATAAAGTGGAGAAGGAATACCTAGAATCATTGTGAGGATTATTCTCCAAACTCAAAAGAAAGGTCATTGAATATGTATCTAGGCTGCGAACCCTGGATAAATTCTTCTGCATCTTCCCCTTCAAGAAGCTCGTTCCTGTCAAGGTCGATTGCATATACCTTGTTTAGCCACCGGAACTTTACCAGGGAATACTGGTTCCCTATTACACAAAAGGCGTCTTCTGGGCCAAGGGCACGGAGCAGGGAAGCTGTAAGAAGGGCCTTGTCTATTCTTGAGGCTGCCCCGATTTCCTCAATTTCCTCAAAATCAAGTGAATACTGCACAGGAAGCTCCACAACATCTATATTGGAAATGTGGGAAAGAATCCTCCTCACCGCATCCAGGAAGTTCTCTTCCTTGATGTATGGGGCGAGGGATTCTAGGATTCTGGTCTTGAGAGCTGAAACATAATCTGAGTAAGGAGAAATTATCTGCCTGAGCCTGGAAAGAGAGCGTATTTCCTCCTTTTCTATCTCTTTCCTGTGGCGCTCTAGGATATGCTTTGCAACTTCCAGTTCTTTTCCCATGCAGGGAGATTACATACGCGTTTTATATTCTTTTCCTTAGATTAAAATTACTGCGACCAGTGATAATATGAAATTTATTGCATATGGGGGAGCGAGGGAAGTGGGAAGAAGCGCTTTCCTCCTTTCAGAGAAAAAAAGGAGAATCCTGCTAGACTGCGGGATTAAGCTTGGGGAAAAAGTAGAATACCCAATCTTTCCTGAGGGATTTGAAAAAACCATAAGGGACGTTGCAGTGAGCCATGCGCACCTGGATCACTCCGGGCACCTAGGCAGCCTTATTGCAAAGGGTTCCAGGCCCACCATCTACGGCATAAAAGCAACCAAGGATTTAACCGGTGTGCTGCTTGCAGATTACCAGAGGATAGGGAAAAATGTTGATTTCTCAGACAGGGACGTCTCAGAAGCAATAAGGAGGTTCCACACCTATGAGTTTAGAGAAAAATTCAGGGCAGGAGGCTATGATGCGCGCCTCTACAATGCAGGGCACATTCTGGGCTCTGCAATGATTCACATTGAAGGGGAAAAGAAAGTCCTCTATTCCGGAGACATTTCCACACGTGGAACCCGAATGCTAGATGGATGCGAGAAGGGCCTGCGCGCAGATGCGCTTATCCTTGAGGGAACTTATGGAAACGAAGAGCTTCCGGGAACCAGGGAGTCAGTGAGCAGGCTGATTTCGGAGATAAAGGAAACAATAAAAGAGGGAGGGCATGTGATAATACCCTCCTTTGCTGTGGGAAGGGGGCAGGAGATACTTCTTCTTCTGGAAAGCTACATGAAATCCGGGGCACTGCCTGAAGTGAAAATCTACATGGACGGGATGATTAAAAAGGCGATGAAAATCTACAGGCAGAACGTGGTTTATGCAAAAGATGAGGTGCAGAAGAGAATTCTTCTGAGCGCTGATGACCCGTTTGCAAGCAGACATTTCTACATGCCCCGCAGGAGGGACCGTAAGGATGTGCTTGAAGAGCCCTGCATAATTGTCAGCACTTCGGGAATGCTTTCAGGGGGGCCTGTGCTTACATATTTGAAGGAGCTTGCCTGGAACCCAAAAAACAAGCTTATTTTCGTAGGCTACCAGGCAGAGGGGACACGGGGAAGTAAAATCCTGAATGGTGCAAAGAGCATTGAGATTGATGATGAGCAGGTTGAGCTTCGGCTGAAGATTGCAGAATTGAGGATTTCCGGGCATGCAGGAAAAAGTGAACTTATACAGTTTGCCCAGGGAATAAAGGGGCTCAAAAAAATAATCCTTGTGCACGGGGACGAGGAGTCGCTAGAAGAGATGGGAGAGCACCTTGGGCGTAAATATGAAGTAGTTATCCCTAAGGCCCTAGAAGAAGTAAGGATATAGAAAAATAGGAAGAAGAAAAAGGACTAGATAAAATCATAGCAGTCCATGGAAGGAAGGATTATTCTTCCTGAGCATTCTACATCATCTACAGATGCACGGACCACAACTTCATCCTCCTCCCCAAGCGCCAGATCCTCTTTGATTTTTACAAATGCCCACCAGCTTCCTGAACTGAAATCACCAACATAATCATTCCCATGGGTTACTGCCCAGTTTGCAGAACAGTGCTCCGGGTCCTCTTCATCACTATAATCGCAAAACACTTCAAAATCATGCTCGCTTCCGGGATAACCCGACTGGGGCGTTGGAATCACAAAGCAGGAAAACTCGTCATCTCCGCCTGGCCCGGGAGAGATTTCTATTGTTGCGTTGCACACCATGTTGTCTGGGTAGCCAACTGTTGCCTCCAGCAGCATCTCCCCCTCTGCGTCTTCAGGATAATCTGAAATCTGCACCTGCGCCCCGGACTGGTCAGAGCCTGCCAGCTCCCCGACATCACTTCCTGTTTCAGTTGTTTCCCAGGTAACCGCGCCGCTGCAGCTTCCGCCATCGCAAAGAAGGGTGAAATTCTCCATTGAGTTCTGGGGGGGGTTGGTTACGTGCTGGGGAATTATCTGGCATTCTCCTGGGCCGGGCGCTTCAAGGCAGGGGGCTGTCCATGAACATCCGTTGTTGCTGTCTGTGGCCTCCTCAAGCATATATGGGACGCACTCCGGGAAAAACGCCGAAAGCATATTTACCCATGCAAGTGCGCCAATTGAATCCCCCTCACCTGTGCAGACTGCAGGCGCATCCCTGAAAGAAACTGTTGTGCTCTCCCCCGGCTCAATGGTGCCGTAATAAGTTCCCGGGAATATTGCCCTGGTTGTGTAAGGGTCAAAGGCAGGGGAAAGGTCGCTGCTGTAAGCGTTGAACATTATCGCGGAGCAAAGATAGTTGGTGTCATTTATTGTTGCATTTGCCTCTCCTATATTTGTAATCGTGACTGCCCAGTCGTTTACCCCCTGGCCGGGATAGAATCCTGCGGGGCCGGGCTCATCATTGTTGATATATCCGACCGGCTCAATGCTGCAGATGAGGTCCGGGAGCTCTTCTTCCGGAAAATCAAACTCCACCGGGATATAAGGGGTTTCCTCGTCCCTGCCCTCTCCGTTGCAGTCCTCCTCTCCTGAGCAGGTCCTCCAGGAAACAGAAAATTCAATCTCCTGGCTTCCTTCGGGGAGGGTTTCCGGGAAATTCAGGGTGCCTTCAATATCCACATTGTAGGCGCTGCCCGGGGAAAGGTGGCCTCCGTTGACCTGGCCGCAACCAATTATGCTGCAGTCGCTGCAGTCAGCGGGCATGGAAACCGGGCTAAAGGATAGGCCGTCTAGACCTTCCACACTAATATCATAAAACTCAAAATCAAGCGGGTAAAAATCATCGGGCCTGTCCGGCACGTGCATCCTTATTGTTACTGGAACGCTTTCGCCCGGAGAAACAGAAAAGGAATCTTCGCCTATTAGGAATCCGTCGCTCCCGACATCAACATACATTATCTCAGGGGGAACTACTCCTACGTCCTCTTCAGCAACTATGGTTATCTCTGCTGAGCCTTCAATATTGGGGCGGGTGTATCTGCTCTGCCCGCTTCCAAGTGAGTCATATGACCAGTAACGCTCATTATCATCATGCACATTATATGAAACAATAGTGCCGCCATCAACATCAAGCTCCTGCTCAAATTCATAATCTCCTGAGCCACCAGCGGGGAGGCTCACGGTGAAAGAGCCGGAATAAGAGGGCTGGGTTCCAGAAAGGGGGTCAAAAGCATGCAGCGGGGAATAAACCATCCCTCTTCCATAAGTAAGTGTCGCAACTCCTGAAAGCACTGTCGCAACATCTGATACCTTGTTTGAATAAACTGTGGAGCCAACAACCTCCTGGTAATCTATGCTCCTATACCCATAAAGTGAATCATCATATGTTCTGTCACCAGATTGGGAGGTGGGGTCCCCATAATGCGGAGCACCCCAATAAACAGAAACATCGCCCTCTGGGCAGGAAGAGTATCCTCCCGCGCCGCAGTTGGCCCAGCCTGCTGGTTGGGAACCTGTAATTGTGGGGGACATTCCCTCAAATGCGCCAAGATCAGCTTGGGCGTCTACTTCTGTATCATAATAGAAAATACCTTCGCATACCACATCCCCATCATGAATATCATCATATGAGCCGGTTCCTGAAAGCCATCTGTAGCTCTCAGGCATTGAAAGGTAGGTCAGAAGATGGTAGCGGACATCCTGCTCAGTATAGTAAGTTGGATTACTCTGCAAATATTGGTACATTGGGCCCATGTGATCTCCAGACTCATAATCTATAAGTTGCGAAAAACAAAGGGAAAAAGAAAAAACAAGGAAAATCAATA
>WJMN01000014.1 GCA_014727925.1 Microcaldota archaeon
TGGGCTCATGGGAGGAGAAATCAAATCCGTATACAGGCTGCTGCTGAAAGAATATGGGGAGCAGGGCTGGTGGCCCATAAACAATTTTTACTCCCGCTCATTCAAGAAAAGGAAGAGAACCCCGGAGGAAAGGTTTGAGATTGCGGTGGGCGCAATCCTCACCCAGAATACCTCCTGGGAAAATGCAAAAAAGGCGCTACATAACCTGAGGGAAGCAGATGCGCTCAGCGGGGAGGAGATGGGAAAGCTCAGGGAAGAGGAGCTTGCCAGGCTGATAAAGCCTGCGCGGTATTATAATATGAAGGCAAAAAAGCTCAGGGAATTCCTCAGGTATGATGGGCCGCCTGAGCGGGAGAGGATGCTGGGGATATGGGGGATTGGCCCGGAAACAGTGGATTCAATGCTCCTCTATGCCTGGGGAAAGCCGGAATTCATGATTGATGCATACACAAAAAGAATATTCAGCAGGCTGGGGATGTGCCCCAAAGATGTGGAATACGAAGAATTGAAAAAGATGTTTGAGGAAAACCTGCCAGAAGATGCAGCACTGTACAATGAATACCATGCGCTGATTGTAAAGCATGCGCAGGAGCACTGCAGGGCCAGGCCTGCATGCAGGGGATGCCCGCTTGAAAACATCTGTGAAAAGAAGGGAATTGAAAGGCAATAGGGGGAGTTATGGCTGCAATATGCTGAAAGTATATTTTCACCCTTTTTAAATAAATTGCTTAAAAGCAAAAAGTATTTATATATGCTGAAAGTATATTTTCATATGTATCTAGCAAGGGAAGAAGAACCAAAGCTGTTTCAGATGCTTGAATGGAAGGAAGCGCTTGCACTTATCGGTCCCAGGAGGGCGGGCAAAACCACCCTTGCACTGCGCCTTTTGGAAGACTGGAAAGCCGAGGGGGGAAAGGGGGTTTATTTTGACATGGAAGCCCTGGGTGCGCCGGCAACAGCCAGAGACCTTCTTTCGGAAATAAACAAAGTGCCAAGAAAGGGGATGGTCATTCTGGATGAAGTGCAGGTGCTCACGGACTGGGTAAAAATTGTAAGGGCAGAAGTTGAAAATGGAAAGAGAAATATGATTGTAACCGGTTCCAGCGCTACGCTACTGTCTGGGGAGATTGCATCCTCGCTTGGGGGGCGGGCAATACCGGAAACAATCCTTCCCCTATCATTCAGGGACGCAAAGAGATGGGGAGATTTTTCGCTAAAGGAATATCTGGAAATAGGAGGTTACCCTGAATGTGTGCTGCGGCCATCTGCTGCAAAGAAGCTGCACAAACTGTATCTTGAACTTACCGTTTTAAGGGATGTTGCGGCCAGGAAAAAGTTGAGGGAAGTGAAACCCCTTTCTGACCTGGCCCTTCTCCTGCTTTCCGAGCCTGGGAAAAGTGTTTCTGCAAAAAAGACCTCGGGCCGGCTGGGCATAAGCCAGCCCACCTTCCGCTCGTTCGTGCACGCATTCAACGATGCATTTCTCATACTTTCGATTCCGCCATATCTCCGCTCTCCGCGGAAAAGGATAGTTGCTGATGCAAAGCATTATGCCTACGACACCGGGCTCCAGGCATCTGTGAGCATATCTGCGGAGAAGGACGAAGGACGCAGGCTGGAAAACCTTGTTGCCATAGAGCTTGCGCGCAGAGGATACTCCCTCTCCTATTTCACAACAGGCTCGGGGGAATGTGACTTCATAGCCCAGAAAGCAGGGGAGGAAACACTGGCGGTGCAGGTTTGGGGCGGTGAGGGGAAAGTTCCCCAGCGGGAGTGGGACGGGCTGCGGTCTGGAATGAGGGGAACCGGGGCAAAGGGGCTGTTTTTGTCATTAGATAAAATTGGAGAAAAACCAGGGGTAAAAGAAACAACTGTTAAAACTATTGAGAAATGGATGCTGGAAGGATAGCTCTGCATAGGGAAAAGTATGGAAAAGCTGGCTGAACAGGCAAACAGGGGCAGCGTATAAAAAGATAGGAATAAAAACAAGGAAAAAGTAAGTTATTGGGGCAGGCAGGAATGGGAGATGTAAAGATGGTCCCTGGAAGAATAAGGCGCTGGGCTTATGCCGGAGACTCAATGGTTGAGAGGGGCAGGTGGGACAATACGGACATTGGAACCCACATAACAGAGTTTACAGGAGAAAACGTGGAATTCAAAAACATGGGCAGGGGGAGCAATACCACAAGGGGAATGCTGGGCAGGCAGAAAATAAAGGGAAAAAGCATAGATACTGTGGGAAAAATTATTGCAGGAAATTATGATGGGGCAATAATAGGAATAGGGGTGAATGACATTGCAGGCGGGGGAGGGGGCCCGGAAAAACGCTGGAAAAAAACACTGGCGGGGCTGAGGAAGAACCTCATGGAAATTTACCTGCGCCTCTGGGCAAAAGGGGCAACAAAAACAGAAAAGGAGGGGGCCCTAAACCGCATAGATGAACGCCTTGCAGAACTCAAAACAGAAAAAATGGAAGCACAAAAAAGGCTGGATAGGACAGGGGGGAAAAGGAGGAAGATGGAGCAGAAGGCAATCGGCATGATAAAAGAAGAGGCAAAAATGCTCCAGGAACTCAAGGGGCTTCTTAACAAAACAGAACCGGCCAGGGGAAAGAGGATGGAAAGGGTGGTTTTCGTTGAAGGTGCGCCATGGAAAAAAGGCACTAGAAACTGGACAAAAAAGAAAGGGGAAAGAACAAGGCAATACAATGAAATGCTAAAAGAGGCAGGGTACCTGCTTAATGAAGTGCTGGAAACAGGGCCGGAATTTGAGGTTGCGGAAATCTACAAAACCATGGCCTCGGAAAAAGACAACATGAAAATGAAGGAGAGATACAAGGGAACAAAGGCAAATGGTAAAGACGATTACCTGCATCCCGGAAATGAGGGAAGGAAAGCAATGGCAAGGGCAATATCAGAGCAGGTTTTTCCGGACCTTCTAAAGGATAAAAAACAGGATAAAAAACCAGGCGTGCTGGTGGCAGCAAGGTAAGCAAAAATTATACCCAAAATATTCTGCACACAATAAGTAAGGAGTTTTATTCGCCTCTGGGATGGCGTCCGGTTTTCCTCTCCAAATAATTCTCCCAGCTCACTTTATCCAGGGCATCAATGCTCCCGTTAATATAGGCAAAAATCTTCTCTGCGCACGTTTTGGGAGTGCGGCCTGTTGTGTCCAGTTCCAGAATATCGCAGGAAAAATTCTTTTCTGCGAGCTGGTAGCAGTAATCAAGGAGCTCGGCCATCACGTTTTCATCTATTTTTTCACGGTAATATCCTCTCTTCTCCATCCTCTTCTCAAGCTCTTCAGGATGGGTGCGGAGCACTACTACAAGCTCCGCGGGGCAGGGGGCCTCGCATCCGAGGTGCCCTTCAAAAATAAGATTTTTCTTCTTCTTGAGCACAAGCCCGAGGTAGGAAAAAAGCCGGGCAACATCCACCGTGCTCTCCTCCTCTTCATGCCTGACTGCGCTTGCCTCTTCTGCTATCTCGGAAATGTGGAGAACATCCCAGCCTGTGAGCTTGCCAAGCTCCTCTGCAATCAGGGTTTTCCCGGTTCCGGGGGTTCCTGTAATCAGCACTCTCATCAAAACACCTCAGTATTGCCTCGAGGCATACTGGTAAATCCTTGCCTCTTTGCCGCAGGCTATGCACTTTTTCCCTTCCGGAATCTCCTCTTTTCCATATTTGGAACCACGTATGTTTGCAGCGCAGGCCTCCTTCACTTTCTCTGCACAGGGTTCCCCTTCCCTGGAATCAGTGCAGAATGGCACCTTCACAAATCCCCCTCCATTTTCAATTGCTTTCCTGAGTTCCTCAAGCGTGTCTGCTTCCTTCCCCATTCCGGAAAACCATGCATCTGCCCTTTTCCGCAGGGAAATGTTCATCTCCTCACCAATCGCGACTATCCTGCGGGCAAGCTCATCAAAGGGAACGCCCGCCTTCTCCCCGGTGTCCCTGCGGACAACAACCGCTTTTCCGGACTCTATGTCTCTTTCCCCAACTTCCACCCGGACTGCCGCGCCCCGTAGTTCCCACTTATTGAACTTGAAGCCCGGAGTATCGTCGCCTGAATCAAGCGCGGTGCGGAAAACCTGGGAAAGTGCTTCTTCTAGGCCGCGGGCATGGGAGAGGACTTTTTCCTCATTGCCCTTTTTGAGTATGGGCACAATTACCACCTGGAGGTTTGCCAGGTGGAAGGGAAGCACCATGCCGCGGCTGTCCCCGTGGGTGGAAACAAGCGCGGCAAAAATCCTGGAAATGGATGGGCCGTAGCAGGTCTGCCAGCAAAACTCTTCCTTTCCCTCATCATCCATGTATTTAACATCAAAAACCTTTGCAAAATTGTTTCCCAGCATATGGGTGGAGGGGAGCTGGAGCGCCCGCCCATCAGGGAGCAGGGTGTCTGCAGCATATGTGTTTACTGAGCCGGCAAACTTGTCCCACTGGGGGCGCCTGAAGAATATAAAGGGAATGCCAAAGGACTGGTGAATCATCTCCTCTGTAGTTTCCATGTCTTCTCTTACCTGTGCAAGGGCGTCCTCCTCAGTTGCAAAAACATCGTGGGCTTCAATCCAGTAGAACTCCCTCCCCCTTATGAAGGGCTTTGTAGCCTTTGTCTCATATCTCCAGACCGGCCCGGACTGGTAGAGCCTGAGCGGAAGGTCGGTCTTTCCATTTATCCACAAAGAATACATCGGATACATTGCGGTCTCCGAAGTTGGGCGCATGATCATCTTCTCTTCAAGTTCGTTTTTCCCTGCGCGGGTAACCCAGAAAACCTCAGGCGCAAAACCCTCCACATGGTCTTTCTCGGCTTCCAGGTTCTTTTCGGAAATCAGGGCAGGAAAATAAGACTTGCGGTGCCCTCTTCTCTCAAGGGCATCCTCATAGAGGCGATACATCCTGCTAATTACATCCGCAGCATTGGGCATTATCACCACAAAGCCCTTGAGGTTGTAGCGGAGGTCGCAGAGCTCCGCATCTTTTATTACTGAGTTGTACCATTCTGAAAAATTCTCCTTTGGAATGTCCATTGCCTTGCACCTGGAAGGATTTGAGGGGAGAGAGATTTAAAAGGAACGCTGCGTTAAAGAGGGCGTGATATTTGAGATAGGGATGCTTATATCGGGCCTTGTGGTGCTTGCCTTTGCAAGCGACAAAACCATAGACATTGCTTCAAGGCTGGCAGCAACTGCAAACATCCCCCCTCTGCTTATCGGGATAGTTGTGCTTTCTATGGGCACTTCTCTTCCGGAAATAAGCAACTCCGTAGTTTCAACAGTCTCCGGGCACCCGGAAATAAATGTGGGGGACACATTCGGCTCATCCCTTTCCCAGATTACATTAATATTCGGGCTGGCAGTGCTGATTGCCGGCCCAATAAAGGAGGGGAGGAGGGATGTGCTGCTCCTTGGAGGGTGTGCAATAATGGGGGCGATGCTTGCTCTTTTTGCGGTGGAAAGCGGGGAAATTACATTAATCAACGCGGTATTCCTGATAGCCAGCTACTTCATATTGATATTCATATCAAACAAATATACAGTAAAGAAATATGCCGCACCCGAAGGCGTGGAAGCAAAAAAATACTGGCCCCGGGCAGACAGGCTCAGGGGGTCTGGGAAACTCCTGTTCTTCCTTATCGGGATTGTCGCCGCTTCAATCCTGATAGTCAATTCCACAGTTGAATTGTCCCGTGAAATAGGGATTCCCCCTTACCTTGTGAGCTTTTTCGCAATTGCAATAGGCACTTCCCTTCCGGAACTGTTTGTTGCGGTGTCTGCAATAAGGAAAGGGCAGGATGAGCTTGCGATGGGAAATATACTCGGGAGCAACATAACTGATACAACTCTTGCGATTGCCGCAGGGCCGCTTATTGCACCCAGTGTCCTGCCCGAAGCAGGGCTGGCAATAGCCACAGGAACCTACCTTGTATTTTCTTCAATAGTGGTGATAATGCTTTTTGCCTGGAGAAAAAAGCTAGACAGGTTTGCCGCGATGGTGCTGCTCGGGCTATATGCAGCATCCTACCTATTTCTCTTTGCCTGAGAATAGCAGGGAATAACACCACGTTTTTAAACCTTGCCAAACAATAGATAAACCTAATTATGGTGGTTGCATGGGTAAGAAAGCTATTGCTAAAAAATGTGTTGGAACAAAGGAGCTGCCTGCTGGAAACGGGCTGAGACCGCGCACAAGAATGGAAGAATATGAAAAGGAAGTGCGGGAAGTGTTTGCAGCGGTAAGTGCGGGAATAAAGGGGCTCTGGAGGCTAAATGAAGGCAATGTGGACATCAGGGATGCCCGGCAGATGACCCCCCTGATGGCCGCTGCAAAAAACGGCAAGTGCAGTGTTGTAGAAGAGCTCCTAAAGGAGCTTGATGCAGACCCCAAACTGGAAGACATGGATGGAAACACTGCGCTCCACCACGCAATTCTCAACGGAAACAGGACAACTGCAAAAATACTCATGAAAAACGGGGCAAACCCCGACTTAATAAACAAGGGAGGCAAAACCCCCCTGCACCTGGCAATTATTAATGAAGACAGGGCTTCTGCAAAAACGCTTGTGGAAAATGGCGCGGACTGGGAAGCGGAGCTTGTGCTTGCAGTACGGCAGAGGAGGAAAATGGTTGTGGACAGAATAACAGAGATTGTGGGCACGGAGCAGGCCTCCCCGGTTATAGAAGAAAGCAGGAAAAAACCACCGCTTTTCAGTACTGCAGTTGAAAACGTAGATGATACTGGAAATGCAGTTTATGAACTTGGCCTTCAGGAACTGGCAAAAAAGGGAGAGCCCGGCTCAGGGCCCTGAGTTTCTTTTATAATTCTTTTCTTCTTTTACTTCCAGTATGGGAGCAAGATATTCTGTTGATGTAAAAAACGTCAGAAAAATCCAGGAATCAATAAACAAGGCGATTTTTTCAGGGGACAAGAACGCGCTGGTGGGGCATTATGCAGGAGTAATCCCTTTCAGGGGAGAAAAGCTTGCGATGCATACAGATGGTGTCGGTACCAAGGTGCTTGTTGCAGATGAGCTGGAGAAATATGACACCATAGGAATTGATGCAATCGCAATGAACGTAAATGACATTATTTGCATAGGGGCAAAGCCGCTTGCGGGGGTGGATTACCTTGCGGTTGCAAAAGAGGATGAGTACCTTATCACAGAGATTATGAAGGGGCTGGTAAAGGGGGCAAGGGAATCAGGAATTTCCATTGTCGGGGGGGAAACCGCAATAATGAAGGATGTTATAAGGGGGAAAAACAGGCCCTTTGACCTGGCTTTCACTGCGCTTGGGGTTGTGAAAAAATACATTACCGGCTCTGCAATCAGGAAGGGGGATGTGCTTATCAGCCTGGGGAGCTCCGGGCTGCACTCAAACGGATATACGCTTGCGCGCAAGGTCCTGCCCATGAAAAAATGGGGGAAGAAAATGCTTGTGCCCACAAAGATTTATGTGGAGCCTGTGCTGGAAATGATACAGAAGAGCAGGGTGCACGGGCTTGCCCACATTACCGGGGGGGCATTTTCCAAGCTCACCCGCCTAAACAAGAAGCTGGGGTTCTTTATAGACAATCCGGTGAAGCCGGCTCCCATATTCAGGGAAATCTGGAACAGTGTTGAAGATGAGGGGCATATGTACCGCACCTTCAACATGGGAACCGGGATGGTCGTTGCTGCCCCGGCAAAAGAGGAAAGCTCAATTCTGAAGATTGCCAAAAAGCACAAGGTGAAAGCGCAGGTTATCGGGAGTGTAATTAAGGAGAAAGGCGTTTACCTTGGGGACGGGACGCGGCTAGACTACCAGCTCTGAATGCCGGGCATGCCGAACGCAAAAATATATATACCTCATTATTGAGTTAAGCGCATGAGCCGCCGCGTAAAGCAGACCGTAAAGGACATCAAATCGCTTAAGGTGCAGGGGGCAAGGAACGTTGCAAAGGCCGGAGTAAAGGCAATGATGTATGCGGTGGAGGATTCAAAGGCAAAAACGGTAAATGGAATAAAGGCGGATGTGGTGAAAGCGGCGCTTGAGATATCCGGCGCAAGGCCCACCGAGCCGATGCTCAGAAACTACCTGGATGAAACAATCCAGTTTGTTGCCTCTGAAATTGCAACCGTAAAAACAAGGAGCGTAAAGAAATTTAGGGAAATGGCCCTAAAAAGCGAAAATGAATACCTGCAACGGATGGAAAGCGACATAAAAAAGCTGAAGGATTATGGAGCGTCCATGCTTAATGGGGGGATGACAATAGTTACCCACTGCCACTCCAGCACAGTTACGGGGGTAATAAAGGAGGCGCACAAAAGGGGTAAGGACCTGAAGGTGGTGGCCTGCGAAACAAGGCCCCGCTACCAGGGAAGAATAACCGCGAAGGAGCTTTCAAGGGCAGGGCTTGATGTAACAATAACTGTGGACCTGGGAGTCAACAAGTACCTGAAAAAAGCAGATATTGTGCTGGTAGGAGCAGATGCAATAAACTCCACTGGGAACCTGGTGAACAAAGTGGGGACATCTTCGCTTGCGCGGCTTGCGGAAATATATGATGTTGAATTTTTTTCCTGTGCAGAAACTTACAAGTATGACCCGCTTACAATGTTTGGTGTAAGAGAAAGGATTGAGGAGAGGGAAAAGAAAGAAGTTTGGCAAAGGCCTCCGAAAAAAGTGGAGGTTTCCAACCCTGCATTTGATATTACTTCTGCGCACCACATAAACGGATATGTGACAGAGATGGGCATTTTGCCCCCTTCTGCACTTCCGGGGATTGCAGAAAAGAAGATTTCAAAAAAGAGGGATTAATGATGAAACATGAAAAAAACATGAAAAACAGCAAAGGAATGGTCCTTAGTGAGGAAGAGAGGGAAAAGCGGGAGAAGAAAAAGGAGCTATGGGAGAAGAAAAAGTATGTTTGCCAGGTAAAGCTCATAGACATAAAAACAGGGAGAAATATTGTCGTCCTTAATGAAAAAGAGGCGGAGGAAAATGACATTTACAATGGCTATAGGGTTATACTGAAGCACAATGGGAGGGAAATAATAGCGATTGTAGACCTGAGCAGCAAGATGGTCAAACAGGGAGAGATAGGCCTTTTCGGGGACATTGCAGAAGAACTGAATGTTGGGGACAGGGGCCTGATACAGGTAAAGCACATGGAAAAGCCGGCCAGCCTGGAATTCATAAAGCTCAAGCTGGACGGAGAAAGCCTCAATGAAGACCAGATATCCACCATAATAGGGGAGCTTATGAAGAACAGGATTTCAGAGGCAGAACAGTCCGCATTTGTTGCAGCTGTTTATATGAAGGGGCTGGGCGAGGATGAAACAGTCGCGCTTACCAAGTCAATAGTGAATTCTGGAGAAAAACTGGAGCTGGGAAAGGGCCCTATTGCAGACAAGCATTGCATAGGGGGAGTAGCAGGAAACAGGACCACTATGGTCGTGGTGCCAATTGTTGCTGCAGCCGGGATATACATTCCAAAAACGTCCTCCCGTGCAATAACTTCTGCCTCAGGGACCGCTGACACCATGGAGGTCCTTGCAGATGTTGATTTCAACACAAATGAGCTTAGGGAAATAGTGAAGAAGGCAAAGGGGGCGATGGTATGGGGAGGGGGGACAAACATCGCTTCCGCAGATGACAAATTGATAAAAATAAGGCACCCGCTTTCCCTTGACCCTAGGGGGATGTTGCTTGCATCGATACTGGCAAAAAAACACGCGGTCGGGGCAAAATACGTGGCAATAGACATACCCATAGGGAGAGGGGCAAAAATACTTGATATGCCAAAGGCAGAAATGCTGGGAAATGATTTTATCAGGATAGGCAAACGGCTGGGCATGTCGCTTGAGAGCCTTATCACCGATGGTGCAGAGCCTGTGGGAAATGGGATAGGGGGAGCGCTTGAATGCAGGGATGTGGTGCAGGTGCTGCAGGGTGGGGGCCCAAATGACCTGAAGAGCAAGAGCACCCTGCTTGCAGGAAAGATACTAGAACTTTCAGGCAAGGTGCCGGAAGGGAAGGGCAGGGAAACTGCAGAAATGATGATAACAAACGGGAATGCCTGGAAAAAAATGCAGGAGATAATAGAGCTGCAGGGCGGGAACCCGAAAATAAAGGAGGATGATCTGCCGATAGGGCCCCACAGGCACACAATTGTTGCAGAAAAGGGAGGGAGGATAAGCCACATAGACAATAAGGACATCAATAATATAGCAAGGGCTGCTGGGTGCCCCAGGGACAAAGGGGCGGGGGTCTATCTCCATAGAGTGAAGGGGGACAGGGTGAAGCCAGGGGACCCGCTTTTTGATATATATGCAGAAAGCGAAACAAAACTGGATTTTGCAATAAAGGCAGTAGATGTGTGGAAGCCGGTGGAGCTGGAGAAATTCCTGCTCGGGACAATGCGGTGAGGGCAATAGCCTTTTAAACCCTTTTTTGCTTTTATTCCCTTCACACAATTGACCCTCCATAGCTCAGTGGTAGAGCGGCCGGCTGTAGCTTGCCTTCTACAAAAGTAGAAACCGGCAGGTCGTGTGTTCAAATCACACTGGAGGGAATTGCCGCATAAAAAAATTAGTTTTTTAAATTATGATGCGGAGAGGAATAATATGAAGCGGCTACTCTTATTGCTTTTGCTGCTCACAAGCACATTTGCAATAGAAGTTATTGAATATTATGGGGCAGGGTGCCCCCACTGTGCAAGAACTGCAGAACTGCTTTCAGAGATGGAAGATGAGTATAATCTTACTTTTGTAAAGAAGGAAGTTTACCAGAATTCAGAGAACAGGGCAGAGATGTTCCAGTACTATGATGAGTTCGGAGAAAACCCTGCAAACGGCGGTGTCCCTACACTGGTTGTGGAAGAAAAGGCGCTGATAATAGGAGAGCTCACAGAAGAGCAGTGGAGGAGCCTTCTAGATGATTGTGCTGAGGATGAATGCCCGGAAGGGGTATTTACCATAGAAACAATTGATTCGGCGCATGAGCCCTCCGTAAGCGGGATAAATGAAGAGGATGAGTACCAGGCGCTGACCCTCTGGGGGCTGGTTGCCGCAGCAGTTGTTGACTCAGTAAATCCCTGTACCATAGCAGTAATGGTAATGCTCTTGGGAATAGTGCTGATCTCAGATGGAAGAAAAAGGATGCTTGTTTCAGGAATTGTTTTCGTAATCGTAATCTTCCTAGCATACATACTCATGGGAGTGGGAATTCTCCATGTGGTAGATGACCCTGCCCTTACAAACATATTCTATGGGGCGGCCACAGTGGGGCTCCTCATCCTTGCGGCAATGGAGTTTAATGGGTACCTAAATTATAAGCCTGGGTTTTTTGCAGTGGAGATGCCCATGTGGCTCAGGCCCCATGCAAAAAAGGCAATTGAGGGCGCCACTTCTATTCCCGGGGTCGCATTTGCAGCTCTCTTCTGCTCACTTTTCCTGCTTCCCTGCTCATCCGGGCCATACCTTGCAGTTCTCGCAATAATATCAAAGGCAGTTACCCTGCAGGCAATGACATACCTCGTGCTTTACAACCTGATATTTGTGCTGCCCATGCTAATAATAATAGCCGCAATATACCTGGGGTATACAACAGTAGAGAAAATAGGGGAAGCAAAGGAAAAGTACATAAGGCAGATCCACCTGGTTTCCGGGATTGTGTTGTTCCTGCTTTTCTTATACATGGCTTCAGTGTTCCTGGGGCTGTTCTGAGCAGTCGGCACATTTATTAACGTTTTGTGGAATAAATAGAATTCACCGATTTGCCCTGGTAGTGTAGTGGTTATCATCCCGGCCTGTCGAGCCGGAGACCCGGGTTCAATTCCCGGCCAGGGCGCTCTTGTTTTAACCTGATTTTTCCAAATTCTTTAAATATCTGCATGCAAATATCACAGCATGAGAAGGATTTATTTCGTGTTTCTTGGGATGATGCTTTTATTTGCATTTGGATGCCCTTCGGAAGAAGCCCCTGCTGAGCCCCTGGGAGAAGAAGCAGGGGCCCCTGAAGAAAATGCCTCGGTGGAAGAAATTATAGAAGGGGAGCCGGTTGAGGAAACCACCGGAGGGGAAACCGAAACAGACGGAGAAGAACCGGTGGAGGAAATTCCTGAAGAAGAAGAGGTTGAGGCTAATGGGACAGAGGCAGAAGAAGATGCGGAATCCGGGGAGGAGCCTGTTGCCTGCATTCCTGTTGCAGTTTCTGGTTATGCTGAATTAACAGTATACCAGACTGATATCCAGTATTATGGAGAAGAGGGAAAAGTCGTGTATGCAGAAGAACTGGAAATGGGGGAGTCGCTTAATCTCCCTGGCGGGAGCACAATAACCCTAGAAGACATAGTCATAGATTCTGATTGTGAAGAGTGCGGAGAAAGGCCCTCCTGGACATACAGCCAGAAAGCGAAGCTCAGAATAAGTGTGCCCAATGCACCTGAAGACATTATCGTGGTTGCAGGAACAGATGAGCACGGGTTCTTCAACTCAACCTACGAATGCCATACCTGGGACTGGGACAGGGAAAACTGTATAAGATACGTGCCGGATAAGCAGAAACAGTATTATGTAGGAAAAATCAGTGCAGAAAAA
>WJMN01000015.1 GCA_014727925.1 Microcaldota archaeon
CGTGGACTTGCCCGGCTCAAGCATCCGCACTTCAGTATCTTCTACTGTGGAGCTTGAGATGTCGCTTGTATATTCAATGCTGGTGCGGAAATAAACATCCTCTTCACCGGAGTTTGAGTACTTGAGGGAAACCGCATCATCGTCCGGGGAATAGGTAGCAGCAAGAACCTCTAAGGTGGAAGAGTCCAGGAAATCCACCGTGCCCATATCAACATACTGCTTCAGGACCTTCTCGTAATTGTACTTTGAGGAGCTGAAATAAACAGTCACGTTCGCGGCAAGGTCTCCAGGATTCTCAATGGTAAAGGGGTAGGCAAAACCCCTGGTTTCCTCGATTGCAAGCAATTGGGGGGAATCATCACCCACTGTTCCAATGAGTTCCCCATTTGAGTAAATGTTCAGTGAATTGGTGATATATGTATGTATTGAACCCTTGTTTTCAAGTATGATTTCCACTTCGTCCTTTGCCGTGTTGTACTGGACGCCCTTGAGTGCAATATCCAGTACCACTGGGGGGAGGGGATAAACGGTTAAGGGCTGGACCTCTCCTCCGGAAGCGCCGGACTGGCCCATCTTTACAAATACTGAGAATTCCTTTTCCTCAAAATTGGAATTTATCCTCTTCATCAGGTCATAAGCAGCAGCTGTGAAATCGCCTTTCACAAGTACAGCCACCTGTATGTCCCCCTTCTCCACCATGCCGAGAAGCTGGGTATATGAGTGGGTAGGAATGGTGTTGGAAATGAGCATTACAGGAAACTTGGCCTCGGTTATGGAGGGCTCAAAAAATTCTCCGTCTGCAAAAAGAATCTGTTTTTCAGCATCGTATTTTGAAAAATATTTTTCCAGAAGCTCGGTATTGTCCAGGTATTTATCCCCATTTTCTATTTGGTCATAGGCTATCCCTGTAGAATCTAGGGACTCGGTGACCTCCTTATCTACGGTTCCATATATGAGGAGTTCGCCCTGGAGATTGCCTGCAAGGAAATTGGAAACTTCACCTGCATTCTCCCTGTTTGCAAAAACAACATATGATCCAGAAGCCTTGGCATAGGCCATCAGCACAACAAGGTTGTAGGGATAGGCAGGGTCGGTAAGGATAAAAGAGTCTGTGCCAGAGAGTTCAGCAAGCTCCAGGTTAAACTGGAGTGGATCAGCGGAGGTAAGCTCTTCTGTGATTGTAGCCCCGTTATTTTCAAGTGCGCTGCGGTAGCTTGCATGCACCGGCACCTTCTCAGACTGGATAAGGGTTATCTCCTTGGGGCCAACGTGGAGAACTGCGGACTGTAGGCTCTCAGAGGGATAGACATAATACAACTCATCTCCTACGAGATTGGAATAAAAGGACACTGAGGCAACATCCCGGTAGTCCTGGGAATTGACAACTACATCTGCAGCGCTGGAAAAAGCGCACAGGAAAACCAATAAACTAATTAATACTTTGTACCTCCCCATGCTTAAGTTTTCTAAAGAAAGTAATATAAATATTGTTAGAAGGGGGAGATAGGGGGAGTTTTAAACCTTCACCGGCAAAAAAAGGAGCATGGAGCAAGAGCCGGAAGAAGCAACAATTGAAGAATTCAAGGAAGCTGGAAAAATAGGGGCAAAAGTGAGGGAGGAGAGCAGGAAGCTCATAAACATTGGAGAAGGGGTGCTAGACATTGCTGAAACAATAGAAGGCATGATAGAAGAAGAGGGATGCACAGTTGCTTTTCCGGCAAACGTGTCCATAAATGAAATAGCCGCACACTACACTCCGGAAACAGGAGATGAAAAGGTAATTGGGGAAAGCGATGTTGTAAAGATTGACATGGGAGCAGAGCTCAACGGGGCGCTTTCTGATACGGCATACACTGTGGACTTAAGCGGAAAATACGGGAAATTAGTTGAAGCTTCTGAAAAGGCCCTGGAAAACGCGATAAAAAATATTAAAGCAGGAGTAACTGTGGGGGAAATTGGGGCAGTCGTTGAAGAAACCATAAAAGGCTATGGGTTCAAGCCGATTGCTAATCTCACCGGACACCGGATAGCTACGGGAATGCTTCATACTGGGGTGGACGTTCCATCAATAAAGACAGATGACCCCTATGAGATGCAGGCAGGGGAGATATTTGCAATAGAGCCCTTTGCAACAGATGGAAAGGGTTTTGTGTCTGATATGGAGCAGGTGGAAATTTTCAGCCTTTATATGCCAGGGAAGCTCAGGATGAGGGAATCAAGGAAGCTTCTCAACCATATAATATCCCATTATGGGATGCTGCCTTTTGCAGAGAGGTGGCTGGCAAAGGAATTCAAATCCAGACTTCTTCTAAAAAATGCCCTTAAGGAAATGCTCAGGATGCAGGTGATAAAGGGATATCCTGTGCTTAAGGAAGCGGGTGGGGGAATGGTCTCACAAAAAGAGCATACTATCCTTGTTGAAGAAGATGGGGCTACCGTGCTTACTCAGGCCTGAACTCGCCTTCTTCTGAATACTTCCCCTGGATGGCTTCTCCCCTTTTTCTTTTATCATATTCTTTTTTCATCCATCTCAGCAGGAGGACCATAAACTGGAGAAGGGAGATATTCATCATGAAGCAGGGGTTGAATATCCATATTCCGGGGAGGGCCAGGAGGGCCGGGAGTATGGATAGGAAGGTCTTCTCTGAGTTAGTCATCCTCCTGTACTTGCGGATTAGCCTCCAGTTAAGGTAAGCAAGGAAGAGGATGAGAAGCCAGGGAATTACCATATCGCTGAATGTGAAGATGTTCAGCAGCACCGGGAAGCGGCAGGCGGGCGCTGCTGCTGCCTTGCCCACAACGACTTCCAGCACACCGGAACCAACAAGCCGGCCGCTCTCATACATATTAAATGGAAGGTAGTAAGTGCCGGGCTCATAATCTGAGGGGATGGAAAGAAGCAGAGGGAGTTCTTTGGTCTCTCCGTGCTCTATTGGTGTGGGTATTCCAAGAACCATAACCAGCCCTGCATAGGGTCCCTGGAAATCGATTGTAGTATTGTAAAGGTAGGCAGTTCCGTTTCCTGTATTAGTCAGGTTAAGGGAGAGTATTTCGTGCTCTCCCGGGAACAGTGAGAGCTTCTCTTCTTCAGCTTCAAGCCAGGGCTTATTGACAGTAAGATATATGTCTGCTGCAGTTGAGAGCATCAGGCTGGGGCCCCCTACGCTTTTTCCTACGCACTGGAGAACACCTTCTCCCCCATCATTATATTCTAGGATATCTTCGGGCGGCATATCAACAATTATTGTTCCATCTATTGTAGAATTTGGAAGGATGGTTTCCGACTCCAGCTCAACTGTGGTGTATTTCTCAAAATCAGAGCTCACAAAGCAGGAAACATCAGTGAGCTCGCTGGTTGAGTATAGGGTAAAGTTGGCTTCCCCTTCAAGGGGGTAATTTACAATTATGTCAATCTGCTCAGGGTTTATAGAAAAATAACCAGGAGGGGGCGGGGGCACATAAGGGGGCTTTGGCTCTTCTTCGGGGGGGATTCCCACATGGGGCCCTCCGGGCCCCCAGGGGTGTGGTGGTTCCTCTTCCACATTGAAAGTAACTGAATCGGAATCCACCTGCCCAAGCGTATCCTCTGCATAAAGCACCAGGGTATGTGTGCCTCCGGAAACATCAAGGATGTAGGGGCTGACGCAGTTTGGCATGTCCACTCTGTTTCCGTCAAGCACATACCAGCAGGAACCTATTGGGTAATAAGAGTTTATCATGTAGGTAAAGGGGACCTGGCTTGTGCTGTAGGTTGTCGGCTCAGGGGTAATGATGGTTACCTGGGGCCCAAACTCCCCGGGGCCTATGCCGTTTACATGAATGTAGTAGTTGCCGCTGTAACCTCCAAGAGAAAGCACTGCCGGGTCATCAACAGAAGTTATTGCTGTATCTGTAGTTATCAGGGTGCCATCCTGGACAAGGCCCACCACAAGAAAATCAACGTCCGGAACTATGGAGTTTCCCGCATCATCCAGGGCATCTGTAACTGTGATGTTCACGTTATCTCCGGTCTGCGTTGAAGAAACAGTGTAGTTCCCCTGTAGCCACCCGTTGGAGGTTATCATCTTTTCCCTCTGGGCAGCAGAAAGGTCAGTGCTGTTGGATATAAAAACAAATGGAATGGAGGGATACCATGCCTTGAAGCTGGAAATGTCTATGGGGAGATATATGCAGTTGGTCGGGGGGACCGAAGTAATTTGCAGGGGGTGGTGGGTTATTTCAATATAGTCTCCGGGGTTGGTGCCGTCTGCATAAGCCATGGAGACCCATTTGCCCTGCAGTTCTGCCGCGGTGTCCGCACAAAGCCTTAATTCAGCATCAGGATTCTCAAGGGAATTGTCCGCATAGGAAGTAGAATTATCGTCATAAACCAGATTGGTTATTGAGTGGGTGTTTGCATCCACCAGGTAAATGTAGTAGTATGAAAAAGAGAGGGAAAACAGCGCCAGCAGAAAAAATATTTTTTTCATCTATGGCACCACCAGTTTCTTGGTGATGGAATATACCTCATACATCCAGTCGTATATGTCAAGGACATAAGTATCCTTGTTTATTAGCTCCTTGTCGTTTACCCAGCCCGGGTCTGCGCAGGTCTTGTTTGCTACAAAAAGAGGGAAATTGGTGTACAGGCTTCCGTTGAAGGCATACTGGTGTGAGGGGTTTGTTCTGACGCTTATCTCGTAATCCCCTACATATGCGTCAACTCCGAGGTAAGAATAATCTGTGTATAGCTTGTTGCAGGTGGGTACAATCACCATCCTTGCGTAGCCGGATGAATTCCCCTCTGCGGTTGCAACAGAAGAAGTGGATACTCCATGTTCTGTACCTGAATCATTCCATACCTGGGTGGGGATGAAGGGGTTCAATCCATTTTGCTCGGTTATTATGTAATCAACGTTTGAGATGGTGTCGCCGTTGGAATTATTTACATAAAATGTCACATTATAGGGGCGGCCCCACTGGGGAAAAGTATTGTTGTATTCCCCATCAATCCAGACATGGAGATACCAGACGGGGTTTATTACAAGGGTGGCGGTGGCCAGATTATCTGTTTCATCGCACTCTGCTATCTGGTTTGTAGAATCTGCATAAGCACGCAGGGAAACGCTTCCGGCCTGGCCGGTTGCATCAAAGGTATAATTTCGGGTTGTTGAGCCCCCGCCTGAAGCAAGGTCCTCAGTGATGGCATAATTTACTGTGTCAGAGTAGCCGGAGCCGGAGACATTGAACTGCAGCACAAAATCAGTTGTTATGTTCACATTATGCTGGTTCGTAACGGTTATTGTTATGTTGGTGCTGTCACCGTAGCTTATTGGGTTTGTATCAATGGAGATTGATGGGCGGAGGTCTGTTCCGATGCAGATGGGCTCGCCAAGGCCGTCAACAACCACGTAGCGATTATGGACGTGCTGGTCATCTACTGTGCCCACAAGGGAAAGGCCCACAGGAAGATCTGTGGAATCGTTTGCTATGACTGCATCATCACATACATTCCCAAAATCATCATCGCATAGGGCGATAAGCATGCTGCGGCCGGTTGTGCTGCTAAGGCCCCAGTCCGCATCTCCCGGGCCCCGGGTTACTGAACCGAGCTCAGTCTGGAAAGTGATACTGGAAACATCTGCAGTGACAAGCCCGGTCGCCTGGTTGAATGAGCGGGTAGTAGAATAAGAGCCCTCAAGCCACCCTTCTGAATAATTTACAGGGGCAAGGTCGGGGGAGCCGGTTCCGTCATCATTGTCTGAGTAAAGTGCGTGTACCCTTCCGGGAAAGGCGGAAACATAAACATCCGGGCTACGGGTAAAATCACGGAACTGGGAAAATGCAAAGGAATCAACAGGAGTGTAATAGCAGGGGCCTGAACCAATAGAAGTATGGACCATGGTACTGGAAGAGCCGGCGGTGAGGTTTTTGCTTATGGGGACCATTACAAATGTGCCGCTCACATTTGCAGAATAAACTGCGGCAACATACTTCTGGCCTGCATTGCACAGCTCAAGGGCAAAATCAGGATTATTTCCAAAAGTATCCACATATACCTTGAAGGCAGCTGAGGATTCTACATTTGTTGTGGTATTGCTTGAATCCACGATGCTTGCAGTAGCCGCAAAAAGCACCGGGAAGCACAAAAGTAATAGGGCAAGCCGTTTCATTATCACACCGTTGAAATTGACTTTCCGACGTTGGAAAGCACCTGGTTAATGTTTTGTAGCGCAGAAGCTATTAAAGCGTTTGTAGCAGGATCCATGTCCGCTTCTGCAGGGGTTGGGGGCTCAAGAAGGGTATCCACCGTAAATGTCAGGTTGGCCACATTGGTGCCTCCGTACTCAACAAACACTGTAAGGTTGGCGTCGTTGTTGTAGTGGGTTGGTATCAGCACAAAAGACTGATTGCTCTCAAACGGGCCAGTATCATTGTAGAGGATTTTATCAGGCTGGAGAGGAACAAAAATTATGTGGCCGTCTGTTTCCTGTACCGTGAGATTGGCGGTGACCGGGTTTCCCATGTGGGTTACGGAAATGTTGAAGATGTTTGGTGCCCCCGCCTTCAGGGTTGGCATCGGGCCGACTGCTCCGCCTGTGGTTACGGAAACTGAAGCGTTTCTGTATTTGCTTTCATATATCCAGGTGCTGGCAGTTGTTGCAAGCTGGTTCATATTCTGCACCGAAGATTTCACCTGGCTGCCATATGTCGGATTCACCAGGGAAGAGCGGTAGGTTGGGGAGAGGGAATCATAGGTTGCAATTGAGAAATTTGCCCTGCAGTATGATGGGCTGGTGACCACCACGTATGCAGAATAGTTGTATGAATCCGGAACATTGTATCGGGTAGGGGAAAGGGCAAAGACTGCGTTTCCTGATGAATCTGTTTCCATGACTCCTATTCCTGAGTAGGTTTTCTGCTGGTAAAGGACCGGGAAAAGCAGGTTCCTTCCGTTTTCCTCTACAACCTGCACAGTTGCGGAATCAATCGGAGTTGATGAGTTTTCATAAGTTACAAGAAACTCTACATCGTATGGGACTGCTGTTTTTGGGAAGGTTTTAGTCTGGACTCCGTCTATCCACACAGTTATGTTACACTCGTCCGGATAAACATAAAAATAATAGTCTTCCTCCTTCGGGACCATGTACTGGAAGTCAAAATAAGTGCCATTGTAGCCTAGGACGCTGGTGATGTTGGTAACAAACACCGGCTCCTGGTGGGTTCCATTGTCAAACTTAAGGACCCCCATAAATGAATGGTTTTCCAGATACACATATGCGCAGGAATAAGTTACAGAGCCAATCTGGCAGGGGAGAGAAAAGTAGGGGTCTGCGAAAGTGTTGAGCGGGCTGTCGCTAAAGGAGCTGAAATTCAGGCCGCTGAATGCGCCGAAGCTGCTAAACATCCCGGTAGAATTGAAATCCTGTGCAACGGGGGATTGTATATCCGAGAGCTCGGGGCGGAAATCAAGGCTGTCCCTTACAACAATCATTGATTCATCGTAGTATGTTCCGTTTGGGTAATTGGTATAAATCCTTACCGGGCCAACCGTCTGGTTTGAAATCTCCTGCTGGGGCTCAGCCGGAGAAAGCGGATCCATCCAGCCCACAATCCCTGCCCAGTACTGGGTGGTCTCAACTCCCCCCAGATCAATATATGAAACATTTCCGCCTTCAGTAACGCTGGAGCCTGCGAAAGATAGGGGGAGGACTAAGAGGAGCGAAAGCAGGAGGTTCCTCATGGGAGGTATAACGACCATATAATTTATAAATAAAATGTGTTCCAATTATATTAGGATAAATGGAAGGTGTATATTTATGGGAAATCAGAAGGTAAGAGGAAAAACTGAAGACGAAAAAAGCGGAAGGGAAAAACGAGTAAACAGGATAGCTGATGAAATGTACGAAAGTATAAGTGGTATCAAGAATAAGAACGGAGAGACTTTGCTATACTTAGAGGATATCTATGCAAACAAGATCGCCGAACTCGATCCCGAGAGCCCAACAGCCCTAAAAGAGATGAAACAATTATTGGATGGCTTCTACGATGCTGTGGACAAAGACTTCTCATTCATAGTGGGAAATTATGATGTAAAGTATAATAGGGAAACATTAAGGAGCATACAAGAAAACCTGATTATTTTAGATGAAAAGAACATTAGAGAGAATTTAAAGAATATTGCAAATGCTTCTTTGGATTCGATAAATGACACTGCAAAAGAGATTGTTAGGAAAAGAGAGAAGGGGCTAGAAAAACCAAGCAATAGTGATAACCCTCTTGCAATAGGAACCGAAGAAACAGGGGGAACTGCTACGCAATTCAACAATATATTGGTTGGAAAAGTAAGTGGTGAAGTATCAGATATCCTCACCGGAGCAAACATAAAAATGACTACAAGAATGGATGGAACTGGGTTAAAAAAAATAATCCTTAGCACTACAGAAAAAGAAATGGCCAGGCATGAAGAAGTTCCAGAATTCCAGAAAAAGCACGCATAACTCTTATGGAAAAAAGCATTTCGGAATTGTACAGGGAGCGCTTTCCCGAGCCAACGGGGGTGCAGAGGAAGGCGATTCCGCTTATTCTTTCAGGGAAAAATACCTTGGTGGTTGCTCCCACCGGCAGTGGCAAAACTGAAGCTGCAGTGCTGCCGGTTTTGGAGCAGATACACAAAAAGGGGGGGATTGCCGCACTGTATATTACTCCGCTGAGGGCATTGAACCGGGACATCTGCAAAAGAGTGGAGTGGTGGGCGGAAAGGGCAGGCATAACCCATGCAGTGAGGCATGGAGACACGCCCCAGAGCGAGAGGGCAAAACAGAGGAGAAAGCCTCCGCAGCTGCTGATAATTACGCCGGAAACACTGCAGGCAATACTTGTGGGGAAAGTGCTGAGGAAGCACCTCGCAAACGTGAAATACGTGATTGTAGATGAACTGCACGAGCTAGTTGATAACAAGAGGGGAGCGCAGCTGTCCATGGCACTAGAGAGGCTGGGGATGATTGCGGATTTCCAGAGGATTGGGGTAAGCGCAACCATCTCAGATGAAGGGGAAGCGGGGAAGCTGCTGTGTGGGGAGAACAGAGAATTTGAAGTTGCGGCAAGGGAAAGAAAGAGGAGGATGGATATTTCCGTGGTAAAGAGCTATGGGGGAGAAGAAAAAGCGTTTGAGAAGCTGCTGGGAATGATAGGGGAAAGGCAGAGGCTGCTTTTTGTAAACACCAGGAGCACAGCAGAGGCAATGGCAACTTACCTGAACCTGAAAACAAAGAATATAGATGTGCACCATGGCTCGCTTTCAGCAGGGCTCAGGATAAACACGGAAAAAGAATTCAAGGAGGGAAATGTGCATACCCTTATTGCAACATCATCACTGGAATTGGGGCTGGACATCGGGGGGGTGGATGAAGTAATCCAGTTTGGCTCCCCGAGGCAGGTTGCAAGGATGGTCCAGAGGGTGGGGAGAAGCGGGCATGGGGTGGGGCGCATTCCCAGGGGGAGGATCATTGCCGGGGACATTGACGATTACTTTGAGGCAAGGGCCATTGTGAATAAGTGGGAGGAAGGATACCTGGAGCCGAGAAAAGCAATACGTGGGGGAGGGGATGTGATTGCACACCAGGCAGTGGGGCTGCTTATGGACAATGGAAAAATGGGGGAAGAGGAAATGTTCAGGGTGCTAGAAAAGGCTTATGCATTCGGGCTGAGCAGGGAAGAATTCAGGGGAGTGCTGGAACAGCTGGAAAAAGAGAAAATCATTATTCTTGAAGAAGGGCAGGTAATCCTCAGGAGGCACGGGAGAGAATACTACTTCTATAATCTGACCACGATTCCAAAGGAGCGGAAATTCAGGCTCAGAGACAGGATAACCAACAGGATAATTGCCTCCCTGGATGAAGTATTCGTAGTTAACCTGGCTCCGGGGGAAACATTCTCCTCTAAGGGAAAAGTATGGACAGTTGTTGAAGTGGGAGAAGAAGAGATAGTGGCGGAGCCCTCGCCCGGGGCAGACTTCGTTATTCCTGACTGGATAGGAGAAGAAATACCTGTGGAATGGGAAGTGGCAAGAGAAGCTGCGGGGATTAGGGAAAAGGAGGTAAAGGGGGCGCCGGGAAAAAACGAAATAAGGATAGAAGTTGTGGGGGATGTGGCTGTTGCCCACTGCTGCGCAGGAACACGGGTAAATGAACTGCTGGCGAGAATATTTGCAAAAAAACTTGGAGAAAAACTGAGGTTTGAAGTCCATGCGGTTGCCGACCCTTACAGGATAATGCTGAAATTCCCCTACCCGGTTGCAGAAGAATGGATGGAAGGATTGTTCAGCATCGCGGATGTAGGAGCAGAAGCAGAAAGGGCGCTTGAGGGGACACCATTGCTGAGAATGAGCTTCATCCATGTCGGAAGGCTGTTCGGGCTTTTTGGGGAAAATGCAGAAGTGAGCGGGAAGTTCATAAGATTCATGAAGGGGAGCCCCATATACAGAGAAGCAGTGGAGGCAATATTCAGGAGGAGGCTGGACAGGGAAAAGGCAGGAGAGGTAATTGAAAAAATAAAGAAGGGAAAATATCGGCTGGTTATACAGAAAAAAAAGAAACTTTCCCCACTTGCTGAAGCAGGGATTGCAAGGCTGGGCAGGGGCGGGGGGAAGGGGGGATTTGAGCCAAGGGAATCAATGCTCAGAACGTTCAGGGAAGAACTGGAAAACAAAGGCATTACGCTAAAATGCCTTAACTGCGGGGCGGTGAGGCTGGCAAAAATAAAGAACGTTGAAAAATGGCCAAAATGCCACAAATGCAGGAGGAAGGCACTGGTTCCGGTAACAAAATACGCAACACGGGGTGAAGAAAGGCACGCGGCTGGAATACTGAGGGCCTATGGAAAGAGGGGTCTGCTTGCCCTTGTTGTGTACGGAATAGGAGTAAGGGCTGCAGACCGTGTCCTCAGGAGACTCCACAGGGAAGAGGACACCCTGCTTCTGGACCTGCTTGAAGAACAGAAAAAATTCATAAAAAACAAAAAATACTGGAGCATAAGATAGTGCTAAATTATAAAAGAATCTCCGTTTTTTGGGGCATGTGCATCAAAGCCCATC
>WJMN01000016.1 GCA_014727925.1 Microcaldota archaeon
AAAATGAAGAAGATACTTGTGCTGAATTGCGGAAGCTCTTCCATTAAATACAGGCTTTTTGACAAGGATTTCAATACGATTCTGCATGGCCTTGTTGAGCGAATCGGGAAAAATGCCGAGCTTATCCACTTTAAGGGCAAGAAGCGCCTCAAGAAAAAAGCAGATGCAAAAACCCACAAAAAAGCCATCACGCTGATGATTAAGCTCCTCCATGAGAGGGACTGGGGCGCAATAAAGCGGGTAACTGAAATCTCTGTAGTGGGGCACCGGGTAGTTCATGGGGGCCAGATGGCCGAAACCGCACTTGTTTCCGATGTTGCACTGGGCTACCTTGATGATTTCAAGATGCTTGCCCCGCTCCACAACCCAAAGAACATTACAGGAATCCAGGAAACAAAGAAGGAGATGCCCACAGTTCCCCAGGTAATGGTTTTTGACACTGAGTTCCACCAGTCAATGCCCCGCAAGGCATACATGTATGGGCTCCCCTACAATTATTTTGACAAGTATGCAGTCCGCAAGTACGGGTTCCACGGCACATCCCACAAGTATGTTGCCCAGGAAGCGGCAAAGATGCTGAAGAAAAAGAAGCCCAATCTCATCACATGCCACCTGGGTGCAGGCTCATCCCTCACTGCAGTAAAGAAAGGCAACTCTGTTGATACTTCTATGGGCATGACTCCTCTTGAAGGCGTGATGATGGCCACCCGCACCGGGGACATTGACCCCTCGGTCCTTGATTACCTGGTGAAAAAATACGGTTTCGAATATGATGAGCTTTTTGATACGATGAACCACAAGAGCGGCCTCTTAGGGATTTCCGGAGTAAGCAAGGATGTCCGAGTGATTGAGGGCCGCGCCAAAAAGGGCAACGAGCGTTGCAAGCTTGCCCTGGAAATGTTTGCCTACAGGGTTGCAAAATACATAGGCTCTTACGCAGTTGCTCTGGGGGAAGTTGACGCAGTTGTTTTCACTGCAGGAATAGGGGAGAACTCCACCTCAATGCGCAAGCAGATTTGCTCTTATCTGAAGATTCTTGGGATAAAGCTGGACCTGAAGAAAAACCGCAAGAATTTGAAGAAGGGATGGGAGATAACTTCCCCCGGCTCCAAGATAAAGGTGCTAGTAATTCCTACAAATGAAGAGCTGATGATTGCAAAGGAAGCGGCAAAAGCAGTAGGTGCCTCCAAATGAGTGTAATCGGCCTTGGCACAGACCTAGTTGATATCAAAAAGCTGGAAAAAAAGCTATCCGGCCGCTATGGAAAGCGCTTCCTTGAAAATACATTTACCCAAAATGAAATCTGCTGTGCCCAGGAAAAAAACAGTGCAAAATTCGCAACTGCTTTTGCCGCCAAGGAAGCAGTTTACAAGGCCCTCCGTACTGGATGGATAGAAGGCAAGGATGTAGAAGTAATCCGGGAAATAACCGGAGCCCCTTCAATCCTCCTGCACGGAGAAATAGAAAAAATAGCAAAAAAGAGGAAAGTAAGGGAGATACACCTCTCCCTTTCCTTTACTGATTCCCACGCAGTTGCAGTTGTGCTCCTCACTTCTTGAATTTCTTGGCTTTCTTGTACATATAGTCTACTGCTTCCCTGAGTGTCTTGTTCTGCCTTACATCCCTTTGGGGAATCCTGAATCCAAACTCCATCTCAAGTGCTGCCAATAGCTCCACGATGTCCATTGATTTTGCATGCAGGTCATCAATAAATGATGTTTTTAGGGTGAGCTTTTTCTCACTCACCCCAAATACGTCCGAGACTACTTTTTTGACTTTTTCTTCGACTTCTTTTTTGCTTGTGATTTGACCACCTTGAATACCACTATATTCATCCCTGCCATCTTCTTCACTTTTGCCTTAGCTTTTCTCGGAAGTTTTTCATTTTCCTTTTCAATCTCCTCCACACTGGAAACATCGACTCCTTCAATCTGGGTAAAGAAGCACGGCCCCTCCTTCAGCTCAACGCATCCGTATGCATAGGGGTGGTATTTTGCAAACTTCATGGGAGGCAGGTTTCCGCTTGAATACAAGTGCAGCGTTCCTTCCCCACTTATCTGCTGCCATTTCATCTTATGAGCTCCGCACTTCTTGCAGCCCGCTTTAGGGGGGAAGGCAAATTCCCCGCAACCTTTGCATTTGGTCCCATAAATTTTTCCTTTCCCCAGGGATTTGTAGAATTTTTCTATCATCTTCTCCATTCCAATCACCTCTTCAATACGGTCACCGCGGAATGCATCCCGTACCCGTGGTTGTGCACCATCGAAACCTCTGGCTCGTCTTTAATCTGCCTTCCCTTTGCTTCACCCCTCATCTGCTTTACGGCTTCATATATTTCCGCTCCTGCAGATGCGGCAAATGCATGGCCCTTCGCGTGCCTTCCACCCGAAGTATTCATGGGCTTATCTCCCTTATAAGTTGTCCTTCCCTCAAGGAATGCCTTCCATGCTTCACCTTTTTTGAAGTATCCACAAGTTTCAGGCTGGATAAGCTGGTAGATTTGCATGCAGTCGTGTACATCCAAATATCCGACGTCCTTTGCTTTTATTTTCGCCATCTTCATCGCGGTTTTGAACGTAGTTTCGTCAATGTCCCATTGTGTAGGGTCTGAGCCATACCAGGGGTAGTTGCTTGAGCTCCAGTGGAACCCTGCAACCTCAATCGGTTCTTTCTTGAAGTATTTTTTGGCTTCCTTCTTGGAGCTGATTACCATTGCGGAAGCACCATCTACTGTGTTCAATGCACTTTTTGCCCTTGTAGGCCATGCAAGGAAGGGGTTTTTTCTCCCGGTCCAAAAGCTCCAGGCATCCTTGAACCCTGCCTTTTTTGCTTCCTGCTGCAGGGTTGTTGTCACAAATGCCTTTTTGTTCTTAGAGCCGTGCAGCCTCACGTTTTTGTGCACCGCAAACATCGCTTCGTCCATCTTGTCCATCGGCACCCCGTATTTCTTTGCATACCCCAATGTGGGCAGCCCTCCATACGCAGTTGCAATGTCATATGAATGGTGGTAGCCATATGCCTGGTCTACTCCAAAATCTGTCCAGTACCATAGCTGGCTTGGGTCTAATGCCTTCCTTTTGGTGGGGTCATCTGTTGCAGTTGAGGAAAGTATTTCACATCCCAGGACTAGCACGTTCCTGAATTTCCCAGAAGCTATATCCATCGCAGCCATTCCCACTCCTGTGTTAGTGGTTGAGCACGCAGTTGCAAAATGCAGCCCAGGCTTAAGATGCAGCCCCAGCCAATCTGCCATCTGAGTATGGTGCGAATACAGGTGCGAGATGTGGCTGACCATGCTCCCTATATAGAATGCATCAATGTCCTTCGGGTCAACTCCCGCCTCATCCATCGCCTCAAAAGCAGCTTCGCACGCAAGCTCCTGGAAAGCCAACCCCTTAATTTCTGGGGTTTCAAGAACACTTCCAAACTTGGTGCACCCTACGCCAGTTATCACCGGCTTCTCCTTTAAATTCCCAACATGGGCCATCGAATTACCTCCTGCTGCAAAAACACAGATAAGTATTATAAATATATTGCACTCCCCGGGTTTCTATCCCATATAAACCCTATTTTCTGCCATTACAAGCTCTTTTGGATAAGGCTCAAAAAACACCTGCTCCCTCAGGTATTC
>WJMN01000017.1 GCA_014727925.1 Microcaldota archaeon
AGAGGGTGGTCCATACCGGGCCGAAAATCCAGCTAGGGGGATTGAATTCCGGCTTGATTAATGTTGCATACCAGCTGTCAATAGAAGTAAATGTGAATATTGAGCCGATTGCACCTGCAAGATTGGAAATTATTATTGCAATGAGGAGCTTTCCTGCTTCTTTAAGGTCCATGTATGCCGTTCGGGTGGAAAGCATAAATTAGTTTGCAAAGAAAACCCGGAACCCGAAACATTTAATGTATCAGACCGCACGTCACTCGTCATCGCATTCCCGGCCGAAACCGGAAACCCAAAACCATAAACGGTCTGGTTGGCCGTGGCTGGAGGATGAACTCCTGTGCTGCAAATAATTGACATCATATGCGGCAGCTGGCTTAGGGCCTGGCTCGGTGATCACCTTTGTCATCATTTACGTATAAGTATGGAAAGGAAAAGAACTAAAAGGGTGCCTAATTCAGGCTCGCATAGAAATAATATGTTTCATATGAGTTGGGGGCATCATTGGTGGGTGCTATGAGTTCATAATTGCCGGGGTTGCCATCGTAAAGGGTACCATCTGTAACATTCACGCAAAAAATCATTTCTTCCTTGGCAGGGAGTCCTGAAACGGTTTTGAAAGCACATGTTGAAAATCCGCCTGCCGGTCCAGTATCTGCATGATCAGCGCCATGAAGGTCTGCTCCGCCTATGTCCATAGAGCAGTTTGTAAGGTTGAATGTATTTGTTCCGGAATCAGAAACTGAGGGAGAGAAGCTCCAGGCAGAATCAATTTCCGCACCGGTGGCGGCGGCAATAAAGAACATAGAAAGGGAGGAATTGGTGGAAATGCATATCTCCCCTCCGTTTGAAGGGTTCCATTGCCAGTCATACATGAAAACAGAGGATGTTTCCTCAGCAAGAACCAAATTTCCGCTCACATTGCCGTAAAAGCCGGCCCAGCGCTCGGTGGATGAATTTGAATCAAGATTTACAGAAGAAACATTTCCCCCTTCAGTAGTGTAGTTCCCTGCAGAAATATTTGAATGGTATTTGCTAGAAGAGATAAATGTAATGTTTGCACCCGAAAGCTCTGCTGTGCCGTTTGGTGAGCTAGAAAGGCCCAGAGGCAGAGTATCTGTAAGCTTCAGTGTTTCATATCCTGTCCCGCTGCAGGTCACCTCCCAGTTTATAGATGAGCCGGAAAAGTTGCGGGTATAGTTCCAGAGCTGGGTTGCAGCATCATAATTCATGGAAGCGGGTCCAGGCGGGGCCTCATCAAAAGTTATGTTGCATGATGCTCCTGCAGTGATGGGCTGCCCCGAGGTTACATTGGTGTAATTTGCATAAAAAGTAACATTGTCTCCGGGCCCCTTGTTCTGGCTTCCTCCCTCCGGGTCGTTCTCGTCCCAGATTCCAAGGGCAGCATTGGGCCCTGCAGTATAATTAGAAAATCCTGTAACTCCAAACTTATAGGTCCCGCTTGAATAAGAGAGGAATGTGCAGCCAGGGGAAGTGCAGATTTCCCCATTGCGGTATATCACCGGGATTTCGTCATATGTAAGGCCGTAAATTGAGATATTTGCAGAAGAATCCAGGTTATCATACGTGCCTGTTTTCACCTCAACAAAATTGTCTGAGATTGTGACGATGTCTGCAAGGGTGAGGCCTGAAAGATTAAGGGGGCCTGGCCAGAATACCTTTCCCGAGCCGGTTGATTCTAGGGTAAGGTTGCTAAATGAAGGTGTATGGACTATTGAAGAAGTGTTGGTGGTGGCACCATCAAAGCCAGAGGAATTGCAGAATTGCCTGTTGTCGCAGGAAAAAGTGAATGCGGGATCAACATAATAGACTTCATTATGGTCTGAAGTAAATTTCCACTGGTATGTAGAATCATCCGCGCTTATGCACTCCCACTGCTCAGCATCGGTGGCACTAAAGCTCATGTAGCCTGAAAGGTCGCAGCCATATTCGTTCCAATCGATAAAATAGGATGATTCTGCAATCTGGAGAGTGCGGGCATCTGAATAGAAGTTGGAACAGCCAGGAGAAGCCACTGCAAACGCCGTGGAAAAGAGCAGGGACATCAAAAGCAATAGCCTAGCAGGAAAACTGTGCACAGATTCAAATCAATCTTCACACTTTAAAATCTTGCTGTTTTTGTGACAGGGGCCTGTGAATAGAAATAGAGGAAAGCATAAAAGCTTCGGGGAAAAATAATTTTTATGGAGTTTGAGTCTCTTATCGGCCTGCTTGCTGCAATAGTGCTCTTTGTTTATGGAATAGAGCACTTGAGCAAAGAGTTGCAGAAGATAGCCAGCGAAAGGCTCAGGAAGGTTCTCCAGAAACTTACGAAAAACAGGTGGGCAGGAGCGCTTACCGGTGCGGCAACAACTGCAGCAATACAGTCCAGCACGGCCACTACAGTAATTACAGTAGGGCTGGTGAATGCAGGAATAATCTCTTTTGCACAAAGCCTGGGAATAATTGCAGGCGCAAATATTGGGACTACAGTAACTGCGCAGCTGATTGCGCTTAATTTTGCCGCGCTTGCGCCTTTTTTCATTGTAGTGGGCTTTGTTCTGGGATTCGTAGGGGGAAAATATAAATTCCTGGGAAAAACAATATTCTATTTTGGATTCCTATTTCTTGCAATAAGCTTCCTTTCCGAAGCAGTTTCCCCGCTCAAGACAAACCCTGAAGTGCTGGACATGATGGCTGAGCTGAAGAATCCGCTGTTGGGGATAATTGCTGGGGCGATACTCACGATGCTGCTGCAGTCAAGCTCTGCAACTACGGGGATTGTTGTTGTGTTGGGAGCAGAAGGCCTGCTGGGGGTCGGGGCAGCGCTTCCCATAATCATGGGGGCAAACATAGGAACTACATCCACTGCGTTGCTTTCGGCATGGAGAATGGAGCTTTTTGCAAAAAGGACAGCAGCAGCCCATGCACTATTCAACATCTGCGGGGTGCTTGTGTTCATACCCCTGCTTATGCCCTTTAGCGGGTTTGTAGAAGGGCTTGGGGGAAACGGGGGGCAGATGATCGCAAACGCCCATACAATATTTAACGTGACAACTGCGGTTGTCTTCCTGCTGCTGCTAGGTCCGGTGGTGAAGATTACCGAAAGGCTTGTACCTGGAAAGGAAAAGGAAATACTCTTCAAAACCAAGTACCTTGAGAAAATGCCTAAGAAGACAGATAGCGCAATACGGGCAGTTGAAAAGGAACTACAGAGGCAGATGGAATTCATGCAGAAATCATTCTACCTTTCTTATGGAATGGTGCGTGCGGCCAAGGCGGACAAGATGATGAAGGTAAACAAGCTGGAAACCCTTATTGATTACCTAGAAGAGAGGATTTCCGCAGTCCTGGTGGATCTCTCGGAGCGGAAGCTGAACCCGGGGCAATCCGAAGACATAATCATACTTGCCAGGCTGGCAAACAAGGTTGAGCAGTTGGGGGACCTGAGCAAAGAATTTGCAAAACTTGCTGTGAAGCTGGACAACCGGGGGGAGCACCTTATCCCTGAAGCAGTTGAGGAACTTGATGAGATAAAAGAAGGCTTTGATGAGATAAGCGGAAAGATTGTGGAAAAGGGCTGGAAAATGGACAGGAAAACCCTCAAGTCTATGACAAGGAGAAGAGCGAAAAGTGAAAAAAAAATACAGGGGGCTTACCGGAACCACATGAAGAGGCTTGCGGACAAGGAGCTCTCCAGTTACACAAGCACAATCTTTGTTGATGCGGCATATTCTATAGAGCAGGCAAACTCTGCGCTTCTGCGGATGGGCCGGCTGTTACTTAAGCTCAGGAGCGAAGAATAACAACTAGTAATATTCCCTTAACTCCACTTTTCTGAAATAGGGCCCTGCAGTATCGGCCATTGCCCTGAGCGCCTTATCCTCAAAAGGCTTCTTGGCTGCATATTCTTTGTCTATTGTGCTTCCTTTAGGGAAAAACGGCTGCAGGATATAGTGCTCTGCACCCTCCAGCCATTTACCTATTGCCTCAATCTTGTCAAGGTCGTGAAGGCCTGGGACAACAGTAGTGCGGAATTCGTAGGGAACCCCTGATGCACGGATAATCTGGGTGCTCTCCTTTATGTCGGCAATATTTACAGAAACCCCTGCAGCTTCATTATAATGGTCTAAAGAGGATTTGATGTCCATTGCAATATAATCTAGGAGCTCATTTGAATAAAGCTCCTTGAGCATCTCCGGATTTGTCCCGTTTGTGTCAAGCTTTAGCTTAATCCCCTCTTTTTTGAGGGATTCTATGAACCAGGGGAGATCAGGATGGATTGTGGGTTCTCCCCCTGTAATCACCGCTGCTTTGACATATGCCTTTCTTTTGCTGAGCTCTGTTAGAGCCTGCTCCGGGGAAATCCGCTGCGGGGGAAGCTCCTCCGGAATTACCAGGGAGCGGTTATAGCAGAAGGGGCAGCGGAAATTGCACCCAACCGTAAACAGGGTGGATGCCACCTCCCCGGGAAAGTCAAGCAGGCTTGTTTTCTCTATGTGGGCAAAATCAAGGCTCATATCCAGTTACCCCTTATTTTCTTCGGAAGATGAAAACAGGTGCCTTTCGGAAAATTCCTCCTGCTTCCCCTCGTTCCACTGGGAAACCGGCCTTATGTAGCCTACTACCCTGGAGTATACTTCGCAGGGAACTCTCTTCTTTTCCAGTTCTTTTATTCTTTCTTCATCCATTCGAACCACCAGCTTTTGCTTTCATCCTCATTGCCCCGGCATAGCCAATCTCTTCATCGCATTTCGGACAGTATTTGTGCTCTCCTGGGACATAACCATGAATGGGGCAGATGCTAAAAGTAGGAGTAAGAGTAAAGTATGGAAGGCGGAAATTATCTGCTATTGTTTTCACGAGTTTTGCTGCAACCTTCCAGTCATAAATGCGCTCTCCGAGGAATGAGTGGAAAACCGTTCCGCCTGTGTACTTGGTCTGCAGGTTATCCTGAATCTCCAGTGCATCAAACAGGTCTATGGGGGAGGCAACATGCAGCTGCGAGGAATTCGTATAGTATGCTGGGGCGTTTGCTTTCCTGTAGGCTTCCTCGTTTGCAACAATTATGTTGGGGTAGCGGGCCTTGTCAAGGCGTGCTAGCCGGTAAGTTGTGCCTTCTCCGGGAGTTGCCTCAAGGTTGTATACATTGCCGGTGCTCTGCTGGTAATCAGCAAGCTTGTCCCGCATAAACTCAAGTACCTTCTCGGAGAATTTCCTGCCTTCTTCGCTCAAAAGGTCTGTGCCAAGGAAATTCACCATAGATTCATTCATTCCAATAAGCCCTATAGTCCCAAAATGGTTCTTCCAGTACTCTCCGTTTGAATCCTTTATGTTTCGGAGATAGAATTTTGTATATGGATAGAGGCCACGCTCTGTGAACATCTCCAGCACCTTCCTCTTGGATTCAAGGCTCTGGAAAGCAAGATCCATCAGCTCAGAGAGCTTCTGGAGATACTGCTCCTCATCTTTTGAGAGGTACCCAATGCGGGGGAGATTAATTGTGACTACACCTATTGAGCCTGTAAGGGGGTTTGCACCAAACAGCCCGCCTCCCCTTTTTCTCAGCTCGCGGTTATCCAGGCGGAGCCTGCAGCACATTGAGCGGGCATCGTCGGGGCTCATGTCGCTGTTTATGAAATTTGAAAAGTAGGGAATTCCGTATTTTGCAGTCATTTCAAAAATCCCTTTTGCAGTATCAGATTCCCAGTCAAAATCGCTTGTGATATTGTAGGTGGGTATGGGGAAGGTGAAGGGCCTTCCGGACGCATCCCCATTGCACATCACTTCCGTGAATACCTTGTTCAGCAGGTCCATTTCCTTCTGGAATTCCCCGTAGGTTTCCTTCATGGGCTTACCTCCCCTTATCACTGCCTGGTCCTTGAGGAAACTGGGGGGGTTGAGGTCCATAGTGATGTTGCTGAAAGGAGTCTGAAATCCCACCCTGGTGGGGACATTCATGTTGAAGAGGAATTCCTGCATCGCCTGCCTAACTTCCTCATATCCCAGATTGTCATAGCGGATGAAAGGGGCGAGGTATGTGTCAAAATTTGAGAATGCCTGGGCCCCTGCGGTTTCACCCTGTAGCGTGTAAATGTAGTTTACAATCTGGCCAAGGGCGGTGCGGAAATGCTTTGGGGGCTTGCTCTCTATTTTTCCGCGCACTCCGGTAAATCCGCTGAGAAGGAGGTCCTGCAGGTCCCAGCCAACGCAATATGCGCCCAGGGTGTTGAGGTCATGGACGTGGAGGTCCCCACTTTTGTGGGCTTCTGCAAGCAAGGAGGAATATATCTTGTTAATCCAGTACTGGGAGATTATTATGCTGGAGATGTGTGTGTTGAGACCCTGGAGGGAGTAGGCCATATTTGCATTTTCCTTTATCCTCCAGTCGCTGTTTTCAAGATAGCCATCTATTATTTCCACGTTCCGCATGAGGTGGCCAAGATCCCTCATCTGGGAATGCTGACTGCGGTAGAGGATGTAGGCCTTTGCAGTTTTCAGGTATTTGTTAAGTATCAGTGCGTCCTCAACAGTGTCCTGGATTTGCTCAACTGAAGGGTGCTTCTCCCTGAATTTATTGTTAAGTATGTTTACTACCTGGTCAGTAAGGTTCTCCGCCCTGTCCTTGTCCCCCTCCCCGGTAACCCGGAATGCCTTCCAGATTGCGTCCCTTATCCTGTTGCGGTCAAACAGTACTACTTTACCATCTCTCTTCAATATCTGGTAGATATTACTTTCTTCCATAGTTGCCACCCTTCTTCAGTTTCTCTATTGTTTCCTCAAATGCCCCCAGGTCCCCGAAATCCCGGTAAACAGATGCAAAACGGATATATGCCACCGGGTCTGCCCTCCTGAGCTTCTGCATCACGATGTTGCCTATTTTGGAGCTTTTTATCTCGATTGAATCCTCTTTCCTCAGCCTGGATTCCACCTGGTCCACCATCCCTTCTATCTCTGAGAGCCCTATGGGCCGCTTTTCGCAGGCCTTGCTGATGCTCAGGCGGAGCTTTTCGGAATTGAAAGGCTGGCGTGCCCCGTTTTTCTTTATCACATAAAGCTCTACAAGCTCCACCCTCTCAAAGGTCGTGAACCTTTTGCCGCATTTCCCGCACTCTCTCCTCCGGCGGATTCGGGAATCCACCTGGCGGGAATCTACAACTTTTGTTTCAATGTTGAAGCAATAGGGGCATTTCATATCCAGCAACCTCAGTTCCCGGCTTCTTTCGTCCTGCAAAACAGCAGGCAGGAGAAACACAATATATTGTGTTGGGAGAACAGTACATATACAACAATTTGTATTATAAAGGAAACGTTTTACGACGGCAGGTGCAAAAACACAGCCGTTGCGGTTAAAACACGGAAAATTTAAAAAGAAAAAAAGGGAGGTCAGACGCCGCGTCCGATCAGCGGGCCTTTTTCTGCACCTCTACCCCATTCTTCTAGTTCCTTGGGGATGTCCCTTCCTGATTCCGGGGGTTTGTGTGCCGGCTCAGGCTTAGAAAGCCATACAACATACTCATTTGCATCAAGGCTTCTCTCCATTTCAAGCCCAAGGGCTGCCAGGGCGGCTGAATCTTCTTGTGAAAGCCCGGTTTTTTCAGGATCTTGAGTAAGCAGTGAATCTACTGCCTTTAGTGTTCCCTTCAGGAGGGACATCCTGTCCGCAACCGGGGCGTCTGCTTCACCAGGAGATTCACCTGCCTGGGCAAGCAGCATGGAAAGCCTGTCTGTAAGGAGATTATCCTCATTAACCCTGCATTTTTGCACAGAAGGCAGCGCCTTTGAAGCTGCGAGCACCCTCTTTATTGCAGATAATGCAGGGCCCTTACTCAAGCCTTCCTGCCCCCCCATTCCTGATTTGTCCCGGATGGGGGATTTTCCTTTTTCTGCACCCCTGGGGTGCACATCTTTAGCGTTTTCCTGTTTTTTCATTTTTTTTCACCTTTTTCCTGGTATTTTATCCGGGAAAATCCCGGAAACTTTTATCAAAAAATCAAGGGAATGTATGTTTTTCATTCTGGGGTGTTTTTGTTGTAGCGGGGCCTAGGCCCCAAAAAAGAAGAACACGGCAAACATGCTGCGGGCGGGGGAAACTTCGCCTTTGTTTTGCCTTGTGCAGCACATGGTTATTACCTGTTTTTGTAATTCATGGGGGAAAATGTTTTTAAACATTCTATCTTTTTTTGGGCAGGTGCATAGTGCGGTGGGCAGGATTAATTGGGATTATGCCAAACGGGTTGGGTTTTTCTCCCAATACCCTGATGTGCTTTCTGAGTTCTGTGGTGGTGACAGAGTAATTGCTGCAATATGCCATCTTGTTGCGGATTTTAAGGAACATGCTGGCCTTTACCGGTCTGTCAATGTTGCCCCTACGCTTCTCAAGCGCCCGGCGCGAGCGGTAGAATATTTCTCCCTGCTCCCTCTCCTTTCAGGGGGCCTCAGCATATCGGGAAGGTGTGAAATGCTCATGCGGGTTGCCGCTTATGTCTGCATACACATCTAGGAATTCATCAACCAGAAAAAACGCGTTATCAAAATGCATTACTTTTGCCCCTTATTTTCCCAATATGCATTTGCAGGGGAACCTAGTATTGCCTCTGCCTCTTTTTTAGAATGAGAATATGGCTTTGCTGCAGGAGAGCAGATGCCTGCGGTTTGCAACCTATTAGATTCATCACCCATAATCCAGTATAGTACCATGCTTGAATATGGAAGCCTACTTCAAAATCTTGCCGGTTTTGGTGTACCAGAGGTATAGGTCCAGTGCAGCAAGGGAAAGTTTCATCCGGGCAGCGAGCAGGCGAAGAGTATTCTCATAAGTAAGATATTTCACGCGGTTAAGGTTTGTGGGGAGCTCGGGGATAAGGCCGTTTTCGTGCATAATCCTGAGTATGTGCCTGTCTAGGATAGCAACATCAGTATAGCCAACATTGCGTAGAAAATGGGATGCCTCCTTATATCCAAGGCCCTTTATATTCTCCACAAGCCACTCTCTTGCCTTGCGGGTATCTTTCTTTGCAAGTTCCCGGACCTTTTCCTTAAGCCCTTTGTAATGGATGCGGGCCCCAACGATGTACTCCGCCCTCTTGTTGAAAAAGCGGTAGCCGAGCTTTTTCAGGGCTCCGGAAAGCTGTTTTTCCGGGAGAGTAAGGAATCCGTCCCCGATTTTTGTCTGCACCTCCATGCCTTTTTCAGCAGAGCTGTTTGCAGTAAGGAGGCAGAAGCAGAGCTCTGAAAACCATTCGTCCTCGGGAAGGGTATTGAGAAGCCTGAAGCCCTCTATTCTCTCCTTAACTTTTACAGAAACAGGAGAGACCTTAAGATCCACCAGAACATCGGAAAGCGATTCGGTCATATAAAATGCTGGGGATTAAGTTTTTTAATAACTTATGTAATTGTATATTGTTGGTTTTGTTTATGGACAAAAAAATAAAACTAGGTTTATTCCTGCTTCTGTTTTGTGCGCTTTCCCTGTTGTTCTACAATGTGGATGTTAATTATGTGGTGGGTGCAGAAGACCAGAGCTTCAGCATGTTCCAGTTTATCGGCCCGGTGGGAGCGGGATTTGTCCATCCCCTGCTGGCTGTTGTATCCATACTTGGGGTGGAGGTTGTCCAGAAGGTGCTGCTAAATGATTTTAGCTTCAGCATATTCAATGTTGCCAGGTTCCTGCCCATGCTCGCGGCTGCCTATTATTTTGGGGTTGTAAAAAAGGACAAGAGATTCGGAATTGCCCTCCCGGTGCTGGGAATGGCGCTTTTCTGGATGCATCCTGTCGGGATAGAGGCATGGGGTTATGCGCTCTTGTGGCTGATTCCGATTGTGGCAACAGTATTTGCAGAAAAGCATCTGTTCCTAAAAAGCCTTGGGGCAACCTTCCAGGCGCATATAGTGGGCTCGGTTGCCTTCCTATATACCATAAGCATGCCGGCAGAAGCCTGGTGGGCGCTAATCCCTGTGGTAATCGTGGAAAGGGCAATATTTGCCGCGGGTATATCAATAACATATATAAGCCTGCACAGCGTTCTGGAATTCATTGCACAAATGCTAAAGTGGAACATGGGGTTCCTGAACGAGGATGGGGAATATGTGCCCCATGTGCACCACCACAAGAAAGAGGAATGATAAGATGAAAAAGGTGTTTGGAATACCGCTTGAGAAAAAAAAGGAGCTCATGGAAATCCTGGAAAAGGACCCTTATGAGAAGGGGAGCTTTGCGATGATGGGATACAAACTCAAAGAAGGGGAACAGGTTGGTGAAAGCGGGGATATGCTCTACCTCTATGTTTCAGGGGAAGATGAGAAAATAAAGGGTGCGGGAGAAAAGCTTGGGGAGCTTAAAGAAGATGTCCCGGAATCCACGGAAAAAAAGATAATTGAACTTATTGCTGAGGAGGAGGAAAAGGCAGCAAGCGGAATGGGCGACATATTCGGATGATGTGATGGCGGGAGAAAAAAGGATACCCCGGGGCGTTCCTTCTTCGGAATCCATTTACCTCCCCCCTTACAACAGCCCTGAGCTGCGCAGCTTCCAGGACAACTCTGAGAACCCTACAAGAAACCTCTGGAGCCTAGAAGAGGTAATCAATTTTGTGTTTTCAAAAAAATACCAGCCAAAATACTATGAAATTGCACTGGAATTCATCTGGGAGCTTTCAAAAAAACTCAGCATGGAGGGTGCGGATGTTGGGAACTTCCTCTCGGAAAAAGGAATTTCAAAAGCAACATTCTACAACAGGGTGCTGCCGCGGCTGAGGCGGGTTGGGATGATTAAAGTTGAGAGGGAAACCATCGTGGCAAGGGAGAGCATGAGGAAATACAGGCCCATGAGGATTTCACTGAGCAAGACCTTTGGCAACTACTTTATGAAAATCGGGGACTCCTGGCTTGCTTCTGTGGATGAAGCGAGGAGCAAGGCGAGAAAGCAGGAATAGAAAACATATTTAATTGTTAAAGCAAAAGGCCAACCTATGGGAAAGAGCTGGATTGTTTCTGCTGTATTCTGTTTTTTTCTCCTTTTATTCTGCATTTATAACCTTGTCCGGATTGAAGAGCTGAAAAAAGAGAACTCTGCCCTCCGGGCTGAGCTTGGGGCCGCTGAGGCCCGGCTTGGGGAAGCAGAGGGGGCGCTTGAAGCCCAGGATGCCCGCATCTCCAGCACAAAAGACCAGTTGGAGTACGCAGATTCCCAGCTTGAAAAGGAAATGGAAGAGGGACTCTCCGGTCTTGGCGCTGAGCTGAATGCCACAAAAGAGAGGATTGGGGAAGTTGAAGAAGAGTTTGGGCAATTCCAGGAGGAATACATCAGCCTGCAGGAAGAATACGAGCAGAAAACCGAAGAATATGAATCGCTTCGTGGGGAGATGGAAGACTTTGAAGCAGAGCTGGAAGAAAAGATGTACTGGTACACTGAGAATGCTGATTTTGGAGGGGAAACAAAGGGGTTCATTTCCCGTATTGAAACAAAATGCGTGGAAGGGGATACGCTGAACATGCCCTGTGTTGCCCTCATGCTAGAGGAGCGGGACTTCTCATACAAAAGCGAGGGAGAAGACTACATAAAATCCCTGGACGAGTTTGAGGCAGATGAGGGAGGAGACTGCGAGGACTGGTCCATGTTTGTGAAGGCGATTATCAATGAGCTGGAACGGGAGGAAGGGGTTGATGAACTAGTGCTGGTGGATTTTTCCAAAAGCGGATACATGGAAGTATATGAGGATGAGGGAGTTACATATTACTATTCAAATGAAGAGGTTTATGCAGATGTGGAGGATGTGGAGGTTGCCTGCTTTCCTGTTACTTCAGGGTATGGGCATTGCGCACTTGTTTCCGGGGGAAAGCTGTTTGAGCCCCAGGAGGGCTCCTACATTGGGGAAGTTTACTGGGAAGAGGGAGATTATCTTGTTGAAGGCTGGGGATTTGTTGAAGTATACATAGATGAGGAGGATATCCATATTGATTCCGGGGATAAATGGATTTCCTATTCCTACTTTATAGAGAGGATTGGGGAACTGCTTGAAGGAAAAGAAGAATAAAAAGAAAACCTTAATATATTTGCAGTAAAACTACAATGGGTTGGGAGATATGAGAAAACTTCTGGTGTTGATGGTAATTCTATCGCTGGTTCTCTCTGGATGTGCGAGAAAAGGAATCGCTGA
>WJMN01000018.1 GCA_014727925.1 Microcaldota archaeon
ACATAAAATCTGACAAACCTGTCTGCTTTACCTGCTCATCCTCGAATATGCTTCCGATTTCTTTCTCAAGCAGCTCAAGCCGCTGCCCAAGGTAAGAGGGAAGGGAATACTCCTCCACCATGACCTTGGATATTTCAAGATATTTCAGGATTCCGCCCTTGTGGATTGTGAGTGTAAGCTTGCCCCCGCAGCGTGTGCATTTGCCGGAAAGGGGTGTGCGCCTATAGATTGTGTTACAGTCCACACAGCGGAAGGTCTGCCTTGCATATGAGCGCAGATTTCCGTAAAGGTCCGGGATGAAATGGCTCAGGATTAGGCGCTCTGCCGTGTTGTTCACATCAACCGGGCGGAGCTTCCTGTGCAGGGCAAACTCTGCCTCAATTTTTTCAGGGATTGAACCAAGGGTGACGTATTTTGTCCGGGTGGGGCCGTCATTCAAATCCGTAGTGTCATGGGTGAACCCAAGGTCCCCATACTGCTCTTTCTTCCCCAGGAGGTCCTGCACTGTTTTAAGCTTTACATCGCTGGGGTAGGCGTTGTTTTCGCAGGCCCTGTAAAACTCCAAGGGGTAGCTGTAAACCACTTCCAGGCAATGCGCCTCATCATCAACCTCCCGCGGGTCAAGGTTGGGAGTGATTGTAAGTGGGGCATCCATCGTCCCTCCTCTCCTGTCAGAGAGGTAGGAGCGGGAAAAATTAAGAAGGCAGTCTGCAAGCAGGATTATTGCGTCCTCATCTCCATCTGCATTTCGTCTCTTTGCAGTATGGAAATAGGGATGGGCATAACCCACATTTGCATCAGTGTACCCGATTATGCGCCCAAGCACGCTGCCGGAAGTGTGGGGGGAAAGCCCGACTACCAGGTGCCCAAAAAGACCTTCCCTGGAATCTAGCTCATAGAACGGTTTCATCCCATAGAGGTAAACTAGCAGGTCGTCTACAAAATCAGCTATTTTGGCCAGGTAGTCCATTGAGGCAGAAGAGATTATTATGTCCTGGCAATTAAGGGAAATTACCTGCTCAGGGCTCTCTATGGGCTTTCCAAGGTGGTCATGGGTATACCCAAGATTCTTTATTCCCTCAGCAGTCTGCCCTATCTCTGAAATCCTGAAATGAGTAATTGGTGCATCTGTTGCATCAAACCTGCAGGTCCCGTCACGGAATACATAAACTCCGTGTTTGGCACGCAAAAAGCCCTTCTCAAGGCGCTCAGGAATCTTCCTTGCATTCATCAGCCCCTTTACCCCCCGCACATCAGGGGGAGCCATTCCAAGCTCTGTCTTCACAGAATCATAAAGCTCAACAAGGGGAACCGGCCTCCTCTCATAAAAAACAGTAGGGGCATCACAGTGCTCTTTTTCAGTGGTGACTGCTCCGCACCTCTGGCATATCCTCTGTGGATTTGCCGGTTTCCCGCAGGAATCACACCTGGGGTAGAAGGTTGTGGAGCTGCAGGAAGGGCACTTATATCGTGCAATCTCAACATTTATGGAGCGTTCCTTGTCCCTGGCCCGCAGACTCTTGTAGCGTTTTGTTATGCTGCGGTCCCTGGATGTTGCAGTTGGAAAAAGCACATGTGGCCTTCCCTCCATCAGGCGCTCCCTTGACTTTTCCGGCCTACCCATCCTTGCCCCTATATATGTGGGTGCTTTATCCCGCACTTTTATGCCAGAAAGCCTGCAGACGTTTTCAAGGGGTGTCGCCTCATTGTCCAGCTCAGGTGCAGGAGAAATCTCCTTTCCTAAAAGCATTCCAAGGCAAGAGAGAAGGGAATATGCATCATCTCCTCCGGCAACAACCTTTCCGTTTTCAAGCCTGTGCTCAACAAGCAATTTCTCAAGCGTTTCTTTTGCACCTTCTACCTCAAGGCCTACAATCTCCCCTGCATCAAGCCGCAATACAGAAGCAGAAAGGGCAGAGCATAGAGAAGAAAGCTCAGGATTGCCAATATCGTTCCAGGGATAAGTGTATTCGGGGTGGAGGGGGGTTCCATGTTTCCTTGAAAGCTCAAAGGCCTCTTTTGCAGAAGGCGAAACAGGGGGGTCTTCAACCCCTGCCTCCTTTGCCTCCTGGGCCCACCACTCAAAACAATATCCGGGGGGCATCAGGGGGTGGTTGGACTTAAGGAAATCACCATAGGTAACAAGCATATCGCCCACGAACAGGATTTCCTCAACATCCTCGATAAGCTCCTCTGCCTGTTCACTGGTTTTTACCTTTACCACCGAGCCGCCGCGGAGCCTGACTACCGGGCCCTCTATTGAATCACATGAGGTGACAATTGCTCCTTTTCCGGGTCGCTCAACCTTGATATGGGTGCCGTTTGCAGTAAAAGAATCGAGAAGATACATGGTTGCCGGATGGATATTCCTGCCCATTATCCCGTTTGTGCGGCTGTGTCCATACCTGAGGCGGAAGCCGCCCTTGGCCATTGGATAGGAGAACACCGGGCGCCCTGCAACAAGCCCGTCGAGGTAGCTGGGATCAGGCTTTATCTCAACCTTGTCCGCCTTTTTCTTTACCTTGATTACATCCTGGAGCCATTCCCAGTCAAGGCCAAACTTCTTGGTAAATTTCAGGACCTTGGGGGCTTTTAGGGCAATTCCTTCGCAGACAACCAGGGGGACTCCTCCGCGCACCCGGTTGCTTTTTATCCGCTCAAGGTTCCTGTGAACCGAAACCTCAACCTCTTCAGTCGGGTCCCCGTCTATGCAAACGGGGCAGTTGCGCACTATATGCGCAACGTGCTCATCGGGGGGTTTGTACTGGAGGTGGGTGCAGCGGTGCTCATAAACATTTACTTCTTCTACATAGCGGGCAATTTCTGTTTCAGTTGGGCGGTAATCTCCCACACCTGCCTTTCTCCTCGCATGGTCTGCAAGGGCAACGCTCAGTGCGGCAACTGTACCTCCCGCGCTCCGTATTGGCCCTGCAAAAAGCACCGAAATATAATCGCTGCCATCTGGGTTCTGGTTTATTCTTACATCTGCAATTCCCTCTGTTGGGGCAACAAGAACCCCCTCGGTCAGAATGCCAACGCTTGTGCGGATTGCCTGCTCTATCAGAGTGCGGTTGTCCCCCTGGATTATTTCCCCCGAAGCAATTTTTTCCGCAATATTGAATGCAATTTCCGGGCGGGACATCCCTCCCTGCTCCATCTCACGGATTATAGAGGCGATTCCCCTGGGGCCCACAAGCCCCTCAACACGCGCTGCCACGTCTTTTGCAATAGGTATTTCAACCTTGTTCTCCGGGTCAAAACCCTTGCCCCTTGCTTCCTGGGCAAGCCCGTAAACCCGGTCCAGCTCCTGCTTGAGTGATTCAAAATAATCCATCGCCTCACCTTGTGAAATCCAGCGTACGCAGCTTCTTTCCCATAAACTCGTAGATGGGCACTTTTGCAGGTGTGGGGATATGGCCCTGCTTCTTCTGGAAATCAGTGATATCCTGGAAAGTCCCGGAATTTATTATGAGGCTCCCTCTGTAGTTGGAATAGCCGTTTTTGTGGACGTGGCCAAAATGAACGATGTCCGGCTCACGCTTTATCACCATGTAGTCTAGCTTCTCAGGTACTACCGCATTTCCCCCAAATGAGGGGGAGAGATGACGCCTCCTCAGGCATTCCACCATGACCTTTTCCGGGTGGTCGTAGCTCAGGTGGGGAAGAGAGGATATCCAGCTGTCTGCTGAAGTGCCATGGTAGATAAGGTGCTCCTGGTTCTCAGCGCAGAACATTGAGGGGCTTCCCACGCTGGTTACATCGCAGCCAAGGATTTCCTTTGAGAGGGCAGGCATCGGCTCAGCCCTTCTCACCGCATCATGGTTTCCAGGTGAAACCACAACCTTGATGTAATCAGGAAGCTCCTCTACAAAATCCGCGAAAAGAGCATATTGCTTGAAAACGTCCGGCTCTTCAAGGTCCTTTTCCTGGTTAGGATAAATTCCTATGCCGTCCACAAGGTCCCCGGCAACAAAAACATACTTTACCTTTCCTGCAAGCTCCTGCCCTGAGCCCTTGAGATTTATCCAGTCCAAAAAACGGTTGAAATACTCTCCAAGGAATTCCTTGCTTCCAAAATGGAGATCTGAGAGATAAACTGCGGCAAGGTCCCGCTCTGCATCTTTTTTTTCCCTTCCCACCCTCATATCAGGCCACTCCAGGTCTTCTGCAATCATGAAGGCAGGAGCAATCTTTCCATAAATAAGAATTACATCGTCCTTAACGAGGTTCATGGCCTTCTCAAAAACCTTTTCGTCTCTTCTGGAAACAACTACCTTGAACTGGCCGGTAAGGTCCTCGACCTGGAGGAGCATGTTGCCTTTTTTTGTTTCCCTGAACTCAGTAACCATCACTACAATGCGGGCTTTCTGCCCGGCAAGCTTTGCTATTCCCTCCAGGTCAGCTTCGGGATATTTTCCGCTGTAGGTTTTGAGTAGGGCAGAAAGGCTCTCGTACCTGTTGCGGAAATAGCTTACGAAATCCTCGACCCCGCCTTCGGTGCGGGACTTCCCCGTGACATCCGAATCCTCCCGCACTCTCAGCTCCGGCTCATACTCGCTTGCAAGGGGGCGGGGGGAAGAAGGGGCGGGTGCTTCTGCTTCCGGCTTGTTCTTCTCTTCCCTTTTCCTTGAAACAATCTCCTGCACATCCTCAAGATTTACAAAATGCTTTTCTAGGGCAATTATCTCTTCTTCGGGCAAGCTGTTTTTGGCTATGAACTCCTCTGCATCAAGAGACAACCGGATTCCTTTTTTCTTGAGACCCTCAAAGGCCATGCTCACTCCTTCATCGCTTCAAGCTCGCTTATGATGCTCCATATCTGCATCCTAGCATGCGGGGGCATATTCACATCCTCGGTAATGGATTCAATAGAATAGATTGCAGAGCTTACCTTCACGACCAGGTCATCCTCGCTCTGGAGACGCTGCTTGGCGTCCCCAACAGCTTTCCTTATGTTCTTGGGCACAGACGAGTCTTCAAGGACTTCATCCATAAGACCTATTATTTCCTCAACAGAAGACATATACACACCTCCTCTTTAACATACAACGGGCCCGGTGGGAGTTTCACATTTTTGGATTGGCCAAAATAATGTTTTGAACCCACGACCTACTGCTTAGAAGGCAGCCGCGCTATCCAGACTGCGCTACGGGCCCGTGTGCCCATTTATTGCTATATAGAGAATTAAAAGCTTTCTGGTGCAGGAATGGCTAAAAAAATGAGGGGAGCTGTGCCCCCCGCTGCCAGGGGAAGCTTCTCCTAGAACTCATCCTCATCAAAGTCTTCCTCTTCATCCTCGAAGTCTTCATCTTCCCAGTCTTCATCTTCGTCGAAAATCATCATGTCAATCGACCCAGGCGATTATGGGAAGCTAGGAAACGAATAAAAAGCTATCTGAAACCGGGCAAGGATTAAAAACCAAATGCGAGAAGTGGAGGGTATGGGGGGCGGAAGAGCAGAGAAGGCAAAAAAAGAGATTGAATGGGAAAAGGCAAGGGCGTTTGCCCGTGGTCTTGAGTCTGTGTTCAGAGGGGAGAAGGCGAAAATACAGGCGAGAACAAGAATACGGATAAAAGAGTTCCTTGTCTCCCTTGGAAATAAGGAGAGGGGCTGGCTTGAAGGGGCATATAAAAAAGCCGCGGAGAAAGAGAGAAAGCTTTTCCTAAAGACCATGATGTATTTCATGTTCTGGCTCGGAACAGGAAAAACCGGGCAGAGCAACCTAAAAGAAACGATAAGGAGGATGAGCAGGGACGGGGCAATGCTTGGGGAATTTTATGATTACCTTGTCCAGTACAGGGACAAAAAGATAAGGGGGCGGGGAGTAAGGCTCGCTTCCCTGGTTTCAGCAATGAACCATGACATAAAGATGGGCAAAGAGTATTACTCGTGGTTTTCCGAAGAATTCAATATTCCGCCTGAAGGAGTCTGGTCCAGCTACCCTACCTTTTTTACCGGAAAAACCCCAAAAGAGCTCAGGGAAGCAAGGAAAAAAATAAACTGGAGGGCGCTGCGCAACATACTCTCCTCGGTTTATGGGATGTATGTGGGACATGCTGCACTGGGCAGGATAGAAGATTATGTTAAAAACGGCCACTTGGCAAAGCTCGCGTTCCAAAACAAAAAAAGGGCGGCCCGCATTGCAAGCCTGTTATTCCAGTTTGGAATAAAGGACATCTCCCAGAACGGAAACAAGCTTACCCTCGGCCTGAGGGAAACAATTTACCAGGCAAGAAAGCAGGTGGAAGAGGAGCCGGCAATAGAGCTTAACAAAAGGTTTCTGGAAAGGTACCTCAGCTATTTCACTGCACATGGGCTAGACAGGGGGAAGGCGGAGGAGATAACCAAGATATTTTCAGAAGGCGACAAGTGGGGGGCAATAGACAAAATGTGCAGGATGGGGCTGAGGATTTGCAAAAAAGAATACCTTATAATGGGGGAAAAGAAATACAGGTTCGGAAAAAGGGGGAAGAAAATGGTCTCGGATTTCAAGATGAATGTGGGGAAACAGGGTGATGCATCCCTGCTCAAACTATATGAAATGATTGCAAATGAAGACTACACCAGGGCACTGCGCAGGCTCAGGGCAATCCTGGATTCTGTAGATTCAGTAAGGGAAGACTACCCTGGCCTCTTTTCATCCTGAAATTTTGTAAAGCTTTACTGAACCGTCTGAAGTTGTGTATGCCTGCTCAAACCCTTCAAGTTTCCCAAGCACAAATGCATTGTAGAGATTGGAATCATAGAACTCCTTTGTGCGGTCTTCCCATCCTGAGACAACTTCCCCGTTTTCAAGCCAGGTCTGGTCCTTTGTGTAATAAACATCATAGATTTGGGTGCCATCTGAGGTGCTGCCTATCTTATTCAGGAATGCCTTGTGGAGCTTCAGGTCTCCATTTCCATGGGTCTCATTTAGCTTGTATGGGGCGATAATTGTTTCCCCTGTTGCAAGTGTTGTCTCTCCCATGCAATATTTCTGCTGCCCGCTAACTGCATCAAAGGCCACTACCCCGGATTTTCCGGAGAGGCTGGAGATTGTGCAGGGCTGCTGGCTGGAAGGGACTGCAACCTGCTCCCAGCGGTGCTCCATTTCGCATGTGGACTGGCCAGGTGAATCTGCAACAGAAGTTTCATTGTTCCTTGCGCAGGAAAGGTAGTTTAGCGCATGGAACTTTCCCCCGAAGCTTCCATCTGAGTTGAATATTATTTCCCGGTCAAAGAACACATAGGCAGAACCGTGCGCCTGCATAATCTGCTTCAGTTCCTCCGGGGTTCCGTAGATAAACCCATGCGCCACATCAAGAATCATGTCCTGGTGGGCGTGGTCATTCCTCAGAACTGTGTCCCTCTGGCCAAAATAATTTGTCCAGTGGCCGTAGTCCCACCAGGAAGTGAACCGTGCATCCTTGGGGGATTCCTCAAACTGCCATTCAGTAAATTCTATCCAGTAGGATGCCATTGTGTTGCATCGGAGTGAAGCTGCAAGCTGCTCTGAAGATGTGGGATTTGCAGGGTCTGAGAATAGGGAATAGATGCAGAGCATCTGGTCATATTGTGAAGGCATTCCTTTTGATGCAAACCCGACCGGGTCTTCTGCTGCTTCGCATGCATCAGGATAACCGCTCACCATGCAGAGCTCCTCCATCTTCGGCTGCACTGCTTCAGGGTTGTCCTGGAACCGCGGGGTAAAAGAACTGAAGAAAAGGCTTTCCCCAACCCCTGTGCTCCATTCAAAATAAACAAACATGGCACTTATTAGCACAAAGCCTGTTACAAGGTAGCGGGAATACTTTTTTCTCTTCTCTTCATCCTTCAGCTTTTCAACCTGGTGGCCAAGGAACTGGGAAATCTCACCCAGAGAAACACCAAGCCCTGCAGAAATCGCAAACCCGAGGTAGATCACGTACTTTGTCTTGAAAAGCCCGATTAGGGAAACGGGAAAGATGAATGCGGCAAAAAGAAGAGCAAGGCGCTGCTCCTTTGTTTTGAATTTAAGGTAGATAGAGTGGAACATTGCCACAAACATTGCAAAGAAAACCACCATCAGCATGCTGTTGTTCTTGTCCTTGTAGATAAGCTCTGTCCCAAAGATTGTGTTGAGGATTGCAACTATCCCTGAGAGCACCAGGTTGGAAATGGCAGTCAGGAAAACTGCAACAAATGCAAAAAGATGCTGGAAGATCCCTACAAGCAAATCAAAAAGTGCGAAGATTATATTCTTGTTGGAAAAATCAAGCATTTCCTCAAAAGTTGGTAGCTTATCAAAATCCATTGCTATGAAACCAAGGCCGGACTGGAAGCTTGCCCCTGCAACCCCCTGCTCTGCAATGGTACGCTCAAGCGGCCTGTTGAACTGGGTAATCTCAAGTTTCCCTTTGCCCATTGAAAGAACTGAATCCCCCAAAGGAGTGAAGAATATCAGAAGAATAGCGGCCAATACTATTCCGCCAAGATAGGGAAGGGACTTCTTGAAGTCATCAATTTTAAAGCTGGGCAGATTTTTGAAGGGAAGCCTGAGTGAAGAAACCCCTCCCATCGCCTGCAGCAGAAGGAGAACCAGGGAAAACGCATATGCTAGCAGAATAATCGGGGTATATCCGGAAAACAGGCCGGAAACAAGCGAAGTTTCCCTGAAGAGATTGGCTAAAATTGTTGAAAGCACAGGTCCAAGAAGTATTATTATGCCGTTTATCTTTGCATTTGGAAGCAGGTCCTCCTTCATAAAAAACAGGAAAATTGCCTGTAGGGGGATGAATATGAAGAGGGTGGCAATTAGGACAACTTCTGAACTTGAGCCCAGGAAAGTGGTGAAAAATGCAAGCCCTGCAATCACTGCAAAGAGCAGGTCTTTTCTTTTTACTGCAAGCGCATAAGCGCCCAGGAAAAACGCCAGCCCGAAAAACGCGTATGGCTGGACCTCGCTCTCTCCTGCCATTAGCTTCATGACAAACATGGGGAGGAAGGCGGCAACACCTGCAGCTGCAATAGCAAAGATTCGCTTGTATTCTGAAGAAACAAAAAGATAGAGAAAGAACACTGCAAGAGCAGCAAAGACAGGGGGAAGCATCCCTGCAACCGCAGAAAGCATGTACCTATCAAAATCCGTGTTCTGGTTGTATAACGCATAGCTTACTGCTTCAAGGTATGCTTTCATCGGGGCAACGCGGTGGCTGGAGAGATGTGGGTACCAGGCACAATCCTCCTGGAGCGGGGCACCCCCCTCAGAAAGGATGAGTGCAGTGTGCTGGATATAGAAATACGGGTCAAGCTCCATAAGCAGGGGGCCGTATGAAGCCATCCTTACCCAAAAGGCAAGCAGCATTATCAGGATGATTGCAATTGTGGGAAGGGCCTTTCTGTAATCAGAAGGGAAGGATATGGTTTCCCATGCTTTTTCCTTTACAAACAGTGCAACGGAGAGGAGGTAGAAAAGGGCAACACACCCAACTGCCAGGCCATAGGAAAAACTTATCCCTGCAATGAAAAGCAGGAATGCAAAAAGTGCGGGGAAGAGGAGGCCGAGGCCGAAACCTATGCCCACCTTGTCAAAGAGGGGCATCTCCTTCTTTTTGAGAAGTGCAAGGGAAAGCACCGCCCCGGGAATGAAGAACCCGAGGAAAAACCACAACGTCATTAATATAGGGTCAAATTCAAACATCAGTACACCCACCACTGAATAGAATTAGTTTAGTATAATTGAAAAAATTTAAAAGGGAGGATGGTTTCAGAGGATTGAGCTCAGCACCTCATCATGCTCCTGGGATTTCTGCTCCTCAAAAAGATGGGGTGCCTTTACCCCTGTAATTACTGCGGTCACCTCAACAGAACTGCCGAGGCCGCTGTCAACCCTGGAGCCAATTTTTACTTCCGCATCCTCATTGAAATCCTTGCTTATCCCTTCGCAAATGAGTGTTGCGTCCCCAAGAGTAAGGCCGCCTGAGCCTGCAACGTGGATTAGGGCGCCCTTTGCGCCTTCATAGGAAACCTGGAGAAGAGGGTTGTTGCGTGTGTTCTCTACCGCGCTCTCAGCCATTCCCCCTCCGGTTCCTGATGCCTTGCCTATTGAAATCATGGCAAGGCCCCCGTCTTTCATTACTGCGCGCACATCCGCATAATCAACATTCATCATGCTCGGGAGCACCACAAGGTCTGATATTCCGCGGACCGCTTTTGAAGATATTTCATCTGCAAGGGCAAATGCCTTATCTATCGGGAGGTTGGGTACATAAGAAAGCAAGCGGTCATTCTCCACAACTATTACCGTATCTGCTTCATCCATTAATTTCTTCAGCCCATCCCTTGCCCTGTATATCCTTGAGCGCTCCAGCTTGAACGGATAGGTGACCACGCCTATTACGGTTGCACCCTGCTCCTTTGCCAGGCGGGCTATCAGCGGTGATGCACCTGTGCCTGTTCCCCCGCCCATTCCGGCACAAACAAATACAATCTCGTTTTCCCCGATAAGCCTCCGTAGTTCATCCTTGTCTGAATCTGCAGCCTTTTCAGCTACTTTTGGGTCTCCTCCGCTTCCTAGGCCCTTGGTGACCATCTTTCCAAGAATGTGTTTTCTATGGGCTTCTACCACCTTAAGGTGAAGCTTGTCGGTATTCACGGCAACTGTGCGGGCGCTCTCTATCCCGTTTTTCTTTATCCTGCTCACGCAGTTGCATCCTGCGCCGCCTACCCCGATTACGGAAATCCTTATTCCTGAATTATCATCCCTGTCTTTATTCTCTTCTTTTTTAAGAGGAAGTTCCTCTTTTTTGTCCTTCCCCTCCACGGGTTTCTCTTCAAAAACAGGAGCTATCTGCCCTTTCTTTTCAGAATTTACTTTATTTACAATACCTTCAAGCATCTGGTCACCAATAGTGGATTGGAAAACAAAAAATAAAAATGTTTTGCCCGTTTTCCGAAGAAAACGGGCTTTTTGGGTTATTCAATCAGCCAAGCACTTCAAGATCGTTGCTGAATGAGGGCATTGAGGATTCCTCCTCTACCTGATAATCCTTGCCCAGGATTGAGGCGCCCTTTACTCCGGTAACTATTGCAACGATTTCCAGCTTGCCCTCATAATTCTGCATTATGCGGGCACCCCACTTGACGTTGGCTTCTGCATCCATCCTTTCAGTGATTATCTCACCTGCCTTGATTGCATCACCAAGCGAGAGGTCGCTGCCTCCTGAGATGTGGATGATTGCGCCCTTTGCGCCCTCAAAGTCAACATCAAGGAGTCTGTTCTTTACAACTGCTTCGGCTGATCCGGTAACCTTATCTGTTCCCTTGCCTTCACCTACTGCAATGAAGCCGACTCCGCCGCCCTGCATAATCGCCCTTACATCTGCAAAGTCGATGTTAATGAGGGATGGCTGGGTAATTGTCCATACAAGTCCGCTGATTGCCCTTGCAAGAATCTCATCTGCCACGGCAAATGCCTCAGACATCGGGAGGTTCGGCACCAGCTGCACAAGGCGGTTGTTATCCACAATGATTACAGAGTCGCAGCTTTGGCGGAGTTTCGCAATTGACTCGTCTGCTTTCTTCCTCCTGGCCCTCTCAAGGGCAAAGGGATAGGTGACCATCGCAACGGTTATTGCCCCTTGCTCCTTTGCAATCTGAGCAGTGATGGGGGCTGCTCCGCCTCCGGTTCCTCCTCCCATACCAGCGCATATAAACACCAGGTGGGAGCCTTCAAGCTCCTTCTCTATGAGTGGCCTGTCAACCTCTGCGGATTTTGCACCTAGGTCAGGGTATCCTCCTGCGCCAAGCCCTTTGGTAATGCTTCTTCCAATGAGCACCTTGGATGCCTTCTCATGAACCTGCTTGAGGTGCTGCTTGTCCGTGTTAACAGCAACAAGCTGGCTTCCCTTGACTCCGGCTTTGATGAGCCTGTTTACGGTGTTGTTTCCTGCACCACCAACTCCGACTGTGACAATCTTGATTGTCTCGGAGCTGTCTTCGTGTTCCTTCTCAGTTTCCTGAGGGGCTTTTTCTCCAACTACTGATTTCACCAGTTCATCCATAATATTCGCCTCGTGAGAAATTGGGTGAATGGCGCTTTAAATATGTTGAGATTTACGTCGGAGGAATAGAAACACAAAACTCTACTTATGGGAACATGGAAACTGGAGTTACGTCGGAAGTAATATAAATGTATTTACTAAATGTATTTACATGGTCAAGGTAATCACAATACGTGATGATGTCTACGAGGGCCTCAGCGAGCTAAAAAAGAGGCACGGTATGAGCTTCTCCGAGGCAATAGACATGCTTCTCAACGAGAGCAGCTCAACCAGGGAAGGCCTCATTGAGCACGCTGGAACCCTCCAGGAAACCGAGATAGACCGGAGGGTACTCAAAAAATTAAGAAGGTGGAGCAGTGGCGACTAAAGTATGCCTGGATACCGATGTAATCCTTGACTTCTTCAAGGGAGAGCTGAAAACAGTGCAGAAAATACGGCAGTATTCAAGGGCAGACCTTCTCTGCCTGACATCACTCACATACTTTGAGCTCCTAAGTTCCATAAGGGGGCACAGCAGGTGGGATGTGCTAAAGGTTGTGGACAAGCTGGAAATGCTGAACCTTGATAGGAAATCTTCGGTAAGGGCGTCCAAGATATACGAGCAGGTCAGAGATGCGGGGCTAAACACCCCAATGCGGGACATCCTCACAGCATCAATCTGCCTTGCAAACAATGCTAACCTGTTCACCGGAAAGAGGGCGCCCTACGAGGGGATAAGGGGGCTGAAATTTGTCTGAGGCTTATTATTGGTTGGCAAGGACGAGCCGCGTTTTGCGCGGATAAAACGCAGGCGGCCGCAAGGGCTCTGCGCTTTATGCGCATCCCCTCCTCCTTATCATTTAAAATATGGTTTCGGGTTTTGTGTTTTCGGTTTTGAGTTATGAAAACTTGTGCATCTCTTCTACTTCTTTTGTGGTGGTTGCGTTGAATGGTCCTTTATCATCACGGATGCGAATCATGCGGGGGAAGCGCAGGGCAAGCCCCTTTCCTTCTTTTCTTCCGCAGGTGTGGGTGGGCGAGCGGGTAATATTATCATATGCAACTTCCACCACGTGGCGGGGATGCACCCAGAAGTCCGGCTCAATCTCGTAATCAAGGTTGGAGGGGGACCTCTTTACCCTGTCCTCATCCAGCATCTTCTGGAACTTTTCCATTTCCTCTTCAGTGAATCCGCTTCCCACCTTTGCAATTGTTTCAAACCTCGAGCTGTCGCTGTTATAAACTGCAACAAGGATGCCCCCAAACCCGAAACGGGTGCGGGAGCCTTTTCCCCGGTAATAACCCACGATTACCGCATCAATGGTGTCCATCTCCTTTCCATAGGATTTTTTCAGCTTAATCCAGGCAAACTTCCTTTTTCCCGCAGTGTATGGGGCATCTAGGTCCTTTGCCATTATTCCTTCAAGGCGCATGCCCAGGGCAGCCTGGAAAAGCGAATCTATCTCTCCTGCTTTTTCGACAATGCGCATCTTGCTGGTCTGTATTATCCTGTGGGGAAGGAAGGATTCCAGCTTTTTCCTCCGGTCAAGGTAAGGGATGGTGGTGCAGTCTTCCCCTTCAAGGTAATGCAGGTCAAATGCAAATAGGTAAAGAGGGTATTGCCTAGATGCCTTCTCCAGCCCGTATTTCCTCCTTCTGTGCATCGTTTCCTGGAAAGAATAAAACCGCTTGTCCTCTTCGTTGAATGCGAGTGCTTCCCCCTCAAAAATCACTTCCTTTGGCTTGAGCTTCTTAACTGCCTCCACAACATCAGGAAACATCGCGGTCATCCTCTCAAGCTTGCGGGAATAAATCTCAACCCGCTCCCCCTTCTTGTGCACTGCAATCCTGAAACCATCGTATTTGTATTCAACTGCGCACTTGCCAAGCTTCCCTATTATCTCCGAAGGGGTTGCGAGCCTCTCTGCAAGTGCGGGCATAATCGGCTTGAATACCTCAATCCTGAATTCCTTTACCTTCTGGGGGTCTTCAAGGAAAACACGGGAAACGTGCCCAATGTCCGAGCAGAGGTTGTAGGCGCGCTCAATTGGCTCCCTCCAGGATTTATCCCCTTCATGGGAAACACTTAATGCGTCTAATACTGTGGGGTCGCCTACCCCAAGGCGAAGCTGGCCAAGCACAAACCTGGTGATGTATTTTGCGCCTATGGGGGTTGCATTGTTGTAGAGCTCAACAAGCCTTGATATCTTGGATGCCTGGGAGCCCTCCCCGCAAGCGCGGGAAATCTTTAGCATTGAATTGTAGACTGAAAGAACGCTGAGGGATTTCTGGAAAAGTGACTGCTGGCGCTTTTTTCCAAGAAGCTTTTCTGCCACTATTCCAAGGTCCCCTTCTTTTTCAAACTCCTGCCCAACAACCCTTTCCGGGTAACCTGAAGCCCTCCGTATTGCTTCAAGAACGAATCTTTCCCCCATTCCCAGATCTATCCCTTCGTAAGGGGGGCGGAGCTCTCCCTGTATTATATAGGATAATCTCTCTCCCTCCTCTGGGGTTGCTTTTTCGAAAAGCCTTGCAAGCAGGTCGGTCATCTCAAGGCGGCCGCTGCGCTTCTCTATTTCGCTAAATGCCTTTGCAACCTCCTCAAAACGCATGCTTCCTAAAGGGCGTAGCAGGAATAAAAATGTGTCGCAAATTAGGCAAATTTATTGTGTTCTGTGTGGGTTGGTTGATGTGGTGTGTTCATTTGTGGGTATAGGTGTATATTTATAAATCCTTTCTATCTTATCTATACATATGAATGCTGCGCTGAGGTACCGTAAAGGAACCCACATAGATCAGGGCAAGCTACGGGAGTTCCTTTTAAGCGAAGACAGGCGTACCCAGCTTTTTGCAATTGATGCGTTGGACAAAATGGTTTTTGAATTTGGGGACCTGCCGCCCTGTATAAGCCCTGCTGAACTGGTGGATATTGCAGTAGACTCCGGGCTGGAGTCAAATTTCCCAGGGGAGGGAATTGCACTGGAAAAAATTCAGGAAAAAACCTGGAGCGTGATTAGAAGGCACATCCAGGCAACAGATGACGTTTCCCCTCTCCTCAGGCAGGCAAAAAAACGGATTGGAGAGGATGTTGAAGTGCACGGTGGGGATTTCCCCCTGAAACTCTGTGCATATTGTGTCCAGTTTAGAAAGTATTCAAAAGAACTTTCAGATGCACTTGCAATAGGCCTAAAATCCCCATCAGTTTCAGAACAAAACAAACAGGGTATACTGGAAATTGCTGAAACCATGTTTGAGAGGGGAATGGACATGAGAGGCATAAAGAGGGCCCTGAAAAAGGCGGCAGATGGGAAATTAGTCGGTTGCCAATCAGCAAAAGCAAGAAGCATTTACACAAAAGCATCAATAGGAAAATTCAACAGGCCCCCTGGCTGGTTCAGCAGGCAGCGGACGAAGTTCAGGATGTTTAAGATGTCCCGCAGGAACACCCGGCCTGCACCATCTGCAAAAAATCTTGCCGGGAAGCGCTAAGGTGCTGGATTAGCTTAAAAAATATTTGCTGAGATGTGCTTATTCATATGGGCGACAACGGCACTGCAATCGACCCCCCTGTGGACATCGACCGCTTACGGCAATTTATCTCTGGTGGGGACCCCTGGTTGCAGGAGCGCTCTGTTTTTGCAGCTAAAAAGAATGCGGAGCGCTACGGCATAAACTCTGTTCCTGTGGGCATGGAATTGCTCAGCCTTGCCCTTTACCACTGGAATGAGAGGGTGAAGGATGTGGCAGAGGGCATGGTGGCAAGGTGCATAAAAAACAAAGTTGAATCTGACAAACTGATGGAAATAATGGTGAAAACTGCTGAAGGGGCAGCGGGCCGGGAAAACGACGGATTTTTTGCTGAATGTGCCCTAATAGGGCTAAAGAACGGCCATGAGAAGGAAGCAATACACATTCTTGGTTCTGTTGCGGGCAGAGATCACCATGAATCTGCAATCCTTGATATGGTTCTAGAAAACCTCAGCGAAACTTTTGGGGAGGGCAGCAAGTTTATGCGGATAAAAAAGAAGCTTGAAAGAGCACCACCCCGAGTGCTAAAAGCAAAAGCAAAGTCTCCGGCAGTATCTAGGAAAATGAAGAAGCCGCGGGTTCTGCTGCAAAGGCCTGGGCGCCAAGTGTTGCGTACTTAGGGATTCTTAAAATTAAATGGGTTTTGGCAACTTTCAAACATACCGGAGATACTCTTTTTGCATCTTAAGTGCATCAAATTCCAGCTTTGGGGATTCGGAGATTATTACGCCTCCGTAACCGTTTTCTGCAAGCACTTTCATGAGGGGCTTGTAGGGGGGAGGGTTTTTCCCCTCTAATGGAAGGTGGTTGCGCTCCCCTTTTTCTGAGTAGTTTATGCAGGAGAAATGAGCATGGAAATCCTTCGTATATCCAGGAATTTTTTCTTCAACATACTCAAGGAGCCTGGCATAATCGGATTCGGTTTTGCAGGGCCAGTCGCCCCTTGCAAGCAGGTGGGCAAAATCAATTACCAGCATTATTTCCTTTACGCTGTTGTGGAGCTCTATGCACTCATCCAGGGAACCATACTGGGATTTCTTGCCTACTGTTTCTGCGCCCAGCTTTAGGCCTTTTATTTTATGATTGTCCATTTGGGTTTTGAGTTCCCTGAACCGTTCTTTTGTGAGCTCTAGGCATTCTCTGGAGGTTTTGCCCTGGTAGTAGCCTGGGTGGAATACTGCAACCCTGGCGCCTGAGCAATGGCAGGCTTGTGCAGAAAGAAAGAGATTCCTCAGGGTTGTTTCCTGTTTCTTCTTTTCAGTTGAGCAGCAGTTTATCCAATAAGGGGCATGGGCAGAGAGGCGCACATCAAACTTCTCTGCTTCTCTCCTGAGTTCCCGCAAGCTTTCCTCATTAAGGTAAACCCCACGCACAAACTCCAGCTCAAGGGCCCCCAGGTTCAGTTCACGCGAGCATTTTACCGCGTCAAATGTCTCTCCTTCACACTGGTGGGGAATTCCTGCAGAGCCGAAACGAACTTTTGCCTTTTTGGGCATAGCCGGGAAAACTCAATCATTCTTTTTATAGGCAACGTAAATGTCTGCTTCAAGCATCGTCCCGTTATCATAGAAATGGTGGGTGAAATAGATGTTGCCTTTATCATCCAGTGTTGGCTCCCCTGCAAACTGTGAAATGATTAGTTCCGGCTCCTGCCATGTCCCATTGATTAATTCTGATTTATAGATTGCAGGTGTTCCGAAATGGGTGCGGGTAAACCAGAGCTCATCCATTTCCTGGTTTATGAACGGCCATCCTTCCATTGCTTCGGTATTTACGGCTTCAACCGGTTCCGGCTCCTGCCAGTCCCCACTAACTTTTTCTGACACATAAATGTCATAACCGCCTTTTCCGCCTTCCCTTTCCGAGTGGAAATAAAGCTTATTTCCATCACGGGTTATGTGTAGCTCTCCCACCTCGTATTCAAGGTTTATCATCTCCCCTGCATTCTCCCAGTTGGACCATTCCCCATTAAGCTGCTCTGCGGTCCAGATATCAACCTCACGGTAATTCCCGCCGCGCACCGAGCAGAACCAGGCCTTACTCCCCTGCACAAAAAGGCAGCCGTCCATGGACAGTTCATCGCTGAGGATTATGCGCTCGGGTTCCGACCAGCCGGATGGTGTTTTGCGGGTGAGGTAAATTCCGGTCACCCCATCTAGCACCTGTTTTTCAACCGGAATCCGCACATCAGGGGTGTAGAAAAAATAGAATGTGCCTCCATCCGGGCTGATGAATGCAGAATCCTCTGCGCCTTTTGTGCTTATTGGATAAGGCATGGGGACTGGCTCTTCGTATTCACCTAAATGGAGCATAGGCGGGTAGTTATCCATTGCAGGAGTCAGTTTTTCTGTATCGTTTGGAAGCTGGGTTCCTTTTGGTTTTGTGATGGGGCTGGTTCCTGGTTCTGGTTCAGGGTCTGGCTCCGGCTCAGGAGCGGAAATTTCAGGTGCCGTTTCCTGGGGGCACCCAGCAAGGAGAAAAGCAACAGCCAGCACCAAAATAATCCAGGCTTTCATATTATCACTTACACTGTACAGAGCCAAGGGCCCTCTCCGAATTCTCCTGGTCATACCATCCTTCCGCGCATGCGAACATGGTTATGTACACTGTTTTTTCCCCGCATGGAATCATTTTTATTTCGGCTTTGTAGCTGTGTTCTTCTGCATCTGCAAGCACCCTGAATTCGGCAGAAGAGCCGGTTATTTTTTCGCTTGCAAGGCTAACTCCTTCTGTGTCGCTATAAATCCCTTTTATATATGTTACAAATGCATCAAAAGATGGCTGGCCTGAAATTTTTGTAACCGTGAGCTGGCAGAGGCCGTCTGAAACCTTGAAGACTTCGTCTCCCGCAGTCTGCTCTATTTTTCCTGCGGGATAGCTTACGCTGAATTTTTCATTTGTGTAGATATCCCATTTCTGCCCTGGGCAACCAAACAAAAGCAGGGCAAGGGCCAAAATTGCAATCGGTTTAAAGTCCATACAAATGGTTTCCTTGGCTCAGTCTTTTATAGCCTCCCATGCCCTGGGTGCCTAGGCAGATTACACATATATACTCTGGGGGCTTAGAAGTTAGAGTGGGCTGAATGCTCTGGCCATAGAGAAAAATCCAGAATATTTAGCCAAGTTAGAAATCACCTGTGCATCTTATTCCTCTGTGTATTCCTGCCATGTGGCCCATGATTTTTTAGGGGTCCCGTCCGGGTTCTTGAGCCCGAGGCTGCAGAGATACTCCCTGAATCGCTCCATGTACTCCTCATTTTCCTGCACTTCGGGGAAGTCTTCAACATAAGGAGCTGCAGCTTCAGTGCAGTCACTCCACTCATGCAGGCTGAACCAGATTACGAATTCGGCATCTGTGCGTTCATAATAGGAAAAAAAATCCTCTAGGAACTGGTTCTGCTTTTCTTCGCTGGAGCCTAAAAATTCTGAAGAGCTCCAGCCTGTTTCAAGTATTGCATAAGGTTTTCCCGGGACCACTTCAGGAACCTCCTCCAGGTACTCCATTCCCCTAGAAACATTGGAATAATTGTAGCTTCCCTCATAAGGGTGGACTGTATATCCTATTAAATCGCATTCTGGGGCAAGCTCTTGTATTATGTCTGTTGCATTGTATTCCTTTGCATAGTGGTAGGTTACCACCACTCCGAGCTGGGTTTCCGGGCTCTCCTCCTTTACCCTCTCATATGTATGGGAGAGGAGTTCTTTGAATGCGGGGACCTGCCCGCGGTGGGAATTAAGGTAGATGTCCACTTCCCCCCCAACAAAGTAATAGTCGGGTTTGTAGCGCTTTACAAACTCAACCGAAAAATCAGCAAAATCCTCCCTGAATCCGGGCTCATCAAATGATTCGTAACGCTCCGGGTATTCTCCGAGCACATTTGAGTATATTACATTCATGAGGACTGCGGTTTTGCCTTCATAGGAAATGGGCTCCATCAGGTGGTCAGCAACTGTCCAGTTGTTTTCAAGCGGGCCCCAGAAAAAATACCAGGAAAGTACATCCGCGCCATTTTCCCGGGATTCCCTAAACGCAGGCACAATCAGTGAAGAGCTGTCGTTTGCAGGGAGGGGCATCAGGCCAAGACCTGGTTTTGTATTTAGGTTTTTCCTCTCGCATCCAGCAGAAGAAAGTATAGGAGCATCAGGGGGTTCCGGGCACACCATGGAAATTGCATATGTTTCATAATCACAGTAGATTATGCGGGTTTTTGCATGGTATGTCTCCTGCTCTGTGGGAACTGCATATTCTGCATATTCGCCGCTGAACTCTGCGCCGAAATCCTCTTCCAGCCTTTCCTTAAGGAAAACAGAGGCAGCTAGGTAGCGTGCTGCGGAAAAAATGCAATTCCCATCTGTTTTAAGCATGAACATTTCCTCGTCTTCTGCAGGGACATCCTCCCAGTCAGGATAATCAAAAAAGAGGATTCCTGAGGAATAATGTTTTATGGAGGGGGGCGGGGGCTGCTCTTCTCCAGGCGGTGTGTTGCCCTCACCTGCGCATCCGCAAAGCAGCAGGAGCGGAAGAAGCAGCAAAGTAAGCAATTTTTGCATGTTGTTTGATTTTGGACCGGTGTTTTTAATGGTTCTTTTTCTACAAAATACCAAAAAATACCTCTTTTAAGCATTGTGGGGCAAAATAGAAAGAGAGGAGCATGAAACTAATTCAGATACAAAAAGGCATAGAACACAGGGAGGGGCCAGATGGAGAATTCAGGAGCAGGCGAACTCCTCTTGAAGAGGGGGTCATAGACCGCAGCCGCCTCCTGCTCACTTTTGCAAAGCACGGAAATATTGAAGATGCGAAAAAGTTGCTGGAGGCAGGAGCTGATGTAAATGCAGCCGGGAGCGGAGGCTGGAGGGCTCTTAGCATCGCTTCCCTCCACAAGAAGGGGGAGATGGTCAGGCTGTTTCTTGAGCACGGGGCCGAGGTTGATGCAAAGTGCCACTGGGGAGGGACTGCATTGATGGTGGCAGCAGAGCACTGGGATGAGGAAATTTTTGGGCTTCTGCTCAGGGCAGGGGCGGATATTGACCCAAGGGACAACGAGGGAAAGACTCCTCTGATGAGGGCAGTGTGGAAAGGGGAAAACGATATTGCAGAAAAGCTAATTGAAAAGGGGGCAGATGTAGAAGCTGAGGATTATGAAGGCCGTACAGTGATAATGGTTGCAGCCTGGCAGGGGAATGCCCAGATTATACAAAGATTGGCTGTCCTGGGCGTGGGAATGGACCTTCAGGACAGTCGGGGAGAAACTGCATTGATGAAGGCTGCTTTCCGGGGCCACACAGGTGCTGTAACAGAACTCCTGGAGGCAGGTGCAAATGTCTGCCTTAAGGATTTGAGGGGGGAAACTGCATTGCTGAAGGCGGCATGGAAAGGCAGTATAATAGCAGCAAAGCTTCTGATTGAGGGGGGAAGCAAGGTAAATGCATTAGACAAAATATGGAGAACTGCGCTGATGAATACGGCATGGAGAGGGGACCTTGAGATGGGGCGAATGCTGCTTGGGGCGAATGCAGATGTGGACTTAAAAAGCAGGTACGGGGAAACTGCGCTGATGCGGGCGGCATTCAGGGGAAACTGGAAAATGGCAAAGCTTCTAATTGGGGCGGGGGCGAAACTGGATGCAAAAGACAAACTGTGTGAAACTGCGCTGATGAAGGCGGCGCTCAACGGGAATTCAGAAACCGTGAAGGCTCTCCTGGAGGCAGGGGCAGATGCCGGAGGCCTGGACATATATGGAAAAAGCGCACATGAAAAGGCCGTGGAGAACGGGGACCCGGAAACCATCAGGCTGCTTGCCCGGGAAAGTGTTCGTTAGCAACTACTTAAAAATCCAAAAATTACGCCTTTTTGTTTATATGTATTGTGTTCTAAGAGATATACGGGCAGAAGAATGGTCAGGAATAAAATTGAAAAGAAGCCGGAGAAGAATGATAGGGAAAGCTTTCCCCCGGTTCCCGGAAAACAAAAGAAAAGTATTCCCCCCAAACTGCAGCAAAAGCTCAATATGAACCTGCTGCTTGCAGCGCAGGCCGGGCAGTGGGGAAGGGCAGGGCGGCTTCTTGAAGAAGGTGCCGCACCTGAAGAAACAGACGGGTGCAGCTACAGTGCGCTCACATATGCATCTGCAGCCGGAGAGTCCGGCCTGGTCAGTGGTATGCTGGAGGAAGGTGAATTTGATATTGATAAACCACAGAACTATGCTGCAATAATGCTTGCACACAGGGAAGGCCATCACGAAATAGTGGGACTGCTTGGAGAACACATGAAGGAAAAAAATGACCTGAGTGAGTTTTATGCTAAGGCAATTAAGGAGCATACACTGTTTCTGATAAGGAACAGGGGGGGCTAAACCCCCTTTTTAAATTTTATGCATGTAAATATTGGGTTGCCGGTGACTGATTATGTATTATGAACTGAATGCCGAGGACACCGTAAGGGTCCCCCCCAACATGCTGGTGATGAACCTCAACGAAGCAATCACAAAAATACTCAGGGAAAAATACGAGAGGAGAATCTTCAGGGAATTGGGGATGGTAATAGCAATTGAGGATGTTGAGGCAGAAAAGCAGGGGACTGTTATCCCGGGAGACGGCGGGATATACTACAAGGTTAATTTCAATGCAATCTCATTCATTCCCCACGTAAACGAGGTTTTCCTTGGAAAGGTTAAGGAAATTGTGGAATTCGGGGCCTTTGCATCAATTGGGCCGCTGGACGGACTCATACACATCTCCCAGATAGGAAATGAGAAATTTTTCTATGACAAGAAAACCAAGGCACTGAGCACAAAGCGGGGAAAAACCCTCAAAACAGGAGATGACACTGTGCTGAAGGTTTCAACTGTGAGCCTGAAAAGCACGACTTCTGATACCAAGATAGGCCTTACCATGCGCTCTGAGGGGCTGGGGGTCTCAAGGTGGAAAAAGGAGAAAAAGGCGGAGAAGGCGGCAGTAAAGAAAAGTAAAAAGGAGGCTAAAAAATGAAGGCCTGCAGAAACTGCAGAAAAATAGTTGAAGAAGGCGAAACCTGCCCGGTCTGCGGCTCTGATGAACTCAGTGACAGGTTTTCCGGAATGTTGATTGTGCTTGACCCGGAAAAATCCGGAATCGGAAAAATCACTGAGGTAAAGGCGCCGGGAAGGTATGCGGTGAAGGTTAAGTGAAGTTCCTTTTCGGAAAGGAAGCAGCAGTCTATGAGGATGCCTTGCTTATCTCTGATTTGCACCTTGGGATGGAATGCGCCCTTTTTGAGCGGGGAGTGAGGAGTTCGGAAATCTCGCAAAGGCTTGCTGAAAAAACCCTGGAAGTGCTTGGAGAAACAGGAAGAGGCAAACTAATTATAGTTGGGGATATTAAAGAAAAGGTAGTGGGGATACCTCGGGAAGCTAGGAAATACATAAAAGAAGTGGGAGAGCACGCAGAAATAATCGTGGTAAAAGGAAACCATGATGGGGGAATAGAACGGATTCCCGGAATTGAAGTTGTCGGGCACGGAGGATTTGCATATAATGGCCTGGGGATTTTTCATGGGCATGCCTGGCCATCTGAAGAAGTAATGGAGTGCGGTACCATATTGATGGGGCACAACCATCCGCAGCTAAAGATGCAGGGGGAATGGCACCCGGTATGGGTGGAAATGAAAGCAAACCGGGAAAAAATCAGGGAACGCTACCCGGAATGCGGGGGAGAAAACAGGCTTGTGCTTATGCCCTCATTCAATCCGCTGCTTGGGACAAACATCGCAGGGAGCTGCGGGCTGGGGCCTGTTCTAAAGAACAACTTATTTAAAATCAATACAGCAATAGTATATACGCTCAGCGGAACAAAGCTTGGTAAGCTGGGTGAACTTTTCAAGAGGTTGTGACAATGGGAAAAAAGAGAAGAGGACGCGATAGACTCATGACCTGTGTCTCCTGCGGGCGGGCAGTCCCGAGGGAGAAAGCAGTCGAATATGAAAGGCGAAATTCCTACAGCACTGATTTGCGCGATGAAGAAAATGTTAGTGCAATGTCAACTACTGTTGAATACTACTGCATAAGCTGTGCAAAACACAGGAAGATTTTTGAAAAAAAGAAACGGCAGGCCCAAAAAAGGCGTGAACGCAGGGAAGGGAGGTTCTGAGCGTGGATGCCGTTAAATTCGGGGAGAGGGAGTATAAAGGAATAAAGCAACAAATTGGAAATCTCAGCCTGGTGATTGTAAAGGCAAAATACGGATATATTGCCTGTAGCTACATAAGCAGGAGCACTGCAGAAAAAGTCGGGGATGTTGCAGCATTTGTACAGGGGGTAAAAGATTACCCGGATCTTCTGAATGCAAAGATACAGGGGAAAACAACCTGGGCAGATGACCTGGGAATACGGGAAGGAATGAGCGTAAGAAAAGCCCTTGAAATAATGGATAGTGAGCAGGAAGAATAATCATCTTTTTCTTGATAAAAATGCAAAGCCCAGTGCAAGAAGGGAAAATGCAGTAGCCACGCAAACCGGCTCCGGCTTTTCCGCATGGGCCATGCACCTGTTTTTTTCAAACTCATAATCTTCATCAGTTATCCTTTCACAGATGTAGGGGTCAGCAAGCCTCGTGGAAATACTGTCAATGCACAGCACATACTCCCGATAAAGGGTGTCTTTATCATCCGGGTCGGTGGAAACCTGCCTTATCTCCTCGCAGCAGGCGGTTGCGTTTGAGGGATTGTTTTTTGCTGCGTATGCTATTGCCGCAGAATGCCAGCAGCTTATGTTTGCCTTCATTATGTAATGCTCATCAAGCGCCCCTGCAGGATTCAGGAGCCAGGGATTTTTGGATGCCTCTTCTTGCGCGTCAAGGTTCCTGCAGTCATCTATAGTGCGCATGTTGATGCATCCGGAAAAAGCAGCAAGCAGAAGGAATATTATCAGCAGCTTCTTCATTTTCTCGCCTCAAACAGCCAGGCAAATGCATCCCTTTCAAGGGCTTGCCTGCACAGCTTCTTTGCTGAAGGAGTGCGGAGCACTGAGGATGCATTTTTTATCCAGTCTTTTACATAGGGGTTTCCCAGGTCCTGGTACTCTTTTGCCTGGAAAATGCATTCAAGCTTGTCCGCATCCTTCACAACCTCCATAATCCGCTTATCCTTAAAAGGCCTGAGGAAATCGGGCAAGGTTTCCAGCGCATCTTCCCTTGCCCTCTTTTCATCTACTTCCGCATACTGTTTTGCAACAAGATGGAGGTCGGTAGTGCGGGCCTCGTGCACATCATGGAGCAGTGCGGCAAGCAGCACACCCTCCTTGTTTTCTATGCCTTCTTCTTTTGCGAGAAAATATGCAATAAGTGCAGTTCGGTAGCTGTGCTCAGAAACGCTTTCCGGGGTTATTCCAACTGTTTTCCAACCTGAGCGGTCAACGTCTTTTAGTGAACCTGCCTGGTAAAGAAAATCAACAATATCCATATCATCCCTCAAGCCTCTTTGAAAGGAGCTTGATTACCTCCCGCGGGGGGTGCCCCATCTTAACCAGCTTTGTGTGGCCACGTATCCCCTTGCCGCTCTCTATTGAAGTTATCAGCCCAAGCATCTCCAGGTCATTTAGGTAGCTGCGGTAGCTGCGTGCAGTTTTCGCCTGCTTTTTGAGGCGCTTGCAGAGCGTGGTGTACTCTTCATAAACCTCTCCGGAAAAAAGATATCCGTCATTTGTTTCGTCCAGCCGGGCATACCTGCTCCCGGAAATGGAAAGGCGGGCCACCCCGTAAAGAACCACCTGGTGGTTTTCTGGGAGCTTGTCTATTGCTTCCTTTACAATGTCAAATTCAACAAGCTCCCTTGCCGCATTTACCTCCCTGTCGGTTAATTTTTCGCTTTCGCCTTCCTCTGTCATTTCTGCGGCCCTGCAAAGTATCTTGAGCGCATACCTTGCATCGCCCGATTCCTGCGCCGCGATTGCGCCGGCAAGGTTTATTGCGCCTGTGGTATAGGCGCCGGTATGGAGGCCAAGCTCTGCCCTCTGGTGGAGTATTTTCTGGAGCTGGTTTGCAGTATATGGCGGAAAAACCATCTCCCGCTCATAAAGGCTGCTTCTGCTCCGGGGATCAAGGTCTTCCTTGAAAAGCAGGCGGTTGGAAATGCCGATTAGAGAAACCCCGCCTGCCTCAAGCTCATCATTTGCCCGGGTTATCGTATAAAGAAGCTCATCAAGGTGCTTTACCATGTCTATTTCATCAAGAACCATCACAAGGTGCTTCCCTTCTCCTGCCCAGATCAGGAGCCGCTCATAAATGTGGGGAAGGCCATACCCCTGCTTGTCAAACCCTTCCATCACCGCCTTTGCCGCTTTGAGCATCACCCGGTAGGGCTTGTTGTGTATTCTGCAGTTTATGTAAACTATTCTTGAGCGGCCGTTTGCCTTCTCCTCAAACTTTTTTGTAATCTGCTTTACGGAGCAGGTTTTTCCGGTTCCTGTTTTCCCGTAAATAAATATGTTGCGGGGCTTCTTGCTCATGAGGGCAGGCGCAAGGGCAGACATCAGCTCCTTTATCTGGTGGTCGCGGAAATAGAGTGTATCCGGTATATAATGGGGAGAAAGCACATCCCTGTCCCGGAATACCCTGGATTCTGCTATGAAGTCATCAAAAGAAGGCATCTGTCCACCCAAAGGACATTAGTGGAAATGGTTAATAAACATATGCTTCCGGTATTCTTGCTAACTTTTTAAAACCTATAATCCCACATACCACACAGAGTGCTGAGGATAAGCTATTTAAATTTGCTTATCCAAATAGGGTAATTCTCTAGGCAAGGTGTTGTAATGGGTATATTCGACAAGATTATGGGCGGAAAGGAAAGGGAAGAAGTCCCTGATATTGAACATTATCTGGAATTGGAAGAAGAAGGGGACGCAGTAAACCCTCCGGCAGACTTTTATGTAAAAAGGATTGACCTCAGAAACGAGGGGGACGCAAACCTGGCAATGAAGGAGCTTACCTCCAAAAACATCATAATCCTGAATGTGCATGCCCTATCCAAGCAGCCCAACAGGCTCAAAAACATAATCGGGAAGCTCAAGATGAACTGCGAAAAATCAAACGGGGACATTGCACTGCTTACCCAGGACCTTGTCATACTTACTCCTTCTAAAGTAAAAATAGTTAAGAGCAAGGCAAAGCCCAAGAAAAGGGCCTAGCCCCCATCCCTTTCTTTTATTAAACTCTTCTTTGCTTAACCTGAATTATGCTTAAGGTCACCTTTCTCGGGACAAGTGCAGCAGTGCCTAGTGCAAGCAGGGCAATGCCTGCGATTGCGCTAAAATATGATAAGCTGTTCCTCTGGGACTGTGGAGAAGGGTGCCAGAGGGAAATGATGCGCAGGGGCATAGGTTACGGGGGAGTTGATGCAATATTCATCACCCACCTGCACCTTGACCACGTGATGGGAATATTCGGGCTGATTGAAACAATAAGGATGAACACGGAGAGGGAGAAGATAACCATATTTGCACCGAGGGGATTTGAGCGTATGCTTTCTGGAATAAGCCCGACTATGGGCTGGGACCCTTCCTTCCTGGACATACGGGAGATAGAGGAGGGGGAAATTTACCGTGGGAAAGACTACTCAATATTTGCATTCAGGGTAAAGCACCAGAGGAGTAATGCTTTTGGGTTTGTATTCCTTGAAGATGACAAAAACAAGTTTTACGAGGCAAAAGCAAAAAAACTGGGGCTGAAAGGAAGGATGTTTACGGAAATCCAGAAAAAGGGGTTTGTGGAAGTGGGGGGAAAAAGAGTTGAGCTTTCTGATGTTTCCTGGGTGCGCAGAGGAAGGAAGATTGTCTATACCGGGGACACTGTTTATGATGAGGGGATTGCAAAAACAGCGATGGGCGCAGACCTCCTCATCCATGAAGCCACCTTTGGTGAAGACCTCAAAGAGGAGGCAGAACTCCGCGGGCACTCAACTGCAAAGCAGGCAGCAAAAATTGCAGATATGGGGGAAGTGAAAAGGCTTGTGCTCACCCACATAAGCGGCAGATACAGGAACGGGAGTTCCCTTGCAAGGGAAGCGCGGGAAATTTTCCCGGATGCGGTTGCCGCAGTGGATGGAACAGAAATTGAGCTAACCCCTGAAAAAAAGTAAGGGGCTATTTCTTGGATTTCTCGTAATCTGCAAGGAACTTCTCTATTCCCCTGTCTGTGAGGGGATGGTTGTAGAGCTTCTCCAAAACGGCTGCAGGAACAGTTGCAATATGTGCGCCGAGGCGGGCCGCTTCCACAACATGGCCGGGGTGGCGGATGGAGGCAACTATTACTTCCGTATCAAAATCATAATTATCAAAGATGTCCAGAATTTCCGCAACCAGGAACATGCCATCCTGGGAAATATCATCAAGCCTCCCTACAAACGGAGAAACATATGCTGCCCCTGCTTTTGCTGCAAGGAGTGCCTGGGAAGGAGAAAACACCAGGGTAACATTGGTGCGGATGCCTTTATCCTTCAGAATACGCACTGCCTTGAGCCCTTCCTTTGTCATGGGAACCTTGATTACTATGTTCCTGCCCCAGCCGGAAAACTCTTCTGCCTCCCTGACCATTCCTTCTGCATCTTCAGAGATTGCCTCCACGCTTATGGGGCCTTCCACAATTCCGGATATTTCCTGGATTACCTCTTTGTGGTCCCTTCCTGATTTCATTATAAGAGAGGGATTTGTGGTTACTCCGTCGCACATTCCCATCTCCTTTGCCTTCCTTATTGCTACAACATCTGCTGTGTCCAGAAAAAATTTCATATTTTCACCCTTTATTTTTCTTAACTTCTTCAGTTACAATCTCTTCAATTCCTGCAGCATCAAGCTTATATTTGCGCATTAGCTCTGCAGCGCTCCCTGATTCGCAGAAGCGGTTGTAGATACCGTGCCTGCGCAGCACCGCATCAGTTTTGTGCGCTGTAAGCGCTTCGGCAACTGCGCTTCCCATTCCGCCGGATACCTGGTGCTCTTCCGCTGTTACCAGGAGGCCAGTCTTATTTGCCATCTCCTCAACCATCTTGTTATCTAGGGGCTTGAGCGAATAAACATCAACCACGGAAGCGGAAATTCCTTTGCTTTTGAGATTCCTTGCTGCAAGCAGGGACTGCCAGAGCATCGGGCCACATGCAAGTATCGCAACATCATCGCCGTCCTCAAAAAGGTTTGAGCCGCCTAGCTCCATAGGAGTTTCTTCTGAGCTAAACGTGGGAAACTTTTCCCTGCTTGTGCGGAGGTATCCAGGCATGTTCTGCTCATAGAGCAGGTGGGTTGCCTTCTTTGCCTGAAGGATATCCGAGGGGGCAATGAGATTTATGTTGGGAAGAGAGCGCATCAGTGCAATGTCCTCAAGAATCTGGTGGGATGCCCCATCAGGGCCTACAGTGATTCCTGTGTGGGAAGCATGCACCACCACAGGCACATCATTGTAGCAGATGGAAACCCTTATCTGCTCCCAGTTCCTTCCCGGAGAAAACTCCCCAAAGCCGGAAATAAAAACCCGCTTTCCGCAGGAGGCAATGCCTGCTGCAACCCCTGCCATGTTCTGCTCTGCAACCCCTGCCTGGACAAACCTGCTGGGGAACCTGTTAGCGAACCATTCTGTGCGGGTGGAGCCGCTCAAATCAGCAGAAAGTGCCCATACATTGGGATCCTTTTCTCCCAGTTCAAGAAGGGCTTTTCCAAATCCGTCCCTTGTTGCTTTTTTTTCTTCAGGAGATTCAATGTATTTTGTTTTTTCCATAAAAATCACAGCTCCTCTATCCCTGCCCGGTCAAGCTCAAGGATTTTGTAGGCTTCTGCCGCCTGCTCCGGGCTCGGGGGCTTTCCGTGCCATTCGGTCAGAAACTCCATAAAGGGAATTCCTTTTCCGGGGATGGTGTGGGCGAGGACCAGGGTGGGCCTCTCGTAAACCGCCTTTGCCTGGTTGCATGCATCAATTATCCTCTGGATGTTGTGGCCATCAATTTCTTCTACGTGCCAGCCAAATGCCTGGTATTTGGCAATAATCGGCTCTAGGGGATTGACCTCTTCGGTGAAACCATCAATCTGGATGTTGTTGCGGTCCATTATTACAGTGAGGTTGCCCAGCTTGTACTTTGAGGCGAGCATCAGTGCTTCCCATACCTGGCCTTCCTGCTGTTCCCCGTCAGACACAATGCAATAGACTCTCCAGCGCTTCTTCTCCCTCTTTGCATAAAGCGCCATTCCCACTGCAATGGAAATTCCCTGGCCCAGGGGGCCGGAACTGTTTTCTATTCCCGGAAGGGCTGTGCGGTGGGGGTGGCCCTGGAGGCGGGAGCCAAGCTTCCTCAGGGTCCTAAGCTCCTCCTTTGGGAAATATCCTGCATTTGCCATTGCCGCATACATGACAGGGCAGACGTGGCCGTTTGAAAGCACCAGCCTGTCCCTGTTTTCCCACTCCGGGTTTTCCGGGTCGTGATAGAGCACATTAAAATAAAGTGCGGTGAATATGTCCGCAAGCCCGATGGAGCCTGCAGAATGGCCGGATTTTGCCTCTGTGAGCATATCCACTACATCCCTTCTTATGGTGTTTGCAATCAGCTTCAGTTTCTTTATGTCCTGTATCTTGTGGAAAGGTGCCATATTTTCATGCCTCCTCTGCAAGGGCCTTTAGCCGCTTTATTGCCTCGCCAGGATTCTCCGCCCGGAAGATGGTACTTGCACTTGCAAGGATATCTGCTCCTGCTTTTGCCGCGCGAGGGGCGGTTTCAAAATTTATCCCCCCGTCAACTTCAATCTCGTGCTCGGGGCAGGTTTCCCTGAGCCTCTCTATCTTGGGCTCAATCTCTGGGAGATACTTCTGCCCCTCAAATCCGGGCACAACAGACATTACCAGAAACCTAGAAACCCTGTCCCGGTAGCCAAGCACAGAATCAAGCGGGGTTTCAGGATTTATGGAAATGCCAAGCCTTCCTCCGGTATCCTTCACCGTATCCAGGATAAGGCCAAAATGCGAATCAGACTTCAGGGTTTCTGCGTGCACCATGTGAGTATGGGGTCCGGGCATCGTTGCAATCCACCTCTCCGGCTCCTCCACCATCCAGTGAAGTGAGTATTCGGTTCCTTTGGGAAGGGGCTCGAGCTCCCGGGGCCCGATTGTCTTGTTGGGTACGAATATGTCGTCCATCACATCCACGTGGACGCCTTTTACATATTCCCTCACCATCTCCACCTGCTCCAGAAAGCGGTGGCGGTCTTTGACCAGGATGGCAGGAAGGATTTCAATTTCTTTGGTTTTACTGCTAGCAGGCATTATGCATCACACCCCACCCAAGGCGATAATATAGTTTATGTGGTGCACCCATTTAAATCTTCCCACCGGAAGGCAGCCTTCCTGCACTTTTTTAATCCCTACTTACCAAAATAAGAAAGGGTGGAACATGCTTAATTATTCCAAGCTCAGAGAGATGCAACGGGCCGAAGTCGCTTCAAGCGAGCTGTACAAAGTTGATGGTGATTTCTATTCCCAGATGCAGAAATTCCTAGATGAGAAGCGGGAGGAAGCAATAGAATCCAAGAAGCTACTTGTGATAAAAGAATATGAAAACCTGAAAAAAATTGTCCGGGCAATCGTGAACAAGAGGAACGAGAAGCTCATGCTGCTTGCCCTGCGCGGAAAAACAGACACAGGAGGACTTGCGAAGGAAGAAGCGGAATTCTTCGGGCATCTCTCCCGTGCAATAGAGGAAAATGAGTCCCGGCTTTCATTCATTTTCGAAGAGGGAAACGGGGGGGAGAGAAAAGATAATATTAAAAGGATTAGGCTACTCAAGGATATTAGCCCTTACAAAGGACTAGATGAAAGGATATATGGCCCTTTCAAAAAGGGCGACGAGGCGGAGCTCCCCCCTGATGAGGCCCAGTGGCTTCTCAAGGAAAAAATGGCGGAGCTTCTTGCTTAGAAGAAGGTGTTTTCTCATGAAATTTCCAAAAGAGATTAACGCATACTGCCCCCACTGCCGGAAGCACACCAGGATGAAGGTAAAGATTGCGAGCAAGGGAAAGGCAAGGACCACTGCAATAGGCAACAGGAAGCATGAACGCTCACTTCTGGGGCACGGAGGAAAAAGAGCGGGTGAGAAGAGCGTGAAGAAGCAGGGGAAAAGGCAGAAGCTCATGCTCACCTGCCCGGAATGCAAGAAAAAGACCCCGCGGGTTCTCAGGGGAAGGACCAAGAAAAAAGTTGAGATACAGAGGTAAGTATTATGGCGAGCAAATTCATCGTGGTTAAATGCGAATGCGGAAACGAGCAGAACATATTCAGCCATTCTTCTAGGCCAATAGACTGCAAGGTATGTGGAAAGAGGCTTGCTTCCTCTTCAGGCGGCAAGGCAATCATCACAAACGGGAAAATAGTAAAAGAGCTGGAATAATATGGATGAAAAATTCCCTGAGAAAAACGAGCTTGTTTTGGCAACGGTAAAAAAGATAATGCCCTATGGGGCATTCCTTAATCTTTCGGAGTATGGAAACAGGGAGGCCTTCATGCACATTTCAGAAGTTGCTCCCCGCTGGATAAAAAACATCCACGAATTCCTTTCAGTAAACCAGAAGCTTGTTGTGCGCGTCCACCGCATAGACCAAGAAAAAAACCAGATAGATGTTTCCCGGAAGAGGGTAAATGAAGACGAGAAAAAGTGGAAGCTAGATGAGGTGCGCAGGAAAACCAGGGCAAAAAAACTCCTGGAAGTGGCAGCCAAAAAAGCAAAGTCCAGGAAAAGCCTCGAAAAGCTGGAAAGCGAGATACTTGAGCACTACGAAACACTTTATGATTTCCTAGAAGAAGTCCGGGATGCAGGGGAAAAGGCATTTGAGGGAATTGACGTGAAGGGGGCGCTGAGGGAAGAGATACTGAAAACTGTCCAGAAATACGTTAAGAAGCCTGTTGTGGAAGTGAGCAGGATGCTCCACCTGAAATGCTATGAACCTGACGGGGTGGAAGTAGTCCGCTCCGTGCTCGGGGGGGTTGGAGCGCATTATGTCGGACCTGGGAAATACCGGGTAAAGGTGGATGCAGAAGACTACAAGGCAGCAAACAAGAAAATGGATAATCTAATCAAATCAGTCAACAAAAAAATCGGAAAAAAAGATTGTGAATTCTCCGCAGAGGAGGAAAAATGAAAAAGATCAGGAAATGTGAATCCTGCGGGGAGTACACCCTTGAAGAAGAGCACTGCGGAATTAAAACTCTTTCTGCGCACCCGCCAAAATATAACCCTAATGACAAATATGCAAAATACCGCAGAAAAGAAAAGGGGATTTCTAATGGATGAAACAATAATAAAAGAAAAAAAAGGAGTTGAATTGAAGAAGCCGGTAATGGTTACCGGGCTGCCCGGAATAGGCCTGATTGGCCAGGTAGCGGCAAAATACATGATAAAAAAGCTGAAGGGGGAGAAAATAGCTGAGATTTACTCTCCTCATTTTCCCCACCAGGTGCTAATGAGCAAAAAGGGCGGGTTGCGACTCCTCAAAAATACAGTTTACAAAATCAGGGGGAAAAAACAGGACCTTCTGGTTATAATCGGGGATGTGCAGGCAGTATCTAGCACCGGGCAGTATGAGGTTGCTGAAAAAATTCTGGATTACGCGGAGGAGAAGAAGGTGAAAACTATTATCACCATAGGAGGCTACAGCACGGGAAAAGTGGGGGAGAAGAGAAGGGTTTTTGGCTCTGCAAACAACAAGCGGGTAAAAAAAGAATTTGAAAAGAAGGGCATAATCTTCGGGGAAACAAAGGGCTCTATCGTAGGGGTTGCGGGACTGGTGCCCGGCCTTGCCCAGCTTAGGAAAATAGACGGAATATGCATAATGGGTGAAACCCATGGGAGCTATGTTGACCACTCCTCTGCAAAGAATGTGGTGGAAAAACTTTCCGAAATACTCGGATTTGAAATAGGGCTAGACGAGCTGGAAAAAGAAGCAAAAACACGGGAAAAAGTGATTAAGAAAATAGAGCAGGAAGTTGAGCAGCAGATGGGCAGTGGCGCTAAAAAGGATATTACTTATATTAGATAAGGTGAGAAAATGAAAGGACAGGTATCTGCGGAAATGCTGATACTGCTTGCAGTGGTTGTGGCAATAGTTGCAATCGCCGCAGCATACATGATGGACCTCGGGGAAAAATCAGGCCAGAGCGTGCAGGAGAGCGGGCAAGCAGTGCTCCACAAGGCAGAGGCAACAGCAAAGGGGAAAGAAGGGGACCCGTGCATAGTGGACTCTGATTGTATATCAGACAGCTGCGACGAGAATGTATGCTCATGAAGGGGCAGGCAACTGTTGAGTACCTGCTTGTTTTTTCCATGGGCCTTGCACTCATTGCATTTGCAGTGGGGGCACTTGGCACAATCAGGGATGCAGAATCAAGAATGAGCGGGCTGGAGCAGGCGGAAATTGCTGCAGCTTCTTTGAAATCTGCCGGAGATGAGGCTTGTGCGCTTGGGGACGGGAACTCCCGTGTTGTGGAGCTTAGCTGGGCTGTGGAGCTGGAATGTTCGGGGAACGTGATTAAGGCATATATCGGGAACCAGAGCGCGATTACAGGGCTTGAGCATTGCGATGTTTCCTGCTCTGGGAGCGGGGACAGGTTTGGAGTTTCCAATTCTTATGGAATAATAGAGATAGGAGAATCAGCTCCGTGATTCAATCCAGAATGTGAGGTCCGGATGCACTTTTTGTATTTCCTGGAGCATTCCGTTTGCAATTTCCCTTATTGTGAAATGGGCCCAGGGGGTTGAGCGCAAGCGGATGAAGTGATTGAGCTCGCGCAGGTTCATGGTGGCGAGGCAGCGGCGGTAGTGGGCATTTGTTGCGATATATCCGGCTGCATAGGGAAAATCCCTTTCCATCTTTCTGAAGGCATCTGTGGCCTTGTCCAGGGCTGCTGTGTATCCAGATTCAAGCCCTGCTTTTTTGATGTCCTCGGGGGTGCGGTAGCCTAAGTGGACTGTGGGGTTCTGGGGGGTAAGGGTGAGCATGCGGTGGCGCTTGAATTCTGCGTATGCGCCCTGGTCCATTACCAAATCAAATGTGTAGTAGGCATGCTCGAATTCGCGCATCGGGGGCTCTCTGGAAATCTTTTCAAGTGCCTTCTGGATTGTGGATTTTTGTTCTTCCCTGCCCATTTCCCTGGCACGGGATGCTGCATCTGCAAAAGAGAGGCCTGAGTATTTGTAGAGGAAAGCGGAAATGATCTTTTCAAGTGCATCCTTTTCGTAAGAAGCAAGTTCAACCTTCTTTTCGAAGCCGCTGCGCTGGTCCCAGAGCTCGGAGTGGAACTGGATTCCGGTTTCCTCTAAATAAGTGCTGGGCTCCGGGTCTCCGGTGAGCGTAGGAAGGGATTCTCGGGAAGCCTCCTTCATCTCCCTCCCTATTTCGCGGACTTCTGCAAGCGGGGAGGAAAGCATCTTGGTGAGCGCGTGCATCAGGGTGCGGGAATTAAAGGTAATTCCCACATTTGCAAGAGTTGCGTTGGGAAGTAGGAAGCGCGCATTGTCCAGGGCCATAAGCTTTAGGTTTGCTTCATATCTCTTTTCAGATTCCTCTTCCTTCTTTGGGGTTTGATTGCGGTAGTATTCAACCATGCCTGCAAGTATGGAGTCATAGGTGGAAAAGAGGAGGTCGATTGTTTCCCTGTAAGAATCTTCGTATTCTGTGCCTTTGAGCTCCCTGGGAAAATGGACGTGCTCCTTGTCCAGTTTCTGATAGCGGGTTGACTTCTCAGTATATGCACCGAGACGGTTGGACTCTATGCATTCTACTGAAAGGCGGGAAATGTTTTCTGCGGCAAGATGAAGGGAAGCGTGCTCCGCAACGCTTCCATGGCCGAACCTGAGTACCCATTTCTCATGGAAATCCCTGGTGGACTCCGGGTCCAGCCCGGAAATGATTTTATCAAAGGATTCGGGGCTCCTGCTGGTCTTTGCAAATGCAACAGAAACCATCTCCTCGGGATAATTCTTAAGTGAATAAACTCTTCTTTCAGGCATCCTCTCACCGCAAAAGGGAAGGTGATTTGGTGGAGGAGTTTTAAAAGCGTGGCGGAATCCCTTACTTCTTCACAACAAAATCCTTTGGGCTTTTTCCGTTTGGAAAAAAGAAACCGGTTGGTGCGCGGACTGGGAAATCCACTTCATTTGCAACGCGCATTAGCTCAGAAATGACGATTGGCTGGTCGGTTTCAAGAAAATAGTATTTTCCGAATGCAGAATCTTCCTTTTTCAAATCAAATTTGTGCTTCTGTATCATACCGGAAACCCGGACCTTGATTTCGGCAGAGCCCTTCTTTATGATCTTCTTGTCCATAGGGAATCAGTGAGGTTAGAAAGCGAAATACTTTAAAGAGGTAACCCTGGATTTTTCGGCTCGGAACGAAGCATGGGTGCAGTATTTAAATAATTTGGAGGGGTTCTCCGGGCATGTACAAAAAATTCCTAATTATTCTTGCACTTCTGGGAATGGCCAGCGCAATGTGGATAAATACTGCAGAGGAACACCTCCCGGGGGAAACGGTATCCATAACCGTTAGCCATGCAGAGGGAACTCTTTCTCTTGATGTATATGATAGTTATGGGGAAAATGTATTCCACGAAACAAGGGCAGTGGAATCAGGGCCGGAAGATTATTACTATTCGCAGGAAACCTTTGAAACAAAGCTTACATCAGGAGAATACCGCATAGTTGCAAGGGACAACCTGGGAGAGGAAGAAGCAGAAATATGGGTCACTTCGCTTGGGATTATGGCCGTTGTCGGCCCTGAGGGGATGGGTGCGCTTCTTTCCAAGGAAGACGGACGTGCAGTAGAAGGAGGGGAAATAACCCTGTATTACAATACAAGCGGGGAATCCTGGGAAAACACCACGGTTTCCGGAAAAAACGGGATTTTCAGTTTTGATGCAAACGGGCTGGTCAGGATAACTGCAGAACACCAGGGAGATGAGGCAGAGCTTGCTTTGAGCTATTATGGGTATCCTGAACCATACTGGCATCCCGGGGATGGGTATTCCAGCTACATATTCAGCGACAAAAGGCTTTACCGGCCCGGGGAAACCATGCATCTTTCAGCAGTAATACTCAGGGAAAACAATAACAGTTATGAAACAGTTGAAGGGGAATTTGATATTGAAATAAGCGGGCCGGACTACAATACTGTTTATTCGCGGTCAGTTGCCGCGGTGAATTCCAGAGTGAGCCTTGATTTTCCTGTTGATGGGGAGGCACCGCTTGGGTGGTACTCTGTAAGCCTGAAGAAAAACGGGAGCTATGTTGGCTGGTACAATTTTGAGGTGCAGGAGTATGACCGGCCGGAGATAGATGTTTCCCTCCATCCGAGGGAAGAAGTTTTCCCGGTAAACAGAACAGTGGAAGTGGAAGTTGAAACCGAGTATTATTTTGGCGGGCCTGCGGATGCTGAGGTGAGGTTTGAAATATACCGGACCCCGCACTACTGGCCGCTTTATGACAGCTATTACTGCTGCATCCCCTATTGGCAGCCGGAAAAAGTTGCAGAGGGAATGGTTTACACAGAGAACGGAGAGGGGGTGATTGCCTGGAGCGGGACAAACCACACCGGGGATTACACAGTAAAGGTGGAGGTTACAGATGAAAGTGAAATAGTTAGCAAGGCAGACGCAGGATTCTCGGTTCTTGAAGAGGTAAACCTGCAGGCGCTGGTTCCGACCATGGAGGCAAACAAGACCAGTTCAATAACCATTCTTGCATTTGACAGAAGAGATAAGCCCCTGAACTTCTCGGGAAATTTGACAATCTACAAAACCGATGGATATTACTATGGCCGGGAGAACGATAGTGCTGAAACCATTTTTGAAACAAATTTCAGCACTGTGGACGGGGCATTCACGTTTAATTTTACTCCGGCAGAATATGGGGATTATGTGCTGGAGGCATGTGGCGGAGGGGCAACCCTAAAAGAGCACTTTTACATTTCCCCCTGGGACTGGTGGAACTGGAACTACCTTGAGGCTGAGCTGGACAAGGAAGAATATGTGGAAGGAGAGGAGATTTCCCTGCAGGTGACTTCCCCTGTTAGAGGCCGGATGCTCCTGGTTTCAATCGATTCTGGGCCGGAAATAAGAGAATTTGAAATAAGCCCGGGGATGAACACCTTTCTGCTGGAGGCAGAGCAAACAGCTCTGCTCTACCCCTATGTTATACAGGGTGGAGAAAGGTACGGAGGGTATACAAACTATATTGTGCGGGGGGAAGACTGGATTAAGGTTAATATCTCGCATAGCGAAGCTTATGAACCCGGGGGAGTTGCAAGAATAGTTATTGATGCTGAGAAAGGGGGAAGCCGCTCAAATGCGGCTGCTTCCATAGCGATTGTTGACCAGGCAATAGTGGACCTCTCGGGTGCAGAATGGAATGACATTTACAAATACTTTTACCGGGTCCCGCTTGAGGATTACAGTATAATGTTCAGCTGGGAAGGGATGTACTTTCCAAGGCCTGTGGGGATGGCAGAGGATGCGGTTTATGGAAAGGAGGCACCGGAGGGGGGAGAAGAGCACGAAGAGGAGGAAATTGAGGTAAGGGAGAAATTCCCGGAAACCGCGCTCTGGATTCCCTACCTTATACTAGAAGAAGGCAAAAAAGAGGTAATCTGGCATATTCCTGATTCGCTTACCACCTGGAACATTACAGTAATTGCAAACGAAGGTTCTGCGGTGGGGATGGGCACTAGCAAGGTGCTTGTTACAAAAGAGGTAATCGGGAGGATGAGTCCGCCCCCCTCGCTTGTAGTCGGGGACGCGGCATCCATACCTGTAACAATATTCAATTATGGAGAAGAACGGGAAACTTTCGGGGTAGAACTGGGATGCAGCAGCAATCTTCTGATTCTGGGTAGCCCGGTAAGATATGTGAGCCTTGAGCCAGGAGAATCAGTAACCAAATACATACCTATAAAAGCTCTGGAAAGAGGAGAGGGGGAACTCCTGCTGAAGGTTGAGGGGGGAGAGGGGGACGCGCTTAAGCTGGGGCTTGAGGTAAAGGAAAACGGAGTGGAAATACTGGAAGGGGAATCGGGCATTGTTTCCGGGGAGGAAGGGGAATTTGACTACTCTGCGCCCGAAGGGGCGGAAACCACCCTCTACCTGCACTCCACCATAATCTCTTCTGCATTTGAGAGCCTAGACTACCTTGTGAGCTACCCCTATGGGTGCATAGAGCAGACCATGAGCGGGTTCCTTCCCAATGTGGTGCTGATGTATTCCATGGATGAGCTTGGAGTGGAATACTATGGGGAGGAAAACCTGACCGGGCTTGTGGAGGATGGGCTGGCAAGAATATACATGCACCAGAACCCGGATGGAAGCTGGGGATGGTTCAGGGGGCATGATGAGAGGATAAGTGCTTATGTGATGCATGGGCTCTATATCGCAAAAAACACCGGAATAGGTGTGGACGACGGAGTTTATGACTCCGGCCTAACCTGGCTTGAGGGCGCGAAAAGCCCCTATGCACTTTTTGTGCTCAAGAAAATAAAACCTTCCACTGTGGGTGACTATCCGGAAGGCGCATTTGGCGCCCTTGCGGAATGTGAAGGTGGCAGCTGCGACCGGCTGCTTTCAGTTCTGGATTGTGCAGGGGACTACTGCAGCCTGGAATATGGTGGAGAGCGCAGGTGGTACCACACTGAAACCGAAATGACTGCATATGCCCTAGAAGCACTTGTGGGCTCTGGAGAAGATGAAGCCGCAGCAAAATGCGTAAACTGGCTGATGGCAAACAAAGGGGGGAGGTATTGGAGGAGCACAAAGGACACTGCCCTCTCTGTGCTCTCCCTTGCAGAATATGCAAAAAGCACAGGGGAGCTGAGGTCAGATTACCTTGCGGCAGTTTTCCTAGACGGGAAAGAAGTTTACCAGAAAAGGCTTGGCCACAAAAGTGCTGAAGAGGGGGTAGTGGTGCTTCCGGCCGGAGACCATGAGATAAAAATAACAAAGGATGGGTACGGGCCACTTTACTATACCCTGGAGAAAAAGTACTGGGCAGATGAAGTGCCTGAAGGGGAAATACAAATTGAGCGGGAATACAGCAAAACTGTTGCTAAAGTCGGAGACACCATAAATGTTACCCTGAAGATCAATGGAAGCGGGGAATATGTTGCGATAGAAGACCCGATTCCGATGGGTGCGGAAATAATTGATGAAGATGACCGCGGCTGGTGGTATTATGGAGGCTACAGGATGGAAGCAAGGGAAGACCGGGCTGTTTTCTTCTTTGACCGGTTAGAGGATGCTGAAGTCAGCTATACCCTGAGGGTAACGCACAAGGGAGACTTCACTGCACTGCCCACCCATGCATATAACATGTATGCACCAGAAGTTGGGGGGTACTCCGGGTTTGAAGAGTTTACATTCTATGAAAAGGCATATATCGAGCCGTATATCACAGAAGAAAATACAACTCTTTTTGTTGAGTGGGAGGGGGATGTTCCTGCAATCCTGAGGGTTTATTCTGAAGAAGGAAGAACTGAATACAACATAAGCCCGGGAAAAACAGAGATTTTTGTGGACACTGCAGAAGTAAGCTATGAGTTTGAAGCAGAAGGAGAATACCATGCGGCAGAGTTGGGAGAGAATGAAGCTTCGGAGATTCCCGGAGATTCCGGGCTGGGTTCGGGCGGGGAGAGTTACCTGCTTGGCCTGGCAGTTGTTGTTGGGCTAATTGCCTTCCTTTACCTTTGGAAGGGCTAGGGAGCAACTGCAAACTCCATTGATTTGCGGTGCCTTGAAATCCTGATTTTTTCCCCTTTATTTACTTTTATCTCCTTTTTGCCGTCTATTACAAGGTGGGCAGGGTTCAGAGAGGAGATGAAAACTTTATGGGAAGAGCCAACAACAACCGGATCAAAAAGCCTCTTGTCCGGGGCAACCGGGACAATCCCCATTGCCTCCATTGAGGGCTCTATCACCGGGCCCCCTGCTGAATAAGCATATGCAGTGGAGCCAGTAGGGCTTGAAACCACCACCCCATCTGCATCAAAGCAGTATTCGTCGCCGCTGATTGCAACAGAAATGGTTACCACATCATGATTCCTGGACATGAGGGCAGCATCATTGAGCGCGGTGTACTTCTTCTTCCTGTGGACAATCTCCAGCATCATTCTCTCTTCATAAGCAGGTTTTGAAATTAGGGTTGAGAGTGACTCCTTCCAGTCGTCCCTGGTGGCCTGGCAGATAAAGCTCTTTTCGCTTCCTACCCCAAATACCGGGCCCTCCAGCTTTTCCCGGTGATAGATTATTGTGCCGTCCCCTCCTATTACAACCGTGAAATCCGGCCTGGACTTTACCACACTCACTTTTTTTTCTTTCAAAAATTCCTTTACCTCGTCTGCGGTCTTCACCGCCCACTTCTTGGTTGAATTCCAGATAACCTTTGCCTTCATCAAACCACCTGAACACAAACCTTCCTTTCCCTCGGCCCGTCCAGCTCAAGAAAAATTACCCTCTGCCAGGTGCCCAGTGCAAGATGGTTTCCCTCTAGAGGAATCGAAACAGAAGTTCCTGCTAAAGATGCGGAGAGGTGGGCCCTTGCATTATTGTCTATTCGGTCGTGCCTGTAAGTTACTTCCGGGACTATTTCTGAAAAAAGCTCCTCAATATCCTGCTTCAGGTTGGGCTCAAACTCATTTACCAGCACTGCGGCAGTTGTGTGGGGCACATAAACCGTGCAGATGGCCCCCCCACCAACAACTGAAGAAACTTTCTCGGTTATGTCCAGGGCTTCCACCTTCTTGGACGAGCTTAGGGAAAAACTGTGCATGGATGGATGGAGCAAACAAAAATTAAAACACTTCCTATATTTTTTCAAAAACAGGGTGGTCCTTATAGTGCCTGGTGAAGGGATGGATATAGCGCAGGAACTTGACAGGGCGGGTGAAGTATGTGGACTTTCCCTTGCGGAGAGGGTTGAAGCCTATGCGGTAGAGCAGCATTTCATCCTTCTGGGTGCACTTTGAGAGAAAAACCTTCCCGTCTTCAGTTATGCTGCCCACTGCATCAAAAAGCCCTGCAAGGAAGTTTGCGCTGTATTCGTTCTTGTATTTGAACCTTTCTAGTTCATCATCAATTACTTTCTGGAAAAACTTGCGGTAAGAAGTATGGTAGAAATACATGGAGTCATTGCCCTCCTCCCCTGTCTGGGTGAGAAGTTTATCAGGCTCGGTCAGCTCCAGCTCCAGTGCGGCCTGGGCAAATATTGAAAGCTGTTCCTCTTCGCCCCTGATTCCGATTCCCTCCTTTGTGCGCCTTTCCTTCCAGAATCCAATAAGATAAGAAAGCTCAGGGGTAAGCCGTACCTTCATAACCACTCACGCTCTGCGGCTCTTTTTCTTTTCTTCTTTGGGCGGCTCGGTTTTTTTCTTTAGCTGCCTTTCCGGGACAAAAGCAAACTTCTCCTTCCTTCTTTTTCCCTGTATCTGCACTGCCAGTTCATTTGCAAGAAGGTCGTCCTCATCAGAAACTACATTGTGCTTGAATCTGGCCTCAGCTTTTTTGGGCATATGTGCCCGCTCAAAAATCTTTGCGATTTCCTTCTCCTCTTTTTCAGTGAAGGGTTTTTTCTCCTGGAGAATCCGGTAATTTGCTTTTTCCAGGATTTCCGCAAACCGGTTTATATCTCGCTTGGAGGCTCCGCCCACTTTCAGCGCAGAAAGAAGGCCTGCTGCAAGTACGGTATTCCTTTTCCTTACCCTAGAAAGCATCCTTTCAAGCACACCAGACTCCTTGTCCGTAAGCTTTCCTTCCACTGCGTTGAGCACTTTTTCGGCAAAGGACGAAAAATCAAATAGCGCCATGTTGGAATTCCCCTTCATATATTTTTAAATGTTGCCTCCGGCCGGAATTTGAAGCACGCTTTAAAAAAGATTTGGGCAATAAAGTGGAATACGCAAATTGAATCCGGCACAGGAGCCGGCTGCAACTTGTTTGGGCCCATAGCTCAGGCTGGTTAGAGCGACGGTCTTATATGGCCACCTCTAATACAATGGTCTAAGACAGCCGTAGGTCAGGGGTTCAAATCCCCTTGGGCCCA